>QIAN01000011.1 GCA_003225005.1 Acidobacteriota bacterium | reverse complement strand
AACGAGCCGGAATGCACTGGACTGTTCAAGGCTCCAACGCTATCATCGCTCTCCGCTGTGCCAAGCTGAGTGGTCGCTTTCAGGACTTCTGGGAACGCAGAACGGAACAGAGGGCCGCATGACTCATCACTTTCTTGGGGTGCACCCGTCGCTGACGGGGAATATACGTGCGATTTCCTTTAATGCCCATCACGCACTTCGTCGCCGCGGACGTCCTTCAGTCAATTTCCCTGTAAGTGATAGGATTGAACCCCTCGTCGTTGTGAGAATTCAAGTCACGGAGCTCGCCGCAAGGAGGAAGGCATGCCTGTTCGTTTCGCACGTCGTGAATTCCTGTCAAGGCTGGGTGCGATGGCAGCGGCCACCATAACCACTTCCCCGCTGGGTTATGCTTTGCTGAAACCCGAGTCGCTCTCTCGGCCGGCCAGCTCCTCCGGCGGCGATCAGCAGCGAAAACCTTCAAACACGGTTGAAGCAAAGCCTCTGAAGTCGCCGTTCCGAGTTTCCGTTATCAATGACGAGATCTCACAGGACTTTGGCCGCGCCTGCGAAGTTGCGTCGCGCGAATTCGGCATGGAGTGGATCGAGCTGCGCGGCATGTGGAAAAAAAACGTCGTCAATCTGGACTCGAAGGAGGTCGCAGAAACTCAGCGCATCCTCCAGAAATACAACTTACACGTGACCGACATCGCCAGCCCGCTTTTCAAAGCGGACTGGAAGGGTGCTCCGCAATCGAAATTCAGTACAGCGCACGATTTCCACGCTGACTTCACCTTCGATCAGCAGGACGAGGTTCTGGAGCGCGCCCTCGAAATGGCGAAAGTCTTCGGTACTGATCGCGTGCGCTGCTTCGACTTCTGGCGGTTGGAGGATCAAGTTCCATATCGTGCAGCGATAAATGAAAAGCTGCTGGACGCCGCCGACAAAGCGGGCAAGAAAGGTATTATCTTGCTTCTGGAAAATGATTCCGGTCTCAATACCGCCACCGGGGCCGAAGCTGCCAAGGTTCTGAATGCGGTGAAGTCTCCCCATCTCATGCTCAACTGGGACCCGGGAAACGCCGCGGCCAGCGGGGAGACGCCGTATCCCGACGGCTACGATCTTTTGCCCAAGGACCGCATCGGTCACTGCCACTGCAAGGATGCGGTAAAGAAGGACAAAGGATACGATTGGGCGGCCATGGGGAAAGGCATCGTCGATTGGACAGGGCAGTACAAAGCGCTCAAGCGCGATGGCTACTCGTTCGCGGTGAGTCTGGAAACTCACTGGAACGGCGGTGGGACGCCAGAACAGTCATCGCGTCAGAGCTGGGCGGGTATGAAAAAACTTTTGCAAGATGCCGGGGCGTTGTGAGCAGGTCTTTTCGAGGGACTCCATCATGACAGACAACACTAGACGGGATTTTCTCAAGCAGGCGGCGTTGGGCACGGCGGCCTTCGTTGCTTATCCGACTTCGCCCGTGCTTGGCGCAAATGATCGTATCCGCGTGGGGATGATCGGCGTAGGAAACCGCGGGCAAGAATTGCTCAAGCAAGCGATCTCGGTTCCCAACAGTCAACTCGTGGCCATCGCCGATGTCTACACTCGACGCCGCGACGAAGCCAAGAAGATGGCACCCGGCATTCAGACGTTCGACGATCATCGCCGCCTGCTCGACATGAAAGACCTCGACGCTGTCATCGTGGCCAGCCCGTTGCACACCCACGCCCGGCACTTTCTCGACACTCTGGCCGCAGGCAAAGATCTCTATTCCGAGAAAACCATGACCTGGTCAATTGCAGAAGCTGACCAATGCCTCGCGGCGGTAAAGAGTTCCGACCGTGTAGTCCAAATCGGCCTGCAGTGGGAGAGTGCAGGTGCATTAGCGGACGCGAGAAAGTGGATCAAGGACGGAATCGTCGGGAGAGTGACGCAGGTGAATTCGTGGATGAGCCGCAACACGCCTCACGGCAAGGGCCAGTGGGTGCGTCCTGTTCCTTCCGACTGCACCGCCCAAAATGTGAACTGGACCGCCTTTCTCAATGGCCGGCCGGACCGGCCTTTCGATCCCTATCGGCTGATCAACTGGCGCTTATTTTGGGAGTTCGCCGGCGGCAACGTCGCCGAGAACGGAGTGCATCAGTTCGCGTGATTCTCAGAAAAAGATGGACGTGAGGTGCCCGACACCATCGCGGTCACTCTCGATTTTCCCCAAGACATCGTCGTGACTTGGCAATCCACTTTCAGCAACAGCCACTACGGGCTGGGCGAGCACATCCTGGGCAGTGACGGAACCATCGAGCACACTTTAGGAGAATCCGACATGGTGAAGGCAGAATCGGGTGAGCACATTCGCTACTTCCCGGAGAAAGTCAACCGTGCGCAGGGCACAGCGCTCCATGGGAAGACGCCGGATCAGAACCACATGGGCAATTGGATTGACTGCATCCGCACGCGCAAGGCCCCGAATGCGTCGGCTGAGCTTGGCTACCGATCAGCGATCGCAGTGCACATGGCCAATCTGGCATACAAGCACAAGCAACGTGTCACCCTGGACGCCGCCAGGTCGATGCCGGTGGAGTTTTAGATTAGCAGGTTGCGAAAAAACTCGGTGAACCGTTCACGCATACCCGCCAACCCTGTCGCAAGCAAAACAAGACTTGTCGGCTCGGGAACTGCAGAAGCGAAATGGGTAGGTCTGAGAAACACCGTTGAGGTTAACGGTTAGCGTGCCTTGGGTCGGTTTGGGGAAGCCAGGGAGAAGGGAGGTCTGTGAATAGGCACAGTCGATACAGGGACCCGACGCGCTGGAGCTGAAATGGAGACTACCGATATCCAAGGTGTAGGGAATCGTGAATTGCCCGTTACCGATAAGCGTAACAAAAATCAGGCTGTCCCAGCTTGTGTTGGTGCTCGCGCCAAGAAGCGGGTTTGAGTCTGGGGTCAGAAATATACGATCCAATCCCACACTACCCACACTACCGCCTCCCTTGCCGCACCTCCAATGCCCGCTGTAGCATCAATACTTCGGCATTCATCGAGGAGGCAATCATGGCAACCGAAACTTTGCCCACGCCTGCAACTATTGGCAACACTCATCCCACCAAGGTTTACAAGAACTTCATCGACGGCGAATGGGTCGAGTCTTCCATGGGAGAGACTTTCGAAGACCGCAATCCCGCCGACACCCGCGACGTAGTTGGCATCTTCCAGAAATCTGGCAAGGCCGACGTGGACGCCGCCGTGGACGCCGCCAAACGCGCCTTCGCCCGGTGGCGCCTGGTCCCCGCACCCCGCCGCGCCGAGCTGGTCTTCAAGGCGGCTGAGATCCTGATCGAGCGCAAAGAAGAATGCGCCCGCGACATGACCCGCGAAATGGGCAAGGTTCTCGCCGAAACCCGCGGCGACGTGCAAGAGGCAATCGATTGCGCCTATTACATGGCCGGCGAAGGACGCCGCATGTTCGGCCCGACAGTTCCGTCGGAGCTGCCCAACAAATTCGCCATGGCCGTGCGCCAGCCCATCGGCATCTGCGGAATGATCACGCCCTGGAATTTCCCCATGGCGATCCCTTCGTGGAAGCTGCTCCCCGCAATCGTCTGCGGCAACACCTGCGTCATTAAGCCCGCGCAGGATACGCCGCTCTCCACCTTTCACCTTGTGCGCGCCCTCGCCGACGCCGGCGTGCCGCATGGCGTCATCAACATCGTGACCGGCTTCGGCCCCGATGTGGGCACGCCGCTCGCCGAACATTCCGACGTGCGCGCCATCTCACTCACCGGATCATCCGCCGTGGGCCGCATCGTGGGACAAACCGCCGCGAAAAGCTTCAAGCATTGCTCGCTCGAGCTCGGCGGGAAAAATCCCATGATCGTCCTTGACGATGCCAACCTAGATCTCGCCATCGAAGGCGGACTCTGGGGAGGCTTCGGCACCACCGGCCAGCGCTGCACCGCAACCAGCCGAATCATCGTGCAGAAAGGCGTGTACAGCGAGTTCATCGAACGCTACGTCGAACGCGCGAAAAAACTCAAAGTCGGCAACGGCCTGGACGAAACAGTCGAGATGGGACCAGCGATCAACGAGCGCCAACTCGCCACCGATCTCAGTTACGTCGACATCGCCAAGAATGAAGGCGCGAAGCTGGTCTGCGGAGGCAACCGTCTGACCGAGAGCAAGTACCAGTACGGATTTTTTATGGAGCCGACGGTATTCATCGACGTCGATCCTCAGATGCGTATCGCGCAGGAAGAAGTCTTCGGCCCCGTAGTCGCGATCATTCCCTGTGACGATCTGGAAGATGCAATTGGAATCGCCAACGGAATCGAGTACGGCCTCTCCTCCGCGCTCTACACCAAAGACGTGAACCGGGCCTTCTCTGCCATTCGCGACCTCGACGCGGGCATCACCTACATCAATGCCCCGACGATCGGCGCCGAAGTGCACCTGCCATTCGGCGGAACGAAGGCGACCGGCAACGGCCATCGCGAAGGCGGCATCGGCGCCATCGATTTCTACACTGAGTGGAAGTCGGTCTACGTCGATTATTCGGACAAGCTGCAGAAAGCGCAGATCGATCGAGGCGAGTAAAGATTTCCACCGCCGAGCACGCAGAGGACGCCGAGTTTTGAAATGGTAGGAGCGTACGGGATGAGACGGCTCTTCTTGATCTCGCTTGCTTTGCTCATTCCGCTGGCTTCGGTCCATGGATTTTTTTCCGAGGACCCTGACGCTCGTATGGCGCCTTCCTAGGGGTTTTGCTGGCTGCTTCTCTTTGGGTTTGGACTATTCAAATCCAAAAAAGCGGGGCTTAATGGCTGCTGGTTGGTCTTCCCTTCGTGTTGGTTTGGCCGTATGTATTTTTTATGATTTCTTTGGGCTGGGCACTCAACGCAAAGTCTTGTTCTTCAGCCAGCTGCGTGATGACCCAGATTTCGGTACGTCCTCGGTGTCCTGTGCGGTTAGAATTTGATTGATGCCCATCACGCAAACCCGCGAAGTCACCGCTGCCAAGCGCCTCGACAACGTGCGCTATGCCATCCGCGATCTGGCATGCGTGGCTGACGAAGTCATTAAGCAGGGACACAAAGTCCTGCCGCTAAATGTCGGCGACCCGCTCAACTTTGATTTCCAGACTCCGCCGCACATCATCGACTCTGCCCACAAAGCCATGCGCGACGGCAAGAATGGATACGCGCCGTCGCCGGGGATTCCTGAAGCGCTCGATGCCATTCGCGGCGAGGCTGCGCGCAAAGGCATTTCGACGGTGCAGGATGTTTTTGTGACCTCCGGTGTGAGTGAAACCGTGGACCTCTGTATCAGCGCGCTGGTCGATCCGGGCGAGAATATCCTCACGCCGAGTCCTGACTACCCGCTCTACTCGGCGGTTCTGTGCAAGCTGGGCATTGTGCCCAATGCCTACGATTTGAATGAAGACGACGCGTGGCAGCCTGAACTTGCCGACATCGGACGCAAGATCACGCCGCGTACTCGTGGCATCGCGCTGATCAATCCCAACAATCCCACTGGCTCACTGTGCTCGCGGCAAATGCTAGAGCAAATCGCAGAACTGGCGCGCCGCCACAATCTTGTAGTTTTCTCCGACGAAATCTACGACAAACTGATTCTTGAAGACACGCCGCACATCGCCTTTGCCTCAGTCGCGCCTGACGTTCCCTGCGTAACCTTTGGCGGTATGTCGAAGAATTATCTGGTTCCGGGATGGCGCATCGGATGGGGCATTGTCTCGGGCGAAGCGGCCGCGGTGAAGTCTTACACCGAAGGTGTTCACCGTTTGCTGCGTGCGCGCCTCTGCGCCAACCATCCTGAGCAATATGCGATCAGGCCTGCCCTCGAAGGCCCGCAGGACCATCTCATGGACGTGCGGCGCAAATTGCGCTCACGCCGCGATCTCACTCAACAATGGTGTGAGTCCACTCCCCGCGTGAGCTGTGTTACGCCCCGCGGCGCTTTCTACGCTTTCCCGCGCATCGATATCCCTGAGAGCGACGAAGTCTTTGTGAAGGAACTTATCCGCCAGAAACATGTGATGGTTGTGCACGGTTCCGGCTTCGGCCAAAAACCTGGCACGCAGCACTTCCGCATCGTGTTCCTGCCAGATGAAAAAACTCTGGCGAAAGCCTACGCCGGAATCGCAGATTTCATTCGCGAACGATACCGCTAAGAGCTGAATCGCAGAGGTCGCTGAGGAGATCCGCAGAGAGCTCTTCCGCTTTCTCTTTCTACCTGAATCTGCTTAAATCAAGTTGAGCTCACTGCCGGCCGCTCCCGCAGTCTTGAATCGTGATCGACATTCATTCTCATATTCTGCCGGAAGTAGATGATGGACCGAAATCCTGGGACGTCTCGGTCGCCATGTGCCGCATGGCCGCGACGGATGGAATTACTCACATGGTGGCTACCCCGCACGCGAATGATCGCTACCACTATGATCGCGAATATCTGAAGGGGGTGCTCGCACATCTGCAGCAGCTTGTAGGGGACACAATTAAGCTGAGCCTTGGATGCGACTTTCATCTTTCTTACGACAATCTGCAGGACGCATTTTCGAACCCTACTCGCTACGTGATCGAAGGTTCGCAGTACATGCTGGTCGAGCTAAGCAACTACAGCGTTCCTCCTCAAACCACGGATTCTTTTCTCAAACTCGGGGACTGCGGGATGACTGCGATCATCACCCATCCCGAGCGCAATCCGATTGTTCGCGAGAGCCCGCAACGCATTGTGGAGTGGGCGGAGCAAGGCTGCATCATCCAGATGACCGGGTCGGCGCTCACCGGATTCTGGGGCGAGCGCGTGCGTCGAGTCGCGCAGTGGCTGCTCGAGCGCCAGTCGGTTCACGTGCTCGCCAGCGATGCGCATGATACCGCGAAACGGGTGCCGGTGCTCTCAACTGCCCGCGATGCCGCCGCCGTAATCTGCGGCGAAGGAGTCGCGGATGCCCTGGTCGAAGCGAATCCCCGTGCCATTGTCAGCGCGCAGCCGCTGCCGTATTTTCCGCAGCCAGTGGCAGGAAGCTACAGGAAAAGCAGCAATTAGCAGTCAGCCCTCAGCCTTTTCCGCTTTTCTCTCTGCTGCAGTTCCAATCCCAGACAGACAACTTCGAAGCCAGTCCTTTCAGGATCGGAGAGCTTCCCCACCCACGCTCTTCGAGACAGGTCTTACTCCATTGATCTACTGCGGGTGATTTACTGCGGGCTGGAAGAGTCGCCGCGATTCGGGTTTGAAGTGGGAACCGGCTCGGCGGGAGCGCTCTTAACGGGAGCAGAGGGGCGGTCGAGTCGCGAAGATGACCCGTTTGTCGAAGGTATGGAAGCGACCCGCGGCGCGTCCGGTCCTGTCGTCATCGCGCTCTCCGGATTCAGCAGGTGGTCCTGGCTGGGGCCCAAGCCTAGCTTGATCAAAGCTCGCGAATCGGGCACGGTCTTAGATTGCCAGCCATGGTCGGCCTGATAGCGCCGCATGGCGTCTTCGCTAGCCTGGTTCCAGGTTCCTGTCGCCTGGCCGTTGAGGTAGTGCTCGCGGATCAAAGCTTCCTGGATGGCTTGTGCACGATCGGCATCAATTTTTTTCTGTCCACGCACGCGAGCTGTTCTTTTCTTTCGCGAACTCGATCGTGTCGCTTTCCGTGATGTTGCACTGGTTGTGGTCGCTGCACCTGCGCTAACCTTGTGCTTTCTCGTGGAACGGGATGAAGTTGGTGTTTTCGCCGCCGGCGCATGTGTGGCTGCGGGCTCGCCAGATTTCCTCGCATCGGTAGTCGAGGTCTGCGCAGTTGCCGCGGGGACGACACACGCCATTACACAGGCGCTCGTGACCGCGCTTAGCCATCCGGCACGAATTGGGATTAAGTGTCTCAACCTGACAACGTCTCCTAACATTCCCGCCAATAAACAGACGCAACCGGGAAACTGGCACCGTAATCATCTCCGATTGCAAGAGAGAGTACCAGTTCCGATTGGGCTAGTCTAAAGTTATGGGAGTGTGCCGGCGAGGAAGACCGTCCCGTCCTGCTTGCCAGAACCTCGCTGGTGGACCAGGAACACCACATCCTGGCCACTGTTCAAGCTGGCCTCAATCCGGGCGAACTCATCCTCATTGTTCACCTTCTGTTTATTGACCTCCAGGACGACGTCTCCGCGGCCCAGGCCGACATCTTCGGCGAAGGAACCGGGTTTGACATCCTGAACGATCACGCCTTTTCCGGCCGCAATATCGAGCCGATCAGCCATCTCCGGAGTCAGGTTTCGGACGGTTACTCCGAACTTACTCTCCTTGGGCGTGCTCTCATCGCCACTATCCGGTTCTTCACCCAGACGGGCGGCAAAGAGTTTGGCGCGATCGGCAATGGTTACCGTCGTGTCTTCCTGCTTGCCGTTGCGGATGAAACCGAGCTTCACTTTCGAACCTGGTTTGCGGCTTGCGATTTCAGAGACCAGGTCATCGCCCTTGGTGACTTTCTTGCCTTCCAGAGTCGTAATGGTGTCGCCAACCTTCAGTCCGGCCTGGTCTGCGGGACTTCCCGCCACCACGCTGGAAATCGTGATGCCGGAACCAGATCCGTAGACGCGAGCAATGGCCGGATTCTCCTGCGCGTCAAACATAATGCCGATGGAGCCGCGCGAGACCCGGTGCTCGGGTCCGGTCAGTTGGTTGTAGACCTGGACGATGGAATTGGAAGGCATCGCGAAGCCGACGCCGGCATAGGCGTTGGTTTCGCTAAGGATGGCGGTGTTGATGCCGATGACCTCTCCCGCCATGTTGACCAGCGGTCCACCGGAATTTCCGGGATTAATGGCTGCGTCGGTCTGGATAAAGTTCTGAAATTGCCGGCCCGATACGATGTTGCGTCCTTTGGCCGAAACGATTCCCGCGGTGACGGTCTCACTCAAACCGAACGGGCTGCCCACTGCGAGCACCCAGTCTCCTACTTGCATACTGTCAGAGTTGCCCAACTTAGCCGCGGGCAAGCCTCGATCGGTCTCGACTTTAATTACTGCGAGATCGGTCTCCGGGTCAGAGCCAATCACCTTGGCATCGTGCTGCACATTTGGTGGATCGTCCTGGAAACGCACACGAATGCGATCCGCTTTGTCGACGACGTGACGATTCGTGAGGATGTAGCCCTTGGAGTCCACAATGACGCCGGAGCCAAGAGAGCGTTCACGAACAGGACCGCTGTCAATGCTCGGACCGCCTTGGCCGCCGAAGAAGCGGTTGAAGAAATCTTCCATGCCACCGCCGCCGTCTTCGTCGCCCGGAACTTGTCCGCGACGGCGACGACCCACGTTCTTGATGGTCGATTCGGTATTGATGTTTACTACGCTGGGCTCCAACTGCTTGGCAATTTGCGAAAATGCGTTGGAGAGCTGTTGCGGCGGCGGCACCACGAGCGGAGGCGCGTCAGAAGCCTTTTGCCCTTCTTTGCCCTTGACTCCGTAAGAAACCACCGTCCCAATGAGGATGCCGAGGGACAGAGTGGACAGAATACTGAAAGTGTAGACCCAGCGACGGGCCTTCATGCGCACCCAAACACTGCCTGCGCGCGAATCCATAATTTTACTTCCTCCAAATTTATAAATCTTGCCAATTATACCCGTTTCAACGCTTTGGCCCCGGCAGGGCGCGACGCAGGTAAAAATCAGTCTCTCCATTAGACGCACGAACCACCCATTTCGTTTTACCAGGTCCTCCAATTTGGACTGCTGTTCCAGGATAGTATAAAACTATGAGCTATTAGCTATTGCAGCTCTCTAACACTATGCAGTTCGAGATTGGGTCGCTGAGCCATACCTCGAAGGCATGTTACTCTCGACCTCATTTTGCCTCGTACACTGTTTTCCCCCCGACGACGGTACGCAGCACCTTGGTGGCTAGCATCTTCTGGGCAGCCACGGCGGTCACATCCTGGTCAAGGACAACGAAATCCGCCAGCATTCCGGGGATAAGTTTGCCTTTCTCCTTCTCTTCAAACTCGGCGAAGGCGGCTCCGGTGGTGTACGCAGCAATTGCCTGATCCATGGAGACTTTCTGTTCGGGAAAAAACACGAGTTTGCCTTCCTCGCTCTTGCGCGTTACCGCAGCATACAGACCGCGGAAGGGAGTGACTGGTTCGACCGGATAGTCGGTTCCGAACGCCAGCGTTACGCCCTTATTCAAAAGCTCCAGCCAGGCATAAGAGTGCGCGGCACGTTGCGGCCCCAGACGGTCTTGCGCCCAATGCATGTCGGTGAGCAGATGACTGGGCTGCATGGAAGCGACCACCTTTAACTCTTTGAAGCGCGCAATCTGCGCCCTCGAGGTTACCTGTGCATGCTCGATGCGCAGGCGGAAGTCGTCGACGCCGTTCGGGGCCTTCACTTTTTTCTCGCGCGCGGCCTTCTCCGCTTCGGCAAACGCGTCCAGCGCCATCTGGACCCCTTTATCGCCGATGGCGTGGAAACCGACCTGGAAGCCGGCCAGCACACGCTCTTTCGTCATTTCATTCAGTTCGTCCGCTTCATACCGGGGCAGCCCGGAATTCTTAGGATCATCCGCGTAAGGTTCGAGGAGCGCCGCAGTGTGCGAACCGAGCGAGCCGTCCATGAAACCTTTCAGCATTCCGGTGTGCAGCATCAGATCAGAGTGCGGATGCATGTCGCGTTTGAGGACTAGTTCGTCAAGAGGCGCATCGAACTGCAGCCACTCGCTGAGGCGACTGGTCAGCTTGCCTTCTTTCTCCAGGTCTTCGAGAACCTGAAAATTTTCCCAGATGGTGTTGTCTTGCCAGCCGGAAAAATCCTGGGCAGAAGTGATCCCCCACTGGGCCAGGTCAGCAAGAGCGGCTTCGATGGCCTGCCGTCGCTTGTCGTGGTTGGGCTTTGGGATCACGGCTTCTACGGCAGCACGGGCAGTCTCGCGAAGAATGCCAGTGGGCTGGCCATTCGCGTCGCGATCGATTTCGCCGCCTTGTGGATCTTTGCTGGCCAGCGTGACGCTCGCCAGTTGCAGCGCCCGAGTGTTAGCTATGGCAATGTGACCGTCCACGCGCTCGAGAAAGACCGGATGTCCACCGGAAATCTCGTCGAGATCCCAGCGGCTGGGCACGGCCACTACCGGCCACAGCGTTTCATCCCATCCACCACCAGTGATCCACTCGCCGGGCCCAGCGGTTTGCACCTTGGCCAGAACGCGCGCGTGAAGTTCCTCGAGGGACTTCACGCCCACCAAGTTCACACTCAGCTTTTGCAAGCCAGCGTCGGCGAGGTGCATGTGGGCATCGTTAAAGCCCGGCATTACGAAGTGTCCGCCCAGGTCGACAACCTGGGTTTGCGGCCCTTTGAGCTTTTCAATGTCTGACGCTTTGCCCACGGCCTGGATGCGGTCGCCGCGCACGGCAATCGCCTCGGCCCGCAAGATTGAACTGAACTGCGAGTTGGCCAGTTCACCGGTATAGATATTGCCGTGCAAGTAAATTGCGTCGGCTTTGGGGCCCGGCGCGCCCGGTTGGGTCTGATCATTTTGCGGTTGTGGGCTTTGGGCTTGACCGTTTTGGGTTTGGGCTTTTTGTGTTTGGCCCGGTACCGACAGTGAAATGGCAAGAAAGCCGGCGCACGTGAAAGTGCCTAGCACTGCGAATTTTCGCTTCATCTGCCCCCGTTTCATTCCCCCACTCCTGCCAGCGCAAGCAGCGTTAGCAGAATTCGTTTCAAGCCCAACTCGCGTCCGTTGCCGTCGAACCATTCCTGCAAAGTGTGAGCGCCCCCGCCCGATCCGCCGCCGCCAATGGCGATCGCTTCCTGTCCCAGCGATAGGGGAACGTTGGCATCCGTGGAAGCTCGCTGTACTTGCGCGGCATTGCCAAGTTGAGCATCCACCGCCCGCATTACCTGCAGAATGCGCGCCCCGGAGGGTAATTCGCCGGCCGGGCGGCTACCAATGATCACCACCTCGCAGGTCACGCCGGAAGGGCGCTTCTGCGCTGACGAGCGCATCTCTGCCGCCAGAGTTTCGTCCTCGACAGCACGGTTCAGCGCCAACCGCAGCGTCTGCTCCAGCCGTTCCATCTCAGCCATCGAAGTCGAACGAATGTCCACCTTCATGCTGGCCGACTCGGGGATGGAGTTTACGGAGGTGCCTCCACGGATCACACCGATGTTGAAAGTCGTTTTCGGCGTGGTCGGCACGGGAGTGGTTGTGAATGTTTCAACCGCCTTGGCCAGAATCACGATGGGATTGGGCGCGCCGAAATCGCTCCAGGAATGCCCGCCTGGGCCGCGCACGATGACTTCAAAGCGGCGGCTGCCGAGGGCCTCGGCCACAATGGTGTCCGCGCCGGCGCCGTCGAGCACCACACTGTAGGCAATAGAATCTTTCCATCGTGGCGTGGAAAAAATATGGCGCATGCCGCGGAGGTCGCCTTCTCCCTCTTCGCCCACGTTGCCGATGAAAACGAATGGCAACGCATGCCGGATCCGCACCGACCGCAACAATGCCGTAATGGCCAGCATCGCGGTCACGCCGGCACCGTTGTCGGAGACCCCGGGACCATACAGGCGGCTTCCCTGCTGGCGGATATTTAAAGGGGTGTTGGCCGGAAATACCGTATCGATGTGCGCGCTGAGGGCGACGTAACGACGCCCGAATCCGGGATGAATGCCGAAAACATTTCCAACGTCGTCCATGCGGACGTCGTCTAGGCCGACCTCGCGAAAGCGTTCTGCTAGCCACGCTCCGCGCGCGCTTTCGCCAAAAGGAGGCGCGGGGATACGCGCCATCTCCATTTGCCAATGCGCCAGTTGCGGCTCCTGAGTACGGAACCAGTTGAACGCGGAACGTACGTCCGGCGCAGCGGCCAGGCGGGCGACTTCCTGCTGAACCGTGGGAGTGACCTCAGGTATGTCCGCGCGTTGCGGAGGGGGGCTCATGGGGGTTATGGGCCATCTTACAACGAAGGCAAAGGTATGGGGATTGCTTTTGAGGAGACCGGGTAATCGTGCACTAGAAACTATTGGGCTAGAGCGTGCCGTTGCGTTTCGAATTTGAGATACACATCAGTGATTATTCACGCCATCTGCTCTTTGTTCGACTACGGCCACGAGCTTCGTCGTGGCCGGAATGTCGATGTTGTGGCGGCGTGCGCCTCGGAGGATCGGTCCCGCGATGGCATCGCGCTCCGGAGTCTTATGCTGTTCAACATCTTTTTGCATGGAGCTGCGCATGTTTCCAGGCATGCCCTTCATCCCTGCCAGGATCGCCTCGGGATCTACCTTGGCGCCTTCGGCGATAGCAACGTCGCAGGCTTCTCGAACACAAGCCTCCAGCTGCTCCCTCCAAGAAGGATCGGAAATGATCCCGCCCATTGCCTTGTCCGCAGCAGTTGTGGTTAGCGCATAGGGCCCAAGAAACACTAACTTGCTCCACATCAACGTGAACTCGTTCTCTATGAAGCGGCACTCGAAACCCATTTGCTGGAGATGTTCTGCCGTGCGTCCAAGCAGAGTTCGCCCGGCGGTGGAGACATTCAGGCGAGCAAAGGGCGAGCGATGGACGATGTGTCCCGGACCCAGCCGCTCAGACTCGACCGCGATGGTTGCGGGGATGACGCGGTCTGCGCCGTATCTTGAGCGAAGCAGGGAGAGGTGGTCAATGCCGTTCAGGAGCGGAACGATCGCTTTCCCCGAACCTGGATTCTTGAGCGCGGTCAGCCCTGATTCGAGTTGAGTGGCCTTCACGGCGATCCACAGAACGTCGGCGGGCGGGACTTCTGAGGCGCAGGCGACTTCTGCGTTGAAGTTGCCGAACGGACTTTCGAGATGAAGGCGCCTGGGATACTGAGCAAGCGATTCAGGCTTTACAACCAGAGTGACGGACCCTCCGGAGTGGGCGAGACAGGCACCGACGAGGCCTCCGATGCCTCCCGGCCCGAGAATCGCGTGGTGCAAGCCGGCATCTCGCATCAACTCTTCTTCGCTGTCGCGGCGGGCAGACACTCCAGAATTTCGGCCTCACTCAGCGTGTGGTCGCTGGATTTGGCGCGCTGATAGACGCGATCGACGGTATCTTCGGTGGCGGGAATACCGCGCCGCTCCAGCCAGAACAAGACATTGGACTTGCCGCTCATGGGGCCGACGTCGATGATCTGTTCCAGGCCGAACACATGCGAGGGCACCCCTGAGTAAACCGTGTTCGCCAGTTCGACGTCATTTTTTTTGAACGCCTTGATGACGGCCGCGGCGTGCACTCCAGTTGCGGTGCGGAATGCGTCCTCGCCCACGACCGGATAGTTGGCCGGAATGGGTACACCGGTCGCCCGCGAAACCGCCTGGCAGTACTGTTTCAGCTTGGTGAGGTCTTGCTTATCCCACGGCGCGATGCCCATGAGCTTGAGGTTGACCAGCATCTGATCCATCTGCGTGTTGCCGACGCGTTCGCCGATGCCAACGGCGCAGGCATGGACGCAATGTGCGCCCGCCATCAGCGCCGCCAGCGAGTTGGCGATGGCCAGTCCGCGGTCGCTGTGTCCATGCCAGTCGATGCGAATTTTTTCACCCGACGGCTTTACTACTTCATCGATTACGAACTTGACCAATGCAAACGCGCCTATCGGCGTGGCGTGCCCGGCAGTGTCACAGATTACGATGGCGCGCGCGCCGCAGTTGATTGCCGTCGAATAAAGCTGCTTGACCGTGCCCGGATCGCAACGGGTGGTGTCCTCGGTGACGTACATCGGATCGAGGCCCAGCGACACCGCGTACTTGACCGCTTTCTCAGTGGTCTGGAGCAGGAAGTCGTCGGTCCATCCTTCGGTGAAACGACGGACGGGGCTCGATCCAATAAAAGTTGCGGCTTCAATGCGCAGGCCGGTTTTCTGCACGATCTCTGCGATTGGCCGGATGTCATTTTCATGGGTACGCGCGGCACAGTTGGCGCGAATCTTCATCTTGTGCGCGACGATCTCGCGAGCCAGCGCCGTCACAGCTTCTACTGCACGCGCCCCCGCGCCTGGCAGACCAAGATCGAGTGAGTCGATGCCGAGCGCTTCCATCAGATGTAAGATTTCGAGCTTTTCCGGAATCGACGGATCGCGGACGGATGGGGACTGCAAACCGTCGCGGAGGCTCTCATCGTTGAGCAGCACGGGCCCCTGCGGCTTCAACCCGGGAGGATGCTTCTTGTTCCAATCGTAGATGAGTTCGGAAGTGTTCACGGGAAAAGCTTCTCAGCCATCTCGGCACGAAAAAAGGTACAGCATGAGGCTCCGCTTCCAAGATCTGCACGAGGCTGATCAGTCTGCTACAAGCCAGATCACGGATGGTCTTTTCCTGGTCCGAATCGGTAGAGCCCAATACCGCGGCACGCCCAGAAGCCCTATTACCTCCTCCTTTGCCGTCCTCGAACCAAAGCCATTGGCGGCCTCCTCATCATCGGTCGCGTCTATTGCTCGCTCCTTGCCGATCGCCGCGATGACTGCGGTCGACGTCACCGGTCCGATGCCAGGGATCGCAAGCAGCCATCGGCAGGCTTCGTTCTCGCCAGCCGTCTTCTTGATCACCGCATCGGTTTCGTCGATTCCGCATTTCCTAGTGATCAAGCTCCAGCTCAGTTGCGCCAGCAGCACGCGCACTGCGCCCGAGAGCTTGTTCACCGAGGTCCACGGTATATCCCAGCGATTCCATGAGATCCCCCCAAGCACCTTGGATCTGAGCCACGCAAGCCTCAGGCAGAGCGGTTCTCCATTGGCGATCTTTGGCTGCGCGAATGAAGGAAATGTCCTGTCGGGTTCCCTTAGTGGAGGCCCACTGCGATCCTTCGACTCTTTCCAGTTGGCGCATGCGATCTGCCGTACTCCGCTCAACCGCCAGCGCAAGGCGATCCGCCGCCGGTTCGATCTTCAGCAACTTCGCCATCCGGGCCAGTTCGTTCGGCGTCTGTCTTAACAAGTCCTCATACAGTATCAGGACAAAATCCGGATTCGTCCTCCGCGCCGCCAGCCAACTGGCAACATTTTCTCCCCAGGAACCGTAAGGACACACTTCTCCAGTCACGAACTTGGAAACAAACGGCTCGATGGGAGAACCCTCCGGCAGCACACCGCGCTTGATCTGGTAGTGGTATTGGGATAACACCACATCCCGGGGATCGCGGACGACATAAATTACCCGCTTGTACGACGGGTGAAATGGATGGTGGCTCTTGATAATCCGGGGGCGAGGCATCCGCTTGAAATACCTCTTTGATTGGCCATCGACGTTGGGGATCAGCCGGTCTGCGCTCAACAGCGTCACACCTGCCTCCGGGTGGACAAAATTCGCCACAAGAAAGCGAATCCAGGTGTTTCCCGATTTAGGGTAGGACACAAGAAAGATGTCATCGGAGTAAACGCTTAGGGAATGCCCGGGAGTGTCCTGATTGGTAAAGTACTTTGCAGCGGCTACCAACTTGTCAATCATTCGGATCACCTCCCATCATCTTGTGCGCGACGATCTCGCGGGCTAGCGCCGTCACTGCCTCCACCACGCGCCCCTGCGCCCGGCAGGCTCAGATCGAGTGAGTCGATGCCGAGCGCTTCCATCAGATGTAAGATTTCGAGCTTTTCCGGAATTGGCGGATCGCGGACGGACGGAGACTGCAGACCGTCGCGGAGGCTCTCATCGTTCAGCAACGCGGGCCCGTGCGGCTTCAAGCCGGGAGGATGCTTCTTGTTCCAATCGTAGATGAGTTCGGAAGTGTTCACGGGAAAAGCTTTTGGCGCTTAGCTTTTAGCTCTCAGCTTCACTTGCCGAGAGCGCGGATTAGCTGTCGAACGAATTCCCAAAACGACGGCACGTTACTCTGTGACTATCCCGCTCAACTGAGGACGGCCCTTTCCCATTTGTGCCCTTTTCGATTCTGGCTAAGAGCTTAAGAGCCAAGAGCGGCTATTTTTCCTTCGGCGGCAATGTCAGACCGAACACGGAAATCCTGCCTTGCCCGGCGACGTTGACTTTCGCGTCCTCCGGACTCGGCAAATACAACGTCTTGCAATGCTCGCAGCGGTAGGCTTCGGCGTTCTTGCCCCAAGCCTTCTCGGCGTCGCCACAGTCCTGCTCGATCACATCAGTCGTGTAGAACCAGCGCTTCAAATGTCCGCCGCAGAACTTGCCTTTTTCATTCTTCTCGTTGCAGGCACGCTGTCCCGTTTTCTTAATCTTGACCTTGTGATGAGGAAGCTGCGGAGGAGTTTGTGTGTCCGAAGTGGTCATTTCGCCCGTCGCCAAAGGACTTACCCTCATTCGCGCGGCGCCAGCGCCGCCGGAGTCGGCCTTACGAGCGCAATTGTACTTGAAAATTTCGATTTTGCTTGGACAGCGGCTCCCTGGGGAACCCAAGGCCGTCGGGTGTTGAGGTATCATCGACGGTTCCGACAACGGCGAAATCCGAATCGCCAAATGGATCGGCCATCAAGACAACAATGTCGCCGAATACGTTTCGCTGCTCGAAGCTCTGCAATGTCGTCGGCTTTGAAGGCCAGGACGCTGCACGTTTACTCCCGACTCCGAGGTGGTGGTCCGGCAGATGAAGGGCGAGCATAGGCCTCTGTTCCCTGAACTTTATCCGAGCCCCGCCGACTCTTCCTTGTAAGCCCCGGGCGATGGGCACGAGTCGGGGTCCACATGCAACCATCACGTTACACACTTGTGGTGGTTCTCCTTCCTGTCCAATCACACCGCGTCTATGCCCATAATGGAAGCGGAGCGTTCCACTGGGTTTGGATCTCTGAGAAAAACGCTTGTTGATCGAAAGCCAATGGATAACGCTCTCAACGTAACTCTAGTCAACTCCGGTGCAAATCCTTTCACCCCTAAAGATTCGCAGCTCCAATACCAAATCGCTCCAAGGGAAGATATCTGCTTTCGGCTGTTATACTTAGTACCCTGGTGAATCGAGGTCAGCAATCAACCGTCTGGCCCTGGGAATGCTATTTTCTCCCTTGAGTTGAGAACTCTAACGATGCGCCAGTTTTGTCTTGCCACCCCGGCTCGTGCATTTATTACCGTGTGTATTTGGGCCTGGATGGGCAGCTTCATTGGTTGCGGCAGCGGGTCGACCCCAACTTCACCCCCTCCCGCCAGGGACTTCAGCATCTTGCTGGTTCCGGCCACGATTACAGCCGATGCAGGTGGTTCCAGCTCAACATTTACCGTATCGATCGCAGGTCAAAATGGATTCGCGGATCCAGTAAAGATTACTCTTTCTGGATTGCCTGCGGGTGTGACGACATCTCCCGCCTCTACATTCAGCCTGTCTGTGGGCAGCAGCCAAACCCTCGCCCTTGCTATCCCCGCCACAATGTCGGCCGGCAGCTTCACCGTGACCGCGAGCGGAACATCTGCCGGGCTCACGCATTCTGCAAATTTAGCCCTGACGGTCCACTCGCTGCAGGACTTCGGCATCACGCTGTCGCCGGCCACCCTTACGGCCATTGTCGGAAGTTCCAACTCAACCTTTGCAGTGACCACCACAAGTCAAAATGGGTTCAGTGATTCAATAACGGTTACGCTCGCGGGATTGCCCGCGGGTGCCATGACGTACCCTGCCTCGCCGTTCAGCGTGGCTGTGGGCAGTACTCAACCTGTTGCCCTGTCCGTGCCATCGACGGTGCCGCCTGGCGATTTCGATCTGACGGTCACCGGAACGTCCACGTCACTCATTCATTCTGCAAGCCTTGCATTAAGGGTGGATCCTCTGACGGACTTTAGTATCGCGGCACTGCCGTCCACCGTTACCGTCAATGCCGGCGGTTCCAGTTCAGCCTTCGCGGTATCCATCACGGGTCAAAATGGATTTACCGATCCAGTAGTAGTTGCGCTCGCTGGATTGCCCCCAGGTGCAATTACATCGCCCGCCTCGCCATTCAGCGTGGCTCCAGGCAGCAGCCAAACTGTAGACTTGTCCGTCCCGTCGACGGTGTTTGCTGGCAACTTCACCCTAACTGCAAGCGGAACATCTGCTGCGCTCACGCATTCTATAGAGTTGCCCTTGACGGTCTTAGGGCAGCTGCCAGTCACGACCTGGCATTATGATAATGCTCGAACCAGCGCAAACACCTGGGAGACTATTCTCACTCCGTCTAACGTGAACAGCGCAAGTTTCGGGAAATTGTTCACCCAGCCCGTCGATGGTTTCGTGGTAGGACATCCGCTCTACCTTCCGAGCGTAAACCTTCCCGGACAAGGCGTGCATAACGTCGTGTACGTAGCCACGATGCATGACAGCGTTTACGCCTTCGATGCCGACAATGCCAACGCCGCGCCGTTGTGGATGACGAGCATTCTTAGTTATAGCGCCGCGGGAGCGACAACAGTTCCGTCGAGCGTAAAGAGAAATGCCAACACCACAGCGTGGACCGAAGTAGGCGTCGTCTCTACTCCCGTGATCGATCCTGTTACCGGTACTCTTTACCTCGTTGCAGAGACGTATGAGAACCTAAAAGTCGTCCATCGCCTTCATGCGCTCGACGTCACCACCGGGCTGGAGAAGTTCGGTGGACCCACCGCGATAGCCGCGACGTACACTCTAAAGGGGGCCACCACTACGTTTGCAGACCTCTTTGAGATGAATCGCCCGGGGCTGCTGCTGGCCAATGGCCACATCTACATTGGTTTTGGCTCTAATTGTTGCAATGCTTACAGTCAGGGATGGGTGCTTTCTTACAATGCGGCCACGCTGCAGCAGGAAGGTGCGTATACCGCCGAGCCTGGCAAGACCCTCGCTTCCGTATGGCAAAAGGGTGCAGGTATTTCCGCTGACAGCAGTGGGAATATCTACGCAGAAACTGGAGAAGGCTTCTATGCGTCGGGCACGAACCTGTCGAGCAGCGTGTTGAAGCTTAGCCAGATTGCTACCACTCTTGCCCTAGCTGACTGGTTCACCCCCTACAATCAACAATACCTCTCCTCCAATGATTTGGATCTGAACGACGGCGTTCTGATTTTGCCTGACCAGTCGGGTCCATATCCACACGAACTGATTGCCGAAGGCAAGGAAGGCACGATCTATGTTTTGAATCGGGATAATCTGGGCCAGTTTTGTTCGACCTGCGCTGCGGGTGACACGCAGATTGTGCAGGAGATCCCCCTGGGCGCTGGTAGACAAAGTGGCACACCGGTGTATTGGAACAACACCGTATATTTCACCGGTCAAGCCAGTCCAGTATATGCTTACGCTCTTAGCAATGGGGCGTTGGTAGCTCCACCCGGCGTGCAGTCCGTCAAAATTACCGGTGGAGGTCACGCCATCATTACGGCAAACGGAAATTCCAACGGAATCATCTGGTTTATGAATGGAAGCAGCATGTGGGCCATGGACGCGAGCACGTTGAAGACGCTCTACACCACCACGCAGGCTGCGAACGGTCGCGATACGCTTCCGCCTCTGGCTCATTTCGCGACACCTATCGCCGCTGATGGAAAAATCTTCATTGGCACGCAGAATAGTCTAGTCACGTATGGATTGCTGTCTGGTTTATCGGCCCTTAGGGGAAACGGGCAGTTCGCAAAGGTCGCTTCAGGCCCTCGCCATCCGCTCCAAATTCAGAAGAGTGAACGCTAAAGCTTTTGTGTTGCTGTTGATCGCTGCTGCCTGAGCTTCTCCGAAAACGACACGGGTGAGTGCGTGTCGCTGCAGCACCTGGCGGACTGCTTCGCCTCATTCCAACTTCACCAAAGCTGGATTCTAAGGGAGCGAAGCAGGTTCAGCGATAGACGTGCTAAAGTGCAACAGGCGATTCATTGAGCCCAGCCGGAGGCCGTTGGCGCGGATGTCCGGCTCCTGGTCGAAAAAATGACAATAATTCTCCGCTCTCTTATTCAAAGGAAATTCCCTTCGCTGGAAATATTGCCTGAAAACACGGGCCATAAGCTACCGGATGAAAAGAAGGATCAAACATTGGCGATCAGTACGCTCACATGGGCCCGGAGCGGAATACCAAACTGGCAGCATGGCATCTCGGAAGACGCCGCCATCGCAAAGGCAGAGTCGAGCGACATCTGATCGCCGGTCTGGCACGATCTCGGGATTTGTCACTTGACGAAATCTACAGCCCGCAAAGTTCTCGGGTTCGGTGATGGGCACACCATGGATTACATCGAAGACCACCAGACGGCAGTATCCAAGTGCCCCGGTGCAGATTCGGGAGTGCTGGTCAGTGTCGTGATTCCGGCCTATAATGCGGCTCCCTATATTGCCGATACGCTGGATTCTGTTTTTGCCCAGACGTTCAGGAGTTTCGAGGTAATCGTCGTCAACGACGGCTCGCCCGATACCGCCGCACTCGAACATGCCCTACAACCCTATCTTTCGCGCATCCAGTACCTCAAGCAAGAGAATCGCGGCCCGAGTGCGGCGCGCAATCGAGCCATTCGTCAAGGTCGCGGAAAATATGTGGCTTTCCTCGACAGCGATGATCTCTGGCTGCCTAAGCATCTAGGCCATCAGTTAGAGAGCCTCGCGAGAGGGCCGGATCTCGGCTTGGTTTACGCAAATGGAGTGCACTTCGAGGAAAATGTGCCGTTGGGGACGGCTTTCGCAAGCGTACCGCAATCCGGGCAGGTGACCCTCGAGAGTCTTCTCGCAGAACAATGTACCATCAATACATCCTCGGTCGTGGCGTCACGCGAGGCCATGCTGCGCGTGGGGCTTTTCGACGAGAATATAAACCGGTGCGAGGATCTTGATCTTTGGTTGCGCCTGTCGTACGACGGAGTTCGGATGAGCTACGATCGCGAGGTGCAGGTTTGCCATCGGCTCGGTCGCGGGCTATCCGCGGATCGCGAGCTGATGAAACGGGGGCGGCTCGAAGTGTACAAGAAAATCGCGGCGAATGGTCTTCTTAGTCAGGTGCAACGCAGCATCATCGCGGCCAAGCTGAAGAGACTGGAAGTCGAGATTCAGGTCGAACTGACCAAGCAGGCGCTTCTAGCCGGCAAGTTTAGGGAAGCATTGTCGGCGGCCGAATGCGCGAATTCTCGCGCGCACACCATCAAGCTAGGGGTCGCGGAACTGGGACTTCGCTGTTTTCCTGGTCTCTTGCGTTGGCTATATCGAACCTATGTTCAAGTTCTGGAGCTGTATAGACGGAGCCGGGGGGTACATTCCGCCAGAATAGATGTTCAGGGTAAACCGGCGGATTTCGAGATGTTGATCCGGCGACGGCGATGAGCTGAACTGAAAACCACGTGGGGCTGAAAGCCGAATGCCAACCGGAAAAAACGGGTCGCCGAATGTAACGAACATGCTCTGCGAAAATCAAGGGGGACGACTCCAATAGCGGAACCATCCGATCGATGATTTACGGAATCAAGGTTATTATCAAATATCTGCTTGGCACCGACAAGGCTGAGCGCAATTTCGCCGTGTACCCGGACGACACGTTTCTGGTATCGTACCCCCGATCGGGTAACACATGGACGCGCTTTCTGATTGCCAATCTCGTTCATCCTGAGAAAAATGTTAGTTTCAAAAACATAGAGAAGCTGATACCGGACACGTCATCGCAATCGAACCAGGCACTGAAGCGTACGCCTCGCCCCCGCATCATCAAGACGCACCAGTATTTCGACCACCGCTACCCAAAGACTATCTACATCGTGCGCGACCCACGGGATATAGCTCTCTCCTACTACGATTTCCAGCGGAAATACATGCAGATCAACAACGATTACCCGCTGGAGCGCTACGTCGACGATTTCGTCTCTGGTCGGCTGATCTCAGCCGACTGGGGAACATGGGCCGAGAATGTCGCGAGCTGGATTTCCACCCGCGGCCTGCGAAAAGCGTTTTTGTTGCTTCGCTATGAGGACATGTTGAAAGCCACGGCTGATGAACTGGCCCGGATTGCTGTCTTCCTGGGCGTCGAGCCTTTACCCGCTCGCCTACAGAGAGCTATTGAATTGAGCTCCGTCGAGCGCATGCGAGAACTCGAACAACTCGAGGCCCACCAATGGGTAGCGACCCGAAAGCGCCGGAAGGATATCCCGTTTGTGGGTAGGGCGAAATCCGGAGGCTGGAGGACCGCGCTCCCGGAACGCTGCGTGCAGCAGATTGAGGCTGCCTGGGGTGACTTGATGACTCAGCTCGGCTACCCGTTGGTAACGGCGGATGAACCCAAAAGAATGCGATAGTACGAAGTTCTCCGCTTAGAATCGGGCAATGCGCAAGCGCGAAATCATCAAGAATGTCAGTTCCAGCTGGTTCAGTCTGGGCGTGAACATTCTGGTCGGCATTTTTCTCTCGCCCTTCATCCTGCATCGCCTCGGCAACACCGCCTATGGCGCCTGGGTGTTGGCCTTTTCAGTGACCGGCTACTACGGCCTCTTTGATCTCGGCATACGTTCTTCCATCATCCGCTACGTTTCGACTTACACCGCAACCAATGACATGGAAGGGCTTTGCAAACTGATCAATACCAGTCTGGCGGGTTACACGGTGATCGGCGCTGCGGCGATGATGGTCTCACTCGCGGTGAGCACGTATATCGGTTCTCTGTTCCGCATGCCAGCAGACTTTTTGCCCACCGCCCGGCTACTTTTCCTCATGGTAGGAACCTCGGTTGCGCTTGGATTTCCGGCTGGGGTCTTTGGCGGCATTCTGGAAGGACTCAACCGATTTTATTTTGTCAACGCAACCAATCTCATTTCCACTCTGCTCCGGGCCGTGCTGATCGTCCTTGCCTTGACTCACGGATACGGGCTGCTAATGGTAGCATTCGTCACGGTTGTGCTTCCCCTCCTTAGCTCCCTTGTTCGCGCCGTCATCGCGCTGCGCTTGCTTCCCATACGTTTTGGCTGGAAATACCTGGACCGTAGGTCTCTCCGCGAAATTGCCAGTTATAGCAGCGTCAGCTTCATATTGATGATCACATACAAACTGCGCTTCAAAACGGACGAAGTGATAATCTCGACGTTCCTTTCGGTAGCCGCCGTTGCTTTCTTCTCGAACGCGGACCGTTTGGTGGACTACACGGCAGAAGTGGTCAGCAGCTTGGCACAGATTTTCATTCCCATGTCTGGGCAATCCGACGCCACAGGAGACATGGACCGGCTCAGGAAGATTTTCGTGGCCGGCAATCGCGCGTGTGCACTTATCGTTTTTCCCATCACCGCGACGCTGATCATACTGGGAAAGTCCATAATCACTGCGTGGGTGGGTGCACGCTACGTGACAGCTTGCTATCCTGTAATGTTGGTGTTGTTGCTTCCATCTACTTTCGCCCTGGCTCAGGCCGCGTCGCCGAGAATACTTTATGGAATGGCCAGGCATAAGAGCCTAGCTTGGGTAACAGGCATGGAGGGCATAGTTAATATCATCCTCAGCGTAATTCTCATTCGACCCTTCGGAATTATCGGCGATGCTTTGGGCACGGCAATTCCTCTTACCTGCACTACGCTCTATTTCATGCCCCGACATCTATGTCGAGTTCTGAAAGTCCGGGTGGGGACATTCCTGATTGAGGCTTACGCTCTACCCATCATGCTGTGCGTTCCCCTGCTTGTGGCTTTGCTGTTGATGCGGCGATGGTTCTTCGCGCATAACTACTGGCAGGTTGGCCTCCAAATCATAATCAGCCTAGTTCCCTACGGGCTTGGGATAGCCTGGGCGATTTGGACGGGACGGGTTTGGAAAGTGGATGGATTATCCGTCAGGAAAGAATCGGATGAGGTGGATGCAGCGCTAATCGAAACTTATCAACAAGAACCGTAACGCGCGGTGGAATGATCGCAATGACGGAAGAGTTGCAAAATTCGGCCTTCCGAACCAACCTTCGCAAGGTCGTGCCCGACTTCTTCCTCAAAGAACGTGAGATTTTTCTCCGTCTGGGACAGGCGGGACGAACATACGCTAAGCTGCGCTTGCTGGACACAATGGGAATCCGCTCGTCCAACCGACCCTCCGTCCCGCCCGGTGCTTGCTCGCTTCTGTTTGTTTGTCATGGGAACATCATGCGCAGCCCCATGGCGGAACTCATGCTCCGGCGGGCGCTTTCGGAGTCTCATCAGGAAGGAATAACGGTCTTGTCCGCGGGCATTCACGCTACTCCGGGAACCGAAGCTCATCCCCGAGCGCGTGTCGCAGCCCGGGAATTCGGGCTGTTGCTCGACCAGCACCGTTCCAAACTGCTAACCACGGAAATGGTAGCCAATGCCGATGCCGTCTTCGCCATGGATTTCCAGAACCAGGCGGAGCTGCTTACCCATTTTCCCCAAGCCCGGGATAAGATCTTATTGTTAAGCGATTATGCCGAAGGAGAGCAGCGCGGTCGCCCCATTCCGGATCCGTATTTTGGGGACCAGGACGCGACCTCTCGTTGCTATGCCGTACTGCAGACCTGCGTAAATAATCTGGTTAAGAGCCTATTGCAGACCAGAAACCGGCCTGTCACACTCCGATGAACAAGCTGCAACCGACCGACGGAAACTTGCGTAGAGCGATTCGAGTCATTGGGCAGATTGGCCGCGTTCTGATGGGACGCCAGTTTGCCGGACGGAACCTGACAGTCTTCCCCGATGATGTATTTCTGGTCTCTTATCCCAGATCAGGAAATACTTGGACGCGATTTCTCATCGGCAATCTTCTCCATCAGGACGAACCCGTCACCTTTACCAACATCGAGTCACGCATTCCTGAAATCTATTTCAATCCTGACCACCGTATGCGTCGGTTGCCACCGCCTCGCATTCTCAAAAGTCACGAGTGTTTCCAGCCCCACTATCGCCGGATCATCTACATCGTCCGAGATCCCCGGGACGTCGCGGTCTCTTTTTACCACCACAACGTCAAAGCTGGAAATATCCCGGACGATTATCCAATGGAAGATTTCGTTCCTCGCTTCATCAACGCCGAATTCGACACAAGGTGGGGATCGTGGGCAGACCACGTCCTGAGCTGGATACTCCTGCGTCAGAACCGTCCTGAGTTCTTACTTCTGCGCTACGAGGACATGCAGCGAGATGCTATGCGTGAACTGGCACGCATAGCTCAGTTCCTGAACAAGTGTTCGTTGGGACCGATTGACGTAAGTTCCGAGAAGCTCCAGAGAGCCGTCGATCGTAGTTCACATGAGCGTATGCGAGCTCTTGAAAAGGAGCAAAGCGCCGACTGGATCCTCACCAAGAGAACCCGTCATGACAAACCTTTTGTACGTAGTGCAAAAGCAGGAACGTGGAAATCGGTGCTTTCGCCCGCTTCCGTCGCATCAATCGAAGCCGCTTGGGGGACTGTGATGACCACACTCGGATACGAACTAGAAGCTGAAATTGCAAGATTCCCATCGGCAAGCGCTGGCAAGAGCGAAGCGAACCGCACTACCCGCTGAACTACAAGCAAGAATTCAATCGCGTTTCATTTGACTCTGAAACCAATGTTTTATCTCGGCGACTCCGGGATGGAGATCGGAAAGCCACAGGTCGTCATAGTGCAATCCTGGGTACCAAGGGACTGCCATTCTCGCCAAACTGCCCCAAAGACTCGGGTACTCGCCTGGCCAGTTAGCGGGCTTTGGCGCGCGCAAGTTCCTCAAATGGGTCAACTCGCTTACTAGACGGCGACACGTGACAGCGGTGTTGTACGGGATGTCCTTGGGCGGGAGGGTGCCCAGTAAATACCAGTCGATTAAGTACCGCGGATAATCAATCCCGCTGGCAATCGGGAGCGCGATCGATCCCCACGGTCGGCCATTGATCTCCATCAGCACCAGTCGGCCATCCTTTGTCTTCTTGTACTCCACCATCGCAATGCCCTCGAAACCGATGTTTGAGATCAAACGATCGCTGAGGAGCACAATTTGTTCATCGAGTACGATGGACTTTCTGCAACTGCTCCCCGAACCCCTGGGGTCTATTTCCCTAATCCTTTGCCATGCGAAGGGCAGGAGCACTTTTCCGTTCACAACAAAGCAAGCGAAACCGATTCCCACTCCCGCGACAAATTCCTGGACTAGGACGTCGCAGGCGGCTCGCAGCCGCTCTGTGACTTTACTTTTGAGTTCGCCCTCGGAGTATGCGTAAGCCACCGATCCAAACACTGCCTTCCCACACGACCAGCGGACAGAAAAGCGGTCTTTCACGACCACAGGGAACGAAAAGTGCTTCGGCGCTGCGAGATCCGAGATTGATTCGATCATCCAAGTCCTCGGAACTTCAATACCAAGTGACTGAGCCAGCTGGATGGTCCGGTGTTTGTCCGAGACCGCTTCTAATGAACTGTGCGCCGGCAGAGCCAGTCGGCAAATGTCGCGGAATCGATCGCGCTGAGTTGAGAGCGGTCCCAGAGTCCAATCTGTAATCGGTATGATCAGGTCGATCGCGTGGCCGCGAGAAAACTCGATAACCGACCCCAAGAATGCCTCCGCGTCTTCAGTCGAAACCGGGTAGTCGAGAGTGGCTCGACAGAAGCGGGACAGTTTTGCGGCGGCGAATATTCCACGGTTGGCACCGACGGCTACCCAGTGACCGGCGCGTCCCGCTGATCGATCATTGCTCCGCTCGCGATGTCAAACCGTTCGTCTGGCGAATGCACATTCAAGGTTCCAGCGCAGCCCTTCCACTGTTTTTGTGGGACGAATGCGGTTGAGCGACAGGGGGTTCTCGCCCTTGCGTGCCAAGCCCCCATCTGTAGTCACGGCAGTCTCGTATCCAGCATCGCGGCTTGCCGCCACGGTTTGCTCCGTCCAGTGCGGGGATAACGCGGGGCATGGATACGAGAAGTGTGTAACCGCAGCTTCCAGCTGTCGCTCGAGGCGCTTCTTCGACTCGGTCATTTCAAAGCTTGCCTCCTCAAGACTGACGTGCGCCATGTTCGGATGAGTCATGGTGTGCGAACCCACGATATGTCCTTGCCGCGTTAATTCTCGGACTTGGTCATAGTTCAACATGAGCGCACCCGACTCGACGGGCACTCGGGCATCCAGTTCGTCCTCGAGGCAAGCAACATACTTTTCTTGGGCCAAGCCCGCCAGCTTGCAACACGCGTCGCAGGAAAACAGGTACGCCTTGTCCCGCTCGACCTCGCTGGACAGCGGCCAAACCTTACCTGAGGAGTCGGCCCACCTGACTTTCTTGGTGGTACGAAAGATAAAGCGCAAACGCGCCACCCATGGAAGTTTGCCCTGCTCCACACATCCGACTATTACGTAAAACGTTGCCGGAATTCCGACCTCGTTCAGGATAGGAGCAGCGATCTCGTAGTTGTCGACATAGCCATCATCAAAAGTGACCACAACTGCGCCGTCGGGAATATCACTTTCTCCGCGAACAAACCGCCTCACCTGTTCCAGGCTTGTGGGACGGTATTGTCGCGCCAGTAGCTCCATCTGCCCGCGAAACGCACTCCGAGAATGGATAATGCCGCCGAGGAAGATATCTTGGCACCGGGGATCCTCCGTCACGGAGTGATACATGAGAATGGCGGCGCCACGGCCCCGAAGGCCCCTTATCATCCGTAACACACCGCTGCGGAGCACCGCCGTCCTTGCCAGGTTCTTCATCTTTTGCGAAGAATAGATGTTCACCAAACTGATACGATCTGTAGTCTAACCGAGAAGCCGTTGGCCGCTCGACTGACCCTACGAAAACCAGAGGTGACGTTACCCAGACAGCAGCCTCAAACAGCACCCGTATGCAAGAAATTACACTATTGACGAGCCGCACTTAGGATGGTTAAAGTATGCTTGACGCAGCGGTTTTCACTTTTGCTTTTCTCTGCTGGGCCCCAAACGAGAGAAAGCCGTAAGTACCTTTATATCCATCACCTTATTATCTGCCATCCCTCGGCAAGAGGAACACCAATTGCTACACGTATCGCTTAAAGCTTCTGTTCTGTATGAACTTTGGCGCTATTCTTCGCCAGTGGCAGAATTTTGGAATGCCCGCGGGGTCATTTGGACCGGGCACGACTCCCATAATAGCCTAAGCTTTTTACGATATTGAACCCAGGAGGTTCACTGATTTGAGCTCTTCTACCAGCCATCTTATTGCCGCACACGGCGGAGAACTCGTTGACCTTTACGTCGATGTAAAACACGCGGCCGACCTCAAAGCTCATTCCCGAGAATGGCCTTCCTGGGACTTAACTTCGCGGCAGCTCTGTGATCTCGAACTCCTGATGAGCGGCGGATTTTCTCCGCTGCGCGGTTTTATGACGCGTGCCGATTACGGAGGCGTCTGCCACGACATGCGACTGGCAAGTGGCGTTCTGTGGCCGATGCCGATCACGCTTGACATCACTGAGGAGTTTGCCAAGAAGCTTACCCCGGGAGGCAGCAAGGTTGCATTGCGCGACGCCGAAGGCGTGATGCTGGCCGTGCTTCACGTCGAGGACGTTTGGCAGCCGGATCGAAAGGCCGAGGCCAAGGCAGTATTCGGCAGCACCAGCGCCGCGCATCCCGGCGCCGACTATGCCATAAACAAGGCGAATCCATGGTACGTCGGCGGCCGCGTAGAGGGCGTGCAGGAGCCTGCGCATTATGACTTCCGCACACTGCGCTTCACTCCCGCAGAATTACGCGCCGAATTCGCGCGCCAGGGCTGGCGTCGTGTGGTCGCGTTTCAGACTCGGAACCCCATGCACCGCGCCCACGTCGAACTGACGTTCCGGGCCGCGAAGCAGGTAGAAGCGAATTTGCTGATTCAACCCGTTGTAGGCATGACCAAACCCGGCGACGTGGACTACTACACCCGCGTCCGTTGCTACCAGTTACTGCTTTCGAAGTATCCGCAGGGAACCGTGAAATTATCTCTGCTGCCGCTCGCGATGCGCATGGGCGGACCGCGCGAGGCCATCTGGCACGCGCTCATCCGGAAAAATCATGGCTGTACACACTTCATCGTCGGCCGCGACCACGCCGGACCTGGCAAGGACACCGACGGGAAGCCCTTCTATGGACCCTATGAGGCCCAGGAAGTTTTGAAGAAGCACGAATCTGACATCGGTGTCACCATAGTCCCCTTCAATATGATGGTGTACCTCGAGGATCACGACAAATATGTGCCCGATGACGAAGTGAAGAACGGAGACCGCGTCCTAAATATTTCTGGGACGGAACTGCGCCAGCGGCTCAATGAGGGTCGCGACATCCCCGGTTGGTTTACCTACCCCGAAGTCGTGCATGAGCTGCGCCGCAGCTTTCCACCACGAGCTAAGCAGGGTGTAACGATTTTCTTCACCGGCCTTTCAGGTTCGGGTAAGTCAACCATCGCCAACGTGCTGCTGACCAAGTTTCTTGAAGTCGGCGGACGACCGGTGACAATCCTCGACGGGGACCTGGTGCGCAAGCATCTTTCTTCGGAGCTGGGATTCTCGAAAGAGCACCGCGACATCAACATCCGGCGCATTGGCTACGTCGCTTCAGAGATCACCAAGAACGGTGGCATAGCCATCTGTGCTCCCATCGCACCCTACGATGCAACCCGTAAGCACGTGCGTCAGATGATCGAGCCTTACGGCGGATTCGTTCTCGTCCATGTGGCCACGTCGGTGGAAGTCTGCGAGCAGCGCGATCGCAAGGGTCTTTATGCCAAAGCTCGGGCTGGAATACTCAAAGAGTTCACGGGCATTTCCGATCCGTACGAAGTGCCGCCGGACGCCGAAGTAGTAATCAACACCGGCGAGCTTTCACCCGAGGAAGCAGCGCAGGAGATCATTCTGTACCTCGAGCGCGAAGGTTTCATCGGCGTCAATGGGCAGCCCATTTGAGAAGTAAGGTGCGCTAGGTTAAGTAGAGCTGTCATGCCTCTAATTGCCACCAAAATTCTTGTAGGGTTTGTCGTTGGCGTTCTTATCGGGCTCACCGGCATCGGGGGCGGGGTGTTGCTTCTGCCGATTCTGATCTTTGGACTGAGAGTGCCGGCCATCGTTGCTGTGGGCTCCGATGCTCTCTTTAACTTCTTCACCAAGATTCCCGCCGGCCTACTGCACTTGAAAAAAGACACTGTCCGCCGCAAGGTGGTGATTGCCCTCGCGGTCGGAAGTGTTCCCGGCTCAATCGGCGGAGTCGCTCTGCTGACCCATATTCGTTCGCTCTATGGTAATGGCGTCAATGACTTTATCAAGATAACGATCGGGATCTTGCTGATCGTCATTCCGACGTTGTTGCTATTTCAGAAACGCATCGAGGAAAATGTGGCCAATCGGCCGCCAACCATGAAATCTTTCGTGGGCATGTCGGTGATTGGTCTAGTGGCGGGCTTTTTGGTGGGCATGACTTCGGTGGGCTCGGGCAGCATCATCATGATGCTTCTGCTGCTTTTTTACAGCTATCCCCCCAAGGTCAACGTTGGCACTGACGTGGTCCACGCTGTCGTCCTTACGGGCGTTACCGGGATTCTGCACTTTCATCTTGGCAACGTCGATTCCAAGCTAGTCTTGTCGCTCCTGATCGGTTCCATACCCGGAGGACTTCTCGGTTCTCACCTCAGCACGCGCGTGCCCATGCTCTGGTTACGGCGCATTCTCTGCACTCTCCTGCTGCTTACTGGTGCCAGGATGCTCTGGCCGGCTTTCTGAGCCGCGCTTCAAAGGACCTCATGACATCAGCTTATCCGGAAATTCTCACTCGCATCGACAACGCGCTCGAAGCAGCGCGCGATGTCTTCAGTCGCTTCACTGCTGGCGCCATCGAGGCAGAATTCAAAGCCGGCCATGATCCCGTCACCGAGGCTGATCGCGCTGTAGACGCAGTACTTCGCGAGAACCTTTTGCGTGACGGGGAAGGCTGGCTCTCCGAGGAGAGCGTGGATGACTTCTCGCGGCTTGGCAAGCGGCGGGTATGGGTGGTCGATCCTCTCGATGGCACGCGTGAGTTTGTGCAGGGCCTGCCTGAGTTCTGCGTCTCAATCGGATGCGTGGAGAATGGTCGGCCGGTGGCTGGAGGAATCTATAACCCAGCCACTCGGGAGAAATTCCTGGGAGCGATTGGCAGCGGCGTTACCTACAACGGATCCCCGACCCGTCCCAGCCAGCGCAAAACCCTCGATGGTGCTTTAGTACTCGCCAGCCGCAGCGAGGTAAAGCGCGGCGAATGGGCGCCATTTGAGAATGCGCCGTTTAAGGTCCAGGTAATGGGTTCGGTTGCTTACAAATTGGCACTGGTTTCCGCCGGACTCGCGGACATCACCTTCACACTTACGCCTAAGAACGAATGGGATGTTGTGGCCGGCGCAGCTCTGGTCCAGAGTGCGGGCGGCTTTGTCAGTACTCTCGACAACACCGTTCTCACCGCCAACAATAGGAATCCGCTCCTCTCCGGCCTGCTGGCTGGTGGACCACATCTGAAGGCTGCGTTACGCTCTGTGCTTGAACCTCACATTCATCACACTGCGGCTGAAACCGAGAGATAGCGGTCCTCCAATGACAGTTGCTTGATATTGCGTTCAGAGTCGGACCGCAGAATCTGCAGCGATCTAGAGCGTCTAGCCAGGTGATGGAACATACTTTTGGCTCGCCGCACGTCGAAACGCCAGCAGATCACCGACTCCTGTCACCCAACTCTCAAATTCGATTTGCGTTCGATTCTGGTTATCGATGAAACGTGGCAACAAGAGGTTCTCGCTGTCGCGTGTAGCCAGGCCAGCGTCGCACGTGGTCGCAGATACGATGTGTTCCTCCCGCAGCCATGGAAGAAACCCCGGCCGGTGCACCCCGCTGGGATAGCAGAAGTGAACCGGCTGCCTTGAGATCAGGTCATGAATACGCGCACGATTGTCCTGTATTTCCCGCCGAAATAATGTCTCGTCCTCCGGCGTACGGTGGCGGTGCGTATGGAGCTGAACGTCGACACCATTTCTGGCCACTTCCTGCAACTCACGTGCATTCATCAACTGCAAAATTCTTGTGGCTTTGAGGTGGTCGTAATCGATCTTAAGGAAGCGAGCCAGTCGTGCGGCCAACTCGTCCTTCTGCAGTCCAGTCATATTCTCACGTTCGGCAATTTCGATCAGACCGCGCACCACCTTATGGCGGCCGATTTCGTTTCGCAAATCCAGCGCTCCCTTAAGGCCAACTTCTCCGCCATCCGCAATCACCTCGCCTCGACGCTTCCACAGCATGTAGGAACACATTAGGTTAAACACCGGCTGCTCGCATGAAGTGTAGTAAGTAGTTTGATAGACGGTAACGGGAAAGCCGTAATTCCTGAGCCGCGGAAACGCCAGCGCGTAGAAGTCGTACATGCCGTCGTCAAATGTAATAACCACACTGCGTGCTGGCAAGGCTCCATCGCGAAGGCGCTCCAAACCCTCATCCAGTGGCAACACGGAATAGCCGCCTTGCTTCAACAATTCCAGGCGTTGATCCAACTTCCGCGGATCCAGGTACAACCTAGGCCGCCAACAATGCTCGTCCGCAAGCGCTATGCCGTGGTAACAGAGGATCAGCAAGCGTTGCTTGCGCCATCGGCTGTTCGCCACCAAACGGAAGACACCGCTGCTTCGAAGTCCCCCCAGAGTCGCGAGTTTGACGGCCCTCAGCATTGAACAATTTGTTGGAGAATGTCGTGAGAAACTAATGGCCGGTTCATGTACAC
>QIAN01000533.1 GCA_003225005.1 Acidobacteriota bacterium | reverse complement strand
TGTCCCTCCTCAAGCGCATTTTGCTTTTCCAAAGTAGATCGCTTCTGGCAGCCGATTGCCTCTAAGGAAATCTTGGCGGTGCGTCAGTTTCCGATAATCCGACACGCGAGTTGTAGATCGGACACCGGAAGAAGGGCACTATCGACAACATGGAAGCCAGGAGTAGAATCTGGGTGGAGGGTGTGACACATGCGCAGATTACTCATAGGAATGGCAGCGGTGTTGTTTTCTGGCGTCATCGGCGCAGCTAACGAGAAGCCACCTGTCGTTCAGGAAGTAATTCACGCTACGCCGGAAAACATCAAGAAGGCCGCCGTCTCAGTGTTTGTGCCAGACGGCTACACTATCGACTCGGACAAGACGGCCCTGGCAATGTTTGTGTCGCAGGCCTTCAGAATCGACTCGAACAAGGCCTCAGTACTAAGAATCTCGCGGCAATGGAGCAGCGAAGAGACAAGCAACTTTAACACCGAGCACTGGACCAACAAGCCAGTCTCCAATTGCCGACACGTGCTCGCGCTCGTTCTATCGCCCGCAGACCAAGCAACTAACGTGACGATGCGCTTGGGCACCGAGTGCCATACAGATGGATCGTGGCTATTTCGGACTGGCGAGAATGAAAAAGACGTTCACTGGATGCAGACCACTTTATCCAATCTGAAGGCCAAAATTGAGGGAGCCTACCAGCGTCATTGATTTCCATGCATGAGCCTGACTCCGTGGGCGCTCCCAAGTCCTGTAATGCCTTTGCTGCTGTTTCATCTGCCTCTTTAGCTGCCCTCTCTTATTTCCAACAAGTTAACGGCGAGCGCTCGCGCGGCGCTGTGGAGCGCCCGAAATTTGATAACTCGTTGATTTCTTGATGGTTCCTATCCAGCAACCGAAGGTTGCTCTGCAGCACCCATCCTGGGGTGGCGTGTCACCCAACCCCCGGCGTCGAAGACGCCGCAAGAAAAAACCGACTCATAAACGCAGCTTCCGGCGCGAACCCAGTATTAAACCAGAGTACGGGGAAGGAGGGACTATGGATCACGATGCTAAAAAGCACCAGATCATGGCTGAGATCGAACGCCTGACCGCCGAAGCCGATCAGCTTCCAGAAGGCGAGCAGCGCCGCCATCTCGTCGGTCAGATCGCCGAGCTGAACGTCGAGTATCAAGCCGAGGACTAACCCCACAGCAGCCAAGAGCCGCACCTTTCCGGGTGCGGCTGGCAAGGCGGCTAAGGAAAGAACTCACCCCGGCCTCAGGGTAGTGGCTCAAGGGCACTGCTTTAGAGAGTCCTGGAGCTTTCCCTGGCTCTGTTTCTTGAGCAGGTCATCGAGGGGTTTCGCTTTGACTTCCGGTTTTTGCTGGAGGATGGCGCTGTAGGTCTTGAGCCGCTTTCCACGGCGGCAAGGTTCATCGCCTTCGTGTCGCCAGCTCTTCCGGGATTCTCGATGATGAACGCGGCGCTGGCGAGCATGTACTGCCGCGTGATCGTGTGCGCGTAAGCGTACTTCATTCCGTTGAACTCGCTCAGCAAAGGCGGGCACAACGGCACGTGGATGTCGTGCGCGTCACTGAGCCGGTTGAGTGCCCATTCGCCGTCCTTGTTCACGCTCTCGTCCAACGGATTGCTCTCTAGCTTGTGCGTGATCTCAGCCCATCGCGCTCGCTCTTCCGGTGTTGAAGTCCCTTGAGCCGCTGCTCTCTGTGCGAACCACCACGCATAGGAAGCCGAAGACTAAACTCCAGGTCCAAACAAGCCATTTGTTCCGCACGTTTCCTCCGAAGCAGCACCGAAAGCCGACCCTACTCGCTAACTACTATGAAGAAACAGATTACGAATAGAAGCAAGGAAGAAGCAAGGAGCCACCAGCGAGATGAGCCTTTCGCAGCGAAAGCGCAGGGTAACGCAACGATGAATGGGAGAACGGTCCATCGAGCCCACGCGCCTAGGACTTTGGGTTCGCGCCCGATGCGAGGCCAGGCCCAATATGCGACAAAAAGGCCTAACTGAGTAAGTATCGCGAGGAGTTCCGTACCCGTAAGTAGCCGTCGCCACAACGGAGCGTCCCGTCGTCTGACGCTGCTTAACCATCGAGTGAGTCCATAGACGCATCCTGCCGAGGCAAAGAAAAGCATCGCTAAGACAATGGCCGCGTCTATGAGAATGTGAGACTCAGACATTTATTGTATACTCGCGTCCTTACTGTCCCACGTACACATCCCAGCCATGGTGGGGCGGATCTCCGTGTTCGTCTACATGGAACCCACCACCTCGAGGGACGTTCGCCATCGGAAAAAAAGTTACCGTCCCTGGATAGTCATACGGAACGGAGAGGTGTGGCGAGTTGGGGCACGAAAATGTTGGCGAACAGCCGGATCCGCCGAATCGGTATTGGAACGAATAAGGGTGGGCCCCTCCGCCCAGAAAAGCCTTTAGCCCACATTATTCATGAAAACTGACTTCGCGATCGATTTTGC
>QIAN01000532.1 GCA_003225005.1 Acidobacteriota bacterium | reverse complement strand
TATTATATTTGGTCTGTGACCAAAATCCGCGAAACGCGTCGCGCCACAGAAAGATGAGGAAGATGAACCCCACATAAAGAAAGTAGCGATGAAGGTTTTGCAGAATAAACGGAAATCCAGTCTCGCCTCGGTACCGGTGCTTCCCGCCCTCACTCACCGCGCACGCCGGCGGATCCAGCGATAGTAGTACCAGGTGACCCGGAATTCCAAAGGCCAAATCAAAATCAGCAACGCCGGTGACAACGGCCACCAGCGGTGGTGCGGATCAATTAGAGGGGAGTAAAACGGAGAAAGGTAAGGCCCCCACTCGTAATATTTCCCTTCGAAGGCCCGCACAGTGGCATAGACTCCGAATCCACCCAGCAGAATTACGACCGGCAACAACTCCAGCCACCACGCATCCCGCCGCATCCCGCCGCATCGTGCCGCCGAGCTGCCGCGCTCCCCCCGTGGTTGAACCCGCCGAGGTCGAACCTGCCGACATAGCCACCTAGTGGTGTAAACAGCCTAGACTAAACACAAGTCCAGCTTTTTCAAGTCAAAAATGTCCATGATTGTCATCCTGAAGGCGGCGGAGTGCTCGGCGAAGCGGAGGACTCCCCAAGAGGGACCTATCGACACCATCCCGCTGCATCCGGGAGATCGATACGGGGCGGCGCTCATCGGGATATCCCTGAGTAGCCTCACAGCGGCAGTCTTGGTTCCAAGCTGCGTCCGTTCGAGCCAAATTTCCCGTAAGACGCTTTCTTCGCAGCGCCGTCCTCTCACTCTACAATCTCATTTCCGATGAACCAAGCCCGAATCGCCGAGCTGCTCCAGCCCTTCCTCGGGATCTCCACCAATGCCGCAATCTCGTCAGAACCTTGTCATTCCGAACCGGCGAAGGCCGGTGAGAAGCCTCGTCTCCTTTCCCCATTCCAACTGCAATGTATATCGACATACATCGATATACTCATGCGCTGGAATGCCCGCATTAACCTTACTTCCATCCGCGACCCGGAAGAAATCGTCATCCGCCACTTCGGCGAGAGCCTGTTCGCTGCCAGCCACTTGTTCCCCACTGCTTCCTCTGTGCCTGCCCTGAGCGAAGCCTCTGTGCCCTCTGTGGTTAAGGATTTTGCTCGGCCGCGCGTCGCTGACCTGGGCTCCGGTGCGGGCTGGCCCGGACTCCCCATCAAGCTCTGGGCCCCGCACATCGCGCTCACCCTGATTGAATCGAATCAGAAAAAAGCCACCTTCCTCCGCGAAGTGACCCGCGCGCTTATATTGACAGATGTCAATGTACACTCCGACCGTGCCGAGACCCTCGCGATCCAATCCGCCTTCGAGCTCGTAACCCTCCGTGCCGTAGAGCGCTTCGCCAACGTCCTTCCGATCGCTGCCCGCCTGGTCGCTCCCGCGGGCCGCCTGGCGCTGCTGATCGGCGCATCCCAACTTCATAAGGCTCAAACCATTCTTCCTGATTTTTCCTGGCAAGACCCGCTCGCTGTCCCAAACTCCCAGTCTCGGATCCTGTTCGTCGGCCGCCGATACGCCTAGTCCAGCTGTGGAGGAGGCTCTGGCGTATGATCTTTGTCGCCCGCCTCAACCACTCCACTCCGTCATCGGACACCACCCAGCAAGTGAGGGCGCACCAAGATGATCAACCGGTGGCAAACAAAATAGTCAATTTCTCATTCAGATCCACAAGATCGACGTCAGAACCCCGCAACCGGCCTCCAAAGTGGAAAATAATTCCTGAATCGTGCTTTAGGCACTCTTACGGTAACTTCGGTGAACCAAATTGGTAAACCACCCTAGTCACCAGCCCCGAGCAATAGCTACAAGCCAAACAGCGCGAACCAAGAATGTAATAGTGGGATAAATCCGCAGTCTAGCCAAGAGTTCCCGACAGAGAAACCGCCCCGCATCGAAAATATGGCCCACAGAGCCACAAAAACTCTCCCATCTTCCCGTCGGTGGTGGCCAAAGCGAATAGATTCCCTAGAACTTTCCCACAGTGTTCCACGTGGAACACTATTCGGGTTTCTTAACTTTGTTTGCAAGCTTTGTCTTGGCAGCTGCCGTATTCGCTATGCGCCTGCACTGGAGAGCGGCCTGCGGACTTCTCAAACATTTCAAGGGAAACCATTCGTCGTGCTCCCATCGCCAATTTCGTTTGGTTGTGTGGAACTCGACGCCACAGCGGTAAATCACCGATGTTACAGGCGGAACATATCGTGCCATGGGCACCTGGCCACTGGCGTCATTTATGTCGCCAATAGGAATAGGCCTTTCCTAGAT
>QIAN01000124.1 GCA_003225005.1 Acidobacteriota bacterium | reverse complement strand
TAGCCCGCCGTAAACGGCCGGGTCTGGACATAGTTCGGGTTGCCAAAACCCTGCTCATAAAACGCTGGCAGGCCAAAGCCCCATGACTGGAGAGTACTGATGGGGGATGGGGCGGTCGAGAGATTGCATGCGATGGGCACCTCCAGGCATGGGCTGAGCAGAAAACCGGGCAATTCCAGGAACTCAAAACGTCCCGGAAAGAAAGTATCGGAAGTGGTGTTGTTGCCGCGAATCAATTCGTAGAAGCCCATCCTCATGGAGTGACGCCCGCGAATGAGGGTGAGGTTGTCGGCGAACTCGTACCGCCCGGCCTTAGTATGGCTGGGCAGAAAAATTCCACGGCCGAAGAACCCATACCCCTGCACGTCCAATCCCGGCCCGCCACGATCGTTGGTGTCCACGTTGAACTGGTACCGGTTCCATTGCACGCGCGCTTCGTTCACCGACCTTGCGCTGAACTGGTGAAACCATGAGCCCTGCAGATTGCTGTCCCAATTGAGCACAGAAGTGCCGCGGGAGAAGCCGATCAAAGCCTGCACGTCAGGGTCGGACTCCTTGAGGTGCGCGAAGCTGTACCGGAGGAATGCCTGATCGCTATCACTGAACCGGTGATCGACACGGGCGGACGCCTCGTGTTGCCGCGTCGGGAACGGAAACAAGACGCCATCTTTCTCAAACTGGCTTACGACAAAGGCGCTTAAAGGGGAGGCTAGAGGGTTTACGGTCAAAACTCCGCCCAGTACAGCAGCACAGTATGCTGCGGGCAGGTTCGTCATGTTTGTATACGGGGGCGGCAATTCCGCGGCGACAACTTCGCCCACAGGGCCGCTCAGGCACGGAACCACGGTACCGTTCTGAGCGGTTAGCCCGGCCGTGATTGATTGCTGGGGTGCCGTCGGAGCGAAGATCTTACTTTGGGTCAGCAAAGGCACGGAGTCCTGCGCATCGGAGCGCAGACCTTCGTAGGCGACGAACAGAAACGACTTGTCTTTCCTGATGGGAAGGCCCAGGGTTCCGCCGAATTGTTGGCGATTCAACGAATTCTTGATGGGTGAACCGGTGGCGGTGAGACTGAAATTGGCGAACGTCGGATCGGGAGCCAGCGCCGGGCTAAACGCAAACGGATCGCGGGCATCCAAAGCATCATTGCGGAAGAAGCCGTAGAGCCCGCCGTGTACGGTGTTCGTGCCAGACTTCGTGGCAATGTTGACGGAAGCGGCTCCGGCCCCACCCAACTCGGCGGGGTAGTTGCTGCGGTTGATCTGAAATTCCTGCACCGCATCCTGGCTCAGGGTCAGGCGGACACCACCTGCGTCATCATTGGCTTCGCCGCCGTCCACGGTCACGCTGTTGCCTCGCCCGTTGCTGCCATAGAATGACAACCCGCTTTGGGGCGTCTGCTTCACGCGAAAATCCGCATTGTCGGCAATCGTGTTGGAGTTGCTGACGCCCGGCATGAGCAAGGTAAAAGTGAGGTAATCGCGGCGGCCAATGGGTAGGTCGTCGATGTATCGTTCGGACACGCTATCCGCTTGGCTCGCCCGTTGCGTCTCCACCACAGGAGGTTCATCGGTGACTTCGATGGCGGTAGCCACCTGCGAGACCTTCAGCTGAAAATCAAGCGTCACAGTCTGCCCGACGGCAACCGACACGTCTTTTCGGATCTCGGTCGCAAAACCTGTCATTTGCACGCTGACGTCGTAGGTCGCGGGTTCCAACCCGGTAATCTGGTAACGTCCGCTACCGTCGGTTGACACTGAGCGACGAATTCCCTTGCCGCTGTTGGTGACAGCGACGTTCACGCGGGGCGTCACTGCGCCTGACAAATCGGTGACACTGCCTTGGATGTCGCCCGAGGCACCCACGCCTTGTGCGCACAGCGTGTGGGTCAGAACAATAATTACGGACAGCACCGCGCATGTGGTCGAACCCTTGGATTTCATGGCTCCCCTTTCTACAACGCAGGCGGATTTTATGCTGAGCCCCTGAACCTGACTGCCGTACTTCGTCGCCTCGGCCGGTACTCCGGAATTCTCACTTACCCTTGGAACGCGAGATTTCGGTCAAAAGGGGGCCAGGTCCTCATTCACGAGAATGGGATCGGTCGGAGCCGGAATCGCAACCTGCCCGGCCCCTTGAAGCGGCGAGTTGCAGATGACTCGGCATCTCATAACGTGCCCCCATCTGAGTTCGCCCTATCTCCCTGCACTCGTCGTCGCAACTCCCGTTGCATCCACGCTTTGGCCATGGCCCAGTCGCGCTTTACGGTGCGGTCGGAGATGGCCAGTGCTTGGGCCGTTTCCTCGACCGACATGCCGGCAAAGAAGCGCAACTCGATGACACGCGCCTGTTGCGGATCGATGACCGCCAGCCGGGTAAGCAGTTCATCAATGGCCAGAAGATCACCGCTCCGTTCTTTGGCCATGACCATGGCTTCATCGAGGGAAAACTTGGAGGAGATACCGCCTCGCTTGGACGCGTTATGAGCCCGGGCATGATCGACCAGGATGCGCCGCATCAACTGGGCAGCCACGCCAAAAAACTGGCCCCGGTTCTCCCATTGAGCGCGCTCCTGACCAACCAGTTGCAGGTAAGCCTCATGCACCAACGCGGTCGTCTGCAAGGTGTGATCGGGCCGCTCATGACGCATGTAGCTGGAGGCCAGGCGATGCAGCTCTCCATAGACGACCGGAACCAACTGGTGGAGGACGCTCTTGTCACCCTCGCTGAGCTGCCTCAGCAGCAGAGTCACGTCTGCCTGTGATGGCTCCATTGCATCGCACTCCAGCGGATCGGAAGGGTAACCGGGCCTGCCATTGCCCGCCGCCCAATCTCGCGACCGAAAATAACCCTGCACGGATGGGTTCCGCCGACACCCCTAATGCCTTTATCTATCCAAGTAACGCGGAAAAAATAGGACACGGGGGCCAGGATTTCTTGGCATCGTCTCATAGCTCGTACCCGCCACAGCCCAGGGACTGGAAATCTGACTGGGAAGTTTACAATCCATCGCGGCTCACCGGAATCTCATGGCGGCTATGATTTCCTGAAAGCGTGGATTCTTGCGCAACCGTGCGAACTCCGGAAAATGCTTCGCGGCAATCATTTCCGGATCGCGCCTTCGATACGCTTCCTGAGCAAATTGAATCGCCGCCTCTTGCTCATCGGCGGCCGAGGCCGCAACGGCCAGGGCTGCCGGCGACACGTACTCACGCCTGGCTCTCCATTGCAGTTCCATGTACAAAGCTTTTGCCTCCGCGGGCTTTCCCCAACCGGCGTAGGCGAGAGCCAGCGACATCACGCTGTGCGGGTGTCGGCCGGAAATGGCGAGGCTTGCTTCCCCCGCCGCGATGGACTCCTCAAACCGACCGTGCTGCCGGAGAACGACCTGTAGAATCCAACGCGTGAATAATGAGTCGGGGTCTAATTCCACGGCTGCCTGCTTCAATTGCAGGGCCTGATCCAGTTTTCCCGCGTCTGTGCAGGCAATCGCGAGCATCGTTGTGGCGTAGCTGGAAAGGGGATCCGATTCAACCGCTTGCCTCGCTTGGTCTATACCTTCTTCCAGGCGTCCTACCACCCACTGCAGGTAGAACAATCCATACCAGTCTCGTGCCTGCAGATAACGGGGATTCAACTCCAGCGCACGCAGAAACTCGAACTCCGCCTTGGGCTGATCCCAGGCGAACAAGTGAGAAAGCGCGAGGGCGTTGTGTGCCTCAGGCGTCAAGTTCGACTGCTCGTAGCGATGCTTGCTTGGCTCGTTCCAAACACGCCTCGGGCGGAAGTAAACCCAAAAACCGTGCATATTGAGGGCATCCGCCAGACCGGCCCAGGCCAGTGCGTAGTTCATGTCTAATGCGACCGCGCGCTCAAAGCATTCCAACGACCGCCGAAGGTGCGGCCCTCTCCGGAAGAACAACGCCCGTCCCTTGAGGTAAAGCTGGTAGGCCTCGAGATTGTTGGTACCCGCTTTCACCAGCGGTTGCTCGTTTTCCAGGGTTACCTTCAGCCGTTCCGCAATGGATCGCGAGATCTCATCCTGGATTTCAAAGATGTCTTTCATCTCCCGATCGTACTTCTCTGACCAGAGATGGTATCCATCCGCCACGCTCACTAACTGCACGGTGACTCGCAAATGATTCCCAGACCGGCGGACGCTACCCTCCAACACCGCGCGGACATTGAGGCGCTCTCCGATAATGCGCAAATCCACATGTTTTCCCTTGAAGGAAAATGAAGAAGTTCGGGCGGCAACGTGAAGCTTCTTGATCTGCGCTAAGGCGTTGATGATCTCTTCCGTTATGCCATCGGTGAAAAACTCGTTCTCCGGATCGGCGCTCAGATTCAAGAATGGCAACACCGCTACCGACGTCCCTACAGTGCTCTGGGCTGAGGTAGAGTGTCGGCAGGAGGCGAACTCTTGCCGCAGCTGCTGACGCGTGGCGCAGTTCAGTTGATGCGTAGCGCTCGGTTACGACTTTCGCCAGACAGCGTTCCAGAACCCGCTGGAGGGATCTCGGGAGATCGGCCCGCAACTCGATCACTGATTTCGGCTGATCCCGCAGGATGGAAGAGATGAGTTCGGCGCGTGTATCCCCGCTGAACGGCCGTTTCCCAGTGGCCATCTCGTAGAGAACCGCACCTAGAGAAAATATGTCAGTACGAAAGTCCAGTTTTTTCCCCTCCAGCTGCTCCGGAGATATATAAGGAACGGTTCCCATCACCATCCCCGGCTCGGTCTCTGAGTATGTCGAAAATTGCAGATCTGAGGAATATGGTGCGGCCAGCTCAGTCATTTTGGCGATCCCAAAGTCCAGAATCTTGATGCTTCCCCGATTGTCCACCATGATGTTGCGCGGTTTCAAATCGCGATGAATGATCCTTTTATCGTGGGCCGCAGCCACCGCGTCGGTCAGATCTGCCGCGAACTGCACAAACTTCTCCAGCGACATGCCGTCCTCGGGGATCATGCGGTCCAGCGTCTGGCCCTCCACCAGTTCCATGACTATGACGTGAACCCCGCCGGTCTCTTCGATGGAATGAATGGTGACGATGTGAGGATGGTTCAGGCTGGCGGCCGCCTGAGCTTCTCGCTCGAATCGGTGCAAGCAACTAGGATCGGCAGAAAGAACCGCAGGCAGGACCTTGATCGCGACGTCGCGATGAAGCCGAAGATCGCGCGCGATAGGCACCTCCCATCCCGCCCGGCCCGAGGAAGGAGATGACTTCGTAGTCTCCGAGCCGTGTGCCTTTCGGGAAGGTCAAGCGCACCGAAGTTGGCGGCTGGAGGAACCCGGGCCCAACATCGACAAATGACAACAGAGACTCGACTTCCCGCCGCAGCGACAAGTCGCCATCACAGGATTGATCCAGGAAAGCCTTGCGCTCCGCAGCATCCCGCTCCAACGTCTCGCCAAACAGTTCTTTTATCTTCTGCCAGCGGTTCGCCGTGATTTCGGGCGCGGGTGGGCCTCCCGCTGCCTGGGGCGAACCCGGCTTGTCGGTCGGCTGACCCATAACCGATTGACACGATTGAAATCACGTAACATGCCGCGTGGGTGGAAGAAATAAGGGAAAGAACAGGCAGCTTTTCCGCACCGCGGAAGTGCGCCTTTGTCCGCCCCACGAAATTTACCGGAAGTACAGCTCTAAAAATGACTCAGTCAATGACAGAGGCCGGTCCTAGCAGTCGGATACAGGTTTCCAGGTTCAGGCCAGGCCCCTCTGTCCGCCCACTCACTGCCGCACTCCCACTTTGTGCTCCAGGTCCTGGAAACGCGGGTCGGAGCGCAGATCGTCGAAGAAATAGGTGTCCCTGACGTGTATCAGAAACGTGTCGTGAGTTTCATAGGCTTTTTGCAAGGCCTCAATTGCGAGATCGTTCTCCCCGAGACCGTCGTAGACCATTGCCAAATGAGACAGGGACATATATTGGTGCTTGGCCAGATCCTGCAATTCCACCAGAATCTCTCGGGCCTTGGCCTTGTCCCCCGAGTGTCCATACGCATGTCCCTCGAATGCCCTTAGAAGTGCGTAAGGAGCTCCCAAGTCAATCCCCTTTTGAAAGCTGTCCACTGCTTCCTTGTACATGTGTTTTTGCTCGTAACACATGCCGAGAGCAAGATAGGAAAGGGTTAGGGGAGCGATCTCCAGATTTGTGCGAGACTGCTGCACGCATTTATCAAGCATCCCCGGATCTTCCTCGGCGGCAACACTCATAATGAACGCTACACCAGCATTCATGACGGGCGACATTGGTTCCCGGTTCTGTCCCTCCTGGACTTCCTTGACAGCCTCCTTGAAACGATCCTGGGATGCCAGCGCTATGGCGTAGTGAAAATGCGCGAGGTAGTAGTTAGGGTTCAGTTCGAGGGAACGCTTAAATTCCTGCTCGGCAGACACCCAGTCAAAATTGAACACATCGCTGGTCGCTAGAGCTTCGTGAGCCTCAGCTAACGTACTGTCCAACTCCAATGCTTTCATTGCTGCCGCTCTAGCTTTTGGGGAAACCTGGTGCGGGTCCACCGTCCCGTAATAACCCGGGGTATTCAGACAAACCGACAGTTGAGCGTAAGCCAGCGCATAGCTTGGATCGATTTGTAGCGCTTGCTGGAGCGCCTCAACCCCCTTGCGAAATCCTTCTGCGCTCCGTTTCTCGCAGTTATAACGGCCTTGGAGGAAAAGTTGGTACGCCTCAGCGTTCTCGGTGTAGCGTTTGGCTGGGCGGCCCCCTTCGCCGAGGGCTGCCCTCAGACGCTGGGAAACTTCACGCGAGATCTGGTCTTGCACACCGAGCAGATCGGAAAGTTTGCGATCATAATGATCTCCCCATAACTCGGCTCCGCTGGCGGCGTCTAGCAGGTCGATCTGCAGGCGCACGCTGTCTCCCTGCTCCAGGGTCCTGACCGTTAAGATTTTCTTCACCTGAAATTCGCGACCGATCTGGCGCGGGTCGATTTCCTCGCCCGGTTTCGGGCGCACCGCGACTACGCGCAGCTTGGGAATCTGCGAAAGATTCTGGACGATGCTGGCCGGAACGCCCTCGGTGACATATTCTGCGGTCGCATCGCTGGTCCTGCTCACCAATCGCGCCACTGCGATGGAATCACCCTCTTGGGTCGTAGCTGGGTGCCAGAGGCTGTAGGCTAAACCGGCCGCCAGCGCCAACACGACCGACGAACCCAGCACTTCCATCTTGCGCCGGTGAATGAATTTTCTCGTCCGATACTGGAGTGTACTGGAGCGTGCTTTAACCGGCCTGTACTCGAGATGGCGCTGAATATCCTCTGAGAATTCCTGCGCTGAACCGTACCGCCGCTTCGGCTCCTTGTGCAGGGCCTTCAGCACAATGTTGTCCAAGTCCCCCCGCAGCCGTCGCCGCAGCTTCTCCGGCTGTACTCCCCGCGTCCGGCTTACACTCTGCGGCGTGATCAGGTGCGCGGTCGATCCCTCCGGACTGTGGTAGTTCTCCACCCGGGTTACCGCCGTGCTCGGACGCTCTGCCTCGGTCTCGCAGATCACCCGCTCCAACTCGGCCGGCGTATAGCCCTTGAACCGGTAGGGCCGGTGCCCGGTCAGCAATTCGTATAGCAACACCCCCAGCGAGTAAATGTCACTTGCATAGGTGATGGGTTCGCCCCGCACCTGCTCCGGGCTGGCGTATGCCGGCGTCATCTGGTGCATCCCGGTTTGGGTCAAAACCCCCGACTCGGCGGAAAACTCCGGGCTCAGCAGCTTGGCAATGCCAAAGTCCAGCAGCTTTGGTGTGCCCTCGGCCGTGACTATGATGTTGCTCGGCTTCAGGTCACGATGCACTACCTGGCTCTGGTGGGCGTGTTGCACTGCCCCGCACACCCTGCGAAACAGGTGCAACCGCTCTTCGATCGACAGTTTGTGTCGGTCGCAGTAGTCGTCAATCGATTGTCCTTCGACGTAATCCATTACCAGGTAGGGAAGACCCTCTTCGGTGGTGCCGCCGTCGAGCAGTTTGACGATGTTGGGATGGTCGAGTGCGGCCAGCGTCTGGCGCTCACTGCGGAAGCGGCGGCAAACCGCTTCTTTTTCCAAGCCGGGATGGATGAGCTTGATGGCGACGCGTTTGCGATACTGATCGTCGGCCCTGACCGCCAGATAGACGGCAGCCATGCCGCCGGAGCCGATGAGCTTTAGGATTTCGTACGCCCCCAATCGCCGTCCGATCATGAGGTCGCGCTCGGGCGTGGTTCCCTCGGGGACGGAGTGGGTGGCGGGGTCGGAAGCGGTCAGCAGCGAGTCCACCTCGCGGCGCAGAAACTGATCGCCATCGCAGGCTTGGTCAAGGAAGGCTCTGCGCGCCGCAGCGTCAAGCTCCAGCGCCTCGCCGAACAGTTCTTTTATCTTCTGCCACCGCCCCGAGGTCGGGTCGGGCACGGCTCCGCCGCCTTCATCCGGCCGCGAACCCGGTTTGTCGGCCTGCTGACCCATACAACCGATTTACAACGATTGAGATCACGTAATAGGCCGCGTGGGTGGAAGAAATAAGGGAAAGAAGAGGCAACTTTTTTCGGACCGCAGTAGTGCGCCTTTGTCCGCCCCACCGAAATTTACCGGAAGTATAGCTCTAAAAATGACTTAGTCAATGGCAGAGGCTGGTGCGGGCAGGCTGGGTACGGATTCCTTGCCGGACTGGCCCCTCTTTACCAGCTTCTCCGCGTTGGTACGTGAGGGCTAAAAGAGGCGCGGCGCGACAAGTCGAGGGTGGTTGTTGCGACGCACCTCTGGCCCAACGTGATGAAAAATCCAGGAAGGAGAATCGTGATGAAAACCAACTTTGCACGTGCCCTGCTGGTGCTGGGCGCCACATTCATACTGGCGCTGGCCCCTTTGCAGGCAGGGGCCTGTTCCACCGCCGGTCAGGCGGGAAGATGGGCTTACACCTACACCGGCACTATCTTTACCCAGAACGGTTCACTGCCGACAGCATCGGTGGGTCGCTTTAGCCAGGATGCGGCGGGAAACATCACCGGCAGCCAGACCCGGAACGTGGCTGGAAACTCCGGGGTGGAAGACATTTCCGGAAACGTCACTGTGAATCCAGACTGCACGGCGAGCGCGACTATTAACGTGCTGGTAAACGGCCAACTGCAACGTACTGCGTTGCTCGCTCTGGTCTATGACAACGACAGGAACCATGCTCGCATGATTTTCCAGTCACTGACACTGCCGAATGGCACCAACGTCCCGGTGGTGATAACGGTTGATGCGAACAGATTGGTTACCAGGGATTGACGGCGGGGCAGGACGGGAGTCCTGCCCTTTTTTCGCCGTTGATCAGGCGCGTTATCCCCACACGACGCGTCTTGAGCGAGGTCACTCCCCAAAAACCGTCCAGCCCTGCGGATGGCTTTTCGCCGGTCTCTTCCAGAACAAAGCATTTCTTTTTCACGCAAAAAAGAGAGGCCGCGTAATCATCG
>QIAN01000123.1 GCA_003225005.1 Acidobacteriota bacterium | reverse complement strand
CCGAGGAATGCCTGAGCAGATCCTGCTGAACCTTTATGTCAGTTCCAAGGGACCGAAGTAGACTTGAATATGAATGTCGAAACGTGTGCCAGCCGATTCGCTTATTGATCCCCAATTTCTTGGCTACCGGATGAATCCTTTTGCGCATTAGGCTCTGTCCCCACAGAGGCTGCTTCCCCTGGGTGCGCACGCTGGCAAACACCCAATCGTCGGGGCCGACGTAACGAGCCTCATCTTTCCATTTTTTGAGCATGTCCGCCAAGTAAGGACCCATCGGGATGGGTTTCATGGAGGACTCCGTTTTACAACTACTGATGACTCCATGGACGACGGATCGCACCACGTTCATTTGCCCGGCGGCGAAGTCCAGGTCCCTCCATCGGAGGCCGACAGCTCGCTCTGACGAAGGCCGGTGTCGTCGCGTCCATAAAGATCAAGATGCGGGGCAATGGACCCACAGCGCTCAGAAGCTGCCGGATTTCATCGACAAGAAGGATGTGCGGTATCCTGCGGCGCTTGGCGCTCTGCCGAACGAGATGGATGGGATTATCATCAAACAGTTCGTATCTGCGAGCATGATTAAACAGCACGCTCATAATGTTCTTGATCTTCGCGCAAGACGAGCGGGCCAGAGGAAGCTGCCGTAGCCACAACTCCACCTCAATCGGCTTGATCTTACAGAGTGCGAACTCCCCCCATTTGGGAACGATCCACCGTTTCAGATAGTTCTCGTAGCCTTTTTTGGTCGAGTAAGACTTCCAGGTGTTGTCGGGAGATAGCTCCCTGTGCCGGTAATGCTCCGCCAGTTGGGATATCGTGAGGGCCCGCCTCGGCACTCGAGGATCGTTGACGTTGATCTCAAGAACAATGCCCGCGACAGCCGCACGCGCTTCGATCTCGGTTGGGAATTGCTGCGCACTGCCCAACACGATCCGGCGGTAGACCGCCTTCCCACTGGTTCGATCGCGCCACCGGAATTCCCACACTTCCTGTCCATTCCGGCGGTTCGCTTTTATGAGGCTTCCGTTCTGCATGCTGCTCCTTTTTGCACCGGCATGCACATTTTGTCACCCGGGCGATAATTGTGTAAGTCCCGCCGTAAGTATAGTTTTAAACAAGCTTTGTCTTAATCGAGCCTGTAATGGTCGCTGCTTTCCTGCGGCAGTAGTCTTCGGCTCTGGCCCGCATTAGGGTTGAGTTCGGGTTGCCCCTATCCCGGCATACCCAGCGAGTGCTCGCGCAATTGCTCAACGCTGAGGAATTGAAACGTAAATGCCGCCACGCGGACCATGATTACTTCTTTTGGGAGAGAGTGGGCCAACGCAGGTGATCGTCAGTGCTGCTCCAGTACTCGACCGGCGCGAAATGTTTCCTTGATTCGTATGGTTCCTTCTAGATTCTAGATCCTAGCCACGAGCAAATCTTACGGCACTACTCTGTCCGATCAATGGAGGTCTCATTTGGAACTAGCGTGGTGCCCACTCAAACTCCGGTTCTGCCTTGTTTGTCGCGAAACCGCACATGTGCCTGCCCAGCTTCGCAACGGATTTCAAGTCTACGAGTACGCTGTTATACATCCACTAGCGGAGTGCCGTTACCTTCCGCTGGAAAATCATGATAAAGAAAACGTATCTTGAAGGGACAGTGGGGCAAACAGGCACTGGGTCCCTTAGCTGGTGATAAGCCCCGCTTCCAGCAGCTATTCACCTGAGTTCCGTTCGTTGACTTGCCTCTGACCACAACCTAAGATGAGCACCCAATGGCGGACTCCGCTTCTCTAATCGGGAAGACCGTCTCTCACTACCGCATCGTCGAAAAGCTCGGTGGTGGGGGCATGGGTGTGGTGTATGAAGCCGAAGACCTCAGCCTGGGGCGTCATGTCGCACTGAAGTTTCTGCCCGAGGACCTGGCGAAAGACCCGCAAGCACTCGAACGCTTCCGGCGCGAAGCGCGTGCCGCTTCGGCGCTGAATCACCCCAATATTTGCACCATCCACGAAATCGGCGAAGAAGGCGGGCATCTCTTCATCGCCATGGAGTATCTGGATGGCGCGACCCTGAAGCACTTGATTACTAGCCGGCCGATGGAACTGGATAGACTCTTCACACTGGCCATCGACGTGGCTGACGGCCTCGATGCTGCACATGCCAAGGGCATAGTTCACCGCGACATCAAGCCTGCGAATATCTTCGTCACCGCACGCAGCCATGCAAAGATTCTCGATTTTGGTCTCGCCAAGGGCGGCCCTGCCCTAACAGTGGTTCCCAGCGACACCGCTGGCACGACGCAGGCAGCTACTCTCGAAATGCATCTGACCAGCCCCGGAACTACTCTGGGTACGGTGGCATACATGTCGCCCGAGCAGGTCCGCGGCAAAGATCTGGACGCGCGCAGCGATCTCTTCTCTTTCGGAGTCGTCCTCTATGAAATGGCCACCGGCCTTTTGCCGTTCCGGGGCGACACTTCGGCGGTCATCTTCGATGCCATCCTCAATCGCGCGCCCAATTCTCCGGTTCGCTTGAATCCCGATTTATCGCCCAAGCTCGAAGACCTCATTAATAAAGCGCTGGAAAAGGACCGCGACCTGCGCTACCAGTCCGCTTCTGAAATGCGCGCAGATCTCAAGCGGCTGAAGCGCGATACAGACTCGGGGCGATCAGGCGTCACCTCCAGTTTGTCCTCAAGAGCAGATACGAGTCCGCCCGATGCCTCCGAGCAGCAGTCCGCAGAGCCGAGGGTCACAGGCCTACCCCGCGAGAAAGAAACCACTGGCAAAGTTTCAGCGCATCCGTCCAGCAGTTCGGTCGTCGAAGTAGTGAAGCAGCACAAGGGCGGGCTCGTCGCCGCAGCAATTGTCGTCCTGCTGCTTGTGGCCGCCGCCGGGTACGGCGTCTATCATTTTCTTGCGAGAACCAGTTCTCCCGCCGCACAAGCAAAAATCACCCAAATCAGTCACTGGAACAAACCGATGGATACGGCGCGACTTTCGCCGGATGGACGTACCGTGGCGTTCACCTCGCTCGTTGCGGGTATTCCGCAACTGTTCGTCATGCTTTCCTCGGGCGGCGAGCCTCTGCAACTGACCCACGACGAAGGCGACAAGGTCGTAGATAGCTTTTCCTTCGACGGTTCGGAAATTTATTTCAACCGTGCTTTGGGCCGCGATGAAGTCTGGGCTATCCCTACACTCGGGGGAAGTGCACACCGCCTGGCTTCTGGTCTATCGCTCGTACCTTCTGCTGACGGGAGCTCTCTGTTCTATTTGAAATCAAACAGCCAAGGCGTCTTCCGCGCGGCGAATGCCGGGCTCAGCGAGGAGCTCGTGTACAGCTTCGACCGCCCTCAGGTTATTCCGTTGTCTATTTTGCCTTTTCCGGACGGCAACGATTTGTTGGTAACCACTGTAAGGCAATTCGGCGATGACAGAGTCAGCTTATACAAAGTAAATGTGCCCACTCAAAAAGCGGAGGAATTGGCTTCGTTGCCAGGTGCTCCCGGTGGCCTGGTTTGGGGAGAGCCTGGAAAAAAGTTGTTGCTCAGCCGGACCGTCAATGGCCTGCGCAATCTTTGGACCTACAGTTTGGCGGATCGCTCTCTAACTCAGATTACATTTGGCCCTGGCCCGGATCTCCGGCCGATGCCTTATCCGGCCGGCAAGGGCATCTTGTACGTCAATGGCAAGGGATCCGGATTTCTGACCGTGTATCATCCACGCAGTAATTCATCCGCGGACATCGTATCGGAAAACGCGTCGCAACCTTCCATTTCTCCGGATGGAAAGCGCGTGATGTACATTAAGTTTGTTGGCGGGAATAAGACCGAACTCTGGGTTTGCGATATCGATGGCAGCAGTCAAGTGAAGCTCGCTTCCTCAGGAGTCTTGGTAACAGGATCTTGGTCTCCCGATGGTTCGCAAATTTCGTTTTTTGATTCCAAGGGAGGAGAGAGCAGGGTCTTTCTAGCGGGTGCCGACGGCCGCGGCCTGCGCCAAACCGAGCGCGTGGAGGGCTTTGTGAATTGGGTGATTTGGTCGGCCGATATGAAAACACTTTACATCAGTAGCACGAAGGGAGCGTCAAAGCCAACAGTGTGGAAGGCCGGCGCAGACGGCACCCATGTGGAAAAGTTTCTGGACGAATGCTGCTATGTGGTCGATGCTTCTCAGGACGGAAAGCGCCTGCTCACCTTCCTGGGTAAAGGGGAGGACCTTGGGATTTACCTAATTTCGGTAACCGACAAGAAGCGGATTCCGATTGTTCCGGGCGTAGTAACCTTTGGGGCCCGCTACTCGCCCGACGGGAAGTTTGTCTTGTATCCGCTTGCTTCGCGCGGCGAGGTCACCTTTTATCGGCAAGCCTTGCGGGACGGCGATCCGGTTGGCAAACCTCAGATCGCCCTGAAACTCCCGTTCACTTTCCAGTTGTTCTACCAAGGCAACGCCTTTGATTTTTCCCCCGACCTGTCCACAGTGGTCTACGCGCGTCCAGGGGGGCAAGCGGATCTCTATCTCTTAAGTCAGCCACAATAGACAGACCAAAGAAGCCTGGACAGATCCAGCAGGTAGTCTCGCGGACCAGCGTCATACTGCCTGGCAAACCCTCCTCGACCCACCAGCTGCTTCGGGCGACTGTCACATGCCTTCGATGAGAAGGCATGTGGATTACGTCTGAACTCAGATGGAGTTACTGACCCGATGACCAACTCCAATAAAACCACGAGCTAAGCTATCTTGAGAAGTCAGAGAGTGCATTCGATGCAGAGCAAATGGATGGTTTTTGAGGCACTGTTGCTATTTGGATGCGCAACATTGCTTGCGCCAAGCTGTCCGGCACGAACGGCCGACACCTGTAATTTGCCCCCGCATATGTACGACCGGAGAAGGGTAGCTGAGCCGCTGAGTGAGGCACAACGCGAAATTGACCATCAATATGTCGAGTTCATGAAAACAGTCGCTCAATCGTACGCGCAACAAGATGCGGCAGCTGTCAACATGTGTTGCGACGCGGTTAAGGAAGATGTCATTGGTTTTCAGTTCTGTGCCTTGGTCCGGTATCTTCTTTCCGACAGAAAGGAATCGGACTCGTTCTTGGCCGCAATGCCGGGAACCGACGACCAACGTAAAGCTTTCTGGTTCATGGAACAAATATCTGCGGGTGGAACGTCGGTTACGCCGACATCACTGCCCGGCATTCGCATGCCAGATGGCTTGCTATTCAAGTTCGTAGACGAGATTTTCGACCTGATAAAGAAAGGAAAGGCGACCGCTGCGGAGAAATATCTCTTCCTCTACGAGGACGCAGATGGAGAATTTGGCGAGTACATGGATGACCAGTTGCCCAAACTATTCTTGGGCTATCCGCAGGAGGTCTTAACTCTTTGGCCCATTTTTCAGAAGCACCGCAAAAGGCTAGCGATGTTGCAGGGCTTTACGACTGAAAGAGAAAGAAAGCGTATCGCGGCAAAATATGAAGGGCTGTGCAAGCCAGGCGACAATCGATGTGCTGAAGTTAGAAAAGTCTTCGTGCCACGTTGAATGTCTCGGAACTGCGAAGTAATCGGTGGAATGGTTTCAATCAGACACTTGAAAGTTCCACGTCAAAATGAAGTTGACGCTCCTCAATCCGAAAGCCAAATCTTTTCCACCTCTTTGCCCGTCCAAGCGTAAAGGATGGTAAATGACCCATAGTCCCCAATCAGGATGACAGGATTCTTAGCTCGAATCGGAATCGGCTCGCCCTCATACATACCCTCATACTTGCCGGGCCCCTCACGCCAGACGGCTACCGCCCCATCTGCGGTGTCCAATGAGCGAATATCCCAAGCGTTCCCGAGTTGATGGGCCACAACCAGCTCGGGTTTTTGCTTGGGGCCTTCCTTTGCGACCAAAAGCAACGCCCACGTTGGCTTCCCGTCACCGTAGAAGTTCACTCTGACCAAACCAGGGCATCGGGTACCGAAGTCTTTTCGATACTGTTTTCGAGCATAATCATCCAAATCGGCCAGGCTTACGGGTCTTGCACGAGGATATGTTTTTGAGATTTCGTCACGCAGGCTCGGAGGAAGAGCGCATCTATCTTCTGGCGACGCAGCGAGCACTTGATTCGCTGCAAACAAACACATACCTGCGAAGAAAATCACCACAGATTTCAGTCGCATCGAGATGACCTCGCCGCAGAGGGACGCGCATGGCAAGAATACCATCTTGGGCCACCTCCTAACGTGCTACTGCCTGGTAAATGGCGTTCTCGTCTAATTGACCGGCAGCCTTTCGCGGCGGATTCCATATGGACCTAGGATTGGGCAAGGTCTAATCGTAATGGCCGTAGTCTAGATAGGGCCGTGAGATTTGGGTGATTTTGTCTTTCGCTTCGTTCCCTGAGATTGAGAACTCCACGTCAACTTTGATAGTCGGACATTGTTTCAGCACGTAGGTCCTCTGCGTCCGTGTAGACAAGCCGCCCTCTGTGGTAAACGCGCGCAACAGGTCGCTTCGCGTCATCCCGGGCTTAATTGTGGCAATCCAAGCGAGCACGTTGCCTACCCACTGCGTGTGCCCCCAATCAATGACAGGCTCTCCGGGTAGAGTTACAGGCTCCAGAGGCCGCCCGGTGGATGAATTGTGCTTGATTTCAAATCGTGCATTGCCGATTACGTTGGGCTGCCGCCCGTAATCGGTATGCTCCAACTGGTCGAGCAAACGCAGTGCTGCCTTCGGGGTCTTGTTGTTCCGCTCGATGATGGATTGGGGGGCCTCAAACGCCAAGTGCAGGATGAGAAGAATTCGCCTTCCTGTTTCAGGCGAGTTCATTTCTTGCACGCCCACGATTCTCGTGATTGCAAGGGCGGCCCCATCACCTGCCTCGTTGAGAAGCTTTTCGTCTGACGCCGTGTATACCGGCACCGACAAGAGTTTCGACACGGTCTCTTCGACATTCTTGAAGGAAGCAGATTCCTTTTGCGCCCGATTTTGAGCAACGGTTGCAAAACTGAGCGAGTGGGTGAGGGCAGCAACAAGGAAAAACGGCAAAACAACCGGCAGGACCGACATCGAACGCATCCGCACATTCATTGAGACACCTCCGTCAGGAGTTTGGTTCCCTCATCACGCGAGTGTGCGTGCTTCGTTGCAGGGCGAAAGACCACGACCGAACGGAATTTATCACGATTCGCCAGCACGGCCATCTGGTAAGTGGCGAAGCCGTCTATTTGACCGGCCAGCTTTCGCTACGGATTCCACTTGTCCGCGATCGCTCTTTATCAGATGAGTTGATGGAGGTTTTTGGCGATGGGTGGAGACTCTCACTGGGTACCAGTTGTGGGAGACGCTTTGTGTTTTTGCGGGACTTTGACGGACGCTCCTGGGACAACAAAATGGATGCCGGAGACTTGCTGGGCAAAGCCAACTGTGATGGATTTGGCTTTCGCGGGGTCGGTCGTGCCGGGATAGAACCATGGCTGAGGAACGAAGTGTGCCATGTAGTTCACGTCCTTGGATCGTTCTTTGAAATCGGCAGGGAAGAGGTAAGTGGCGATGACGTAGGTGCCTGGGAGGAGAGGCCCTATCTGAAAGGCACCAGTGGGGCTCGTTTCGTACTGAGCCCACCAGGAGTTCTCGATGGCATCGACATGATTGGCGGGCCAGATGCGAATCCGGACGGGTTCGGGCAGTTTTCCTCGTGGAGAGGTGACAACACCGGAAATGCGACCGTTGGGAAGAGCATCGTATGAGGCGTCGCGACACGCATTGGGGGAGACGACGAGTTCGCGGGGGTTCGCGGGTATGATGCCTTCGCTGGTCCGCCAGTAGGCGCCCGAATTTGGAGCCCAATCCACGAGGTAGCCACGTGGAGTGTCGAGTTGAATTTGGTAAGTTGCGAGCGGTAGCCCGGAGAAGGTAAAGCCGCCGTCCGCGTCCGTTTTAGCCGTGAATCACTGGCCGACGGGAGAAGTGAGCGTGACGCTTGCTCCAACAAGAGGAGCGCTCGGGCCATAGACGGAAGGAAGGACGTAGGTCCCCGTTACGATGGAGGAAGGCAGGCGATGCAAGCGGCGGAGGTTTTCGATTTCCGCGTCGTCTTTGTCATGCGCGCGGCGTGTTTTGCTGCAATGATTGGTAGACAGAATGCCGTTGTTGTCGCCCGCGTAGACAAGGTAGCGCTCCCCTTTGTGAAAGAAGAGGTCGCCCGGGTGGTACTCGTAACCACAGGCTCCAAGAAATTTGTTGATGTGGAGGCGCGCGGTTTTCTGGGGCTGACCGCTGAACCACTCTTCCACAGTGAAAACGACCGTGACTTTGTTAGAATACATCCAGTATTGGTCGCGGAAAGAAATCGATGAGCGGAGGCTGACGACTTTGAGGAAGCCAAAGAATGAAGGGGTTTCGATGGAGTCCACCACGCCAAGGAAGACAGCGGATTGCGGACCGATGGCTTGACAGGTCGTAGGACCGGGTCCACTGCACTGGCAGGCCGACACGTCATCGCGAAGGAAAAGAAAGAAGAGAAAGAGTACGGCAAGCCAAAAAGGGGGGCTGTGTTTTCGTGGAAACAGAGAGACGTGTGGGGGCACCGGGGGTTTCTCCGCGAGGAGCAGAGCGTGGCTCTCATCTAATTAGACACCGAACTAGAACGAAAAGTGGCGGTGTGGGCGTTGCCTGTTCGGAAGAGCAAACTGCGACGCCTCGATCAAGTGGGCTGAGAAGCAAAGAAAAATTCCAGCCGAAGGAGATGTGTTTTTTCTTGACTTCTACCTTTATAGAACTTACCACTGACGCATTAGGGCCCCAGAAGAGTGCCAATACCGGGAACATTTTTATTGATTTGGAGTCTGATAGATATGGGGATTCGCGCGAGTCCGCGACCGCCGTGGATTCCTTTTTTCTCTCAAATTGCTCTTCTGTATTCGCAAGTCTTGTTTCTTATGGTTATCCCAGGGGTCCTCGTCTTCCACTATGAGTGGGCACATGACAGTTCCTATGGACTGTTTGTCCTCACCTATTTTCCAGAGTCATCGTTTTTCCGACACGTCCCTTGCGCCCAAGCATGGGTGGTCCGAGTGGAATCAAATGAAGAATGGTATTTGAACTCCAAAAGAATTGAGCCGGACGACCTACCAGAGGCATTGCGGGCGCAAATCGGTGGGCGGACAAGCTGCATCGTGTTTTTTGATGCTAAGTCCGATGTCCCTTACGCTGAGGCAATTCACGCGATTGATCTGATTGAAGAATCGCCGGGACGAGTGGTTTTGCTAACTCCGGAAACAAAGAGGGTACACATTCCCTGAGCACAAAAGTGGAGGTAGGTGTACGTGTGGAATCGCAAAACGGCACCTGTCCGGTAAGCGCTTTATCGGGACTTAGTCCGGTCCGCATTCCGCTGTTCTCCAAATTCTCGCCAATGTTGGATGCAGGACACCCAGTGAGGGTCGGACTCTGTGGTGCCTGTGTTAGGACGCCAGTAGTGTTGTCCACTCAGATTTCCTAACGATTGCATCACCGCGAATTGGACCTCTCGGTCGGGGTCGTCCAAGGCCGCGAATTGGACCTCTCGGTCGGGGTCGTCCAAGGC
>QIAN01000527.1 GCA_003225005.1 Acidobacteriota bacterium | reverse complement strand
TGTTGATGGTTATTTTACAGAGCGTACAGTCCGGGAATACCTTGTCCTGGCAACGGTTTTCGAAACCTGCGAGTTCAACAACGTAAATGTTCTCAAATTCCTGCTATCGAAAGAGACGACGCTGGAAGGGCTGCTGAAAATGGCGGGGCGTAGACCCGAATCTCATTCGGGAGGGAAATTAGGGCATGAACCCAAGCCCGCACTCAATAGGCAGTCTGGAACCACAGTCTCTGGGCAGACGGTGGAAACGCCGCTTGCCGCAAGCCTACCGACTCCCTCACTCTTGACGGAGAAGGTAAACGGACCCGGTGCATCATCAAGTTCGAAAACTCGTTGAGACATGACGGATTCCCGGTAGATGGAGAAAAAATCGTGCTCACCGAAATGCAAGCGGAACAACTTGGGTCCAACTTGGGTCCAACTTGGGTGCGATAGCTGCCAACAAGACCAAACGGGCCAATGACATAGATTTTATTTCGCTGCTTTGCAAGCAGGGGCTCGTCGGTTCGATTACCAACTCGCTCTGACCGATGAAGCGTTGTCTCTTCTCGGCAGGCCTGCGACTTGCCCTCCGAGCTTTTGATAGAAGCGGATCGTGTCCACGCTGACCCGCTCACGAATCACACGAGTTCCTTACTCCTGGACTTTCCGAGGGTGCAGAGTGTAATTCCACTTGGGGCATACCGCATGAGGTTCCGTTTTGAGTCGTTCGAAATCTTCACTCTTCACCTTTTGTCCTCTCTTATAAACGCCTCGGTCCAAGAAGGCTTTCACTTTCAATCCTGTAGCCGTGCTCGTCCCCCGAATGTACCCCAGCATGATTTCAAGAGTCTTGAGGGGCTTTCCCTGCCAATTCATACTGATGTAGCTGAACAGCCGATGCTCGACAGGGTTCCACTTTGAACATCCCGCCGGATAGTGACAGACTGTCGCCGTCAGACCGAACGTATCGCAGAGCTTCACCTGGAGGTTTAGCTTCCATGCCCGTGCCCGGCAACCATTACCTCCTCCGCTATCTGCCAGGATGAGTAGCTCGCTTCCAATTGGGTAAACGCGGCATCCTTCATCCTGCCACCACTGGGCGATCGAGCAAACCACAAATTCCGGGGTATCATTAGATATTCCAACGTAGACGTAGCCCTCGTTTTTCCCGACATCATAGATACCAAAAGGAACCGCCCGCCACTTGGCCACTCCGGGAAAGTCATGCTCGTTGACCTCTTCCGCATGCCTGCGCCACGTGCGCCCGTTGTTCCTAAACTCACCGATCAACTCTTTCTTCTTTGTATCTATACTTATAATGGGCCACCCGGCCGTAATAAAACGTTGCTTTTGGGAAGCGATGTACTTGAATTGATGGTCCCTTTCCGGGCACCCGACTCTGCCTTGCTTCCTCTTGTTCGCCTTTAGGGAGAAGCCCATGTCCTTGAGCAAGCGGGCAACCGTGGCATGACTAGCCCGATGACCACCGTCTGCGAGCTGCTTGCTCAGCATGCGCAGACTACTCCGGATCCACTTCTGTTCGGTCATGGGGTCACCCGCTATCTCGTCTGCGAGCAGCCGCTCTAATGCTGGTACGATGGCTGGGTCTATCTCTTCGATCAACTTTCGTCCCCCACCGGGCCGACGTATTCGGTACCGTTGTGCGCCATACTGCCGGCGGGCGCGGCGAGTTGTGCTGGTAAGGCTTGATTCTTCCGAACTTTCGTGTCTGCCGCCGAGTTGTCGTATGTCTTTGGTAAGGTCGGCTGGTTCTTGTTGCCTCAACTCCGACATCCCTTTGAGAATCGTCGGTTGAGATAGCCCAGTTTAACTCATGCATTCTTTGAATCCCGTCGCGTCCCTTGCAAATGGCCTCCTTGGCGATATACAAACGCGCCTGGGCCCCATTAAGTCTGCTGATAACCTTGAGTATCATTAGATCGTCATTTAACATGCCTTGGCTGCCTCCCGAGAAGACCACCATCTTAGACTTTGCGGAAGGATATGAACTGGGCTGCCATCGATTTTGAAACTGCCAATGCTGATCGTGCTAGCGCCTGTGCTTTAGGCCTCGTCGTGGTTCAGGGAGCTCAGATCGTCAAGCGTCGCTCTTGGCTGATTCGTCCCTGCAAGGTCTGCTTCGATCTCAACAACGTCATGATTCACGGCATCACCCCGGACAACGTTGCGGATAAGCCCACTTTCGCAGAGCTATGGGATGAAGTTCATTCAGAAATCCAGGGTATACCCCTAGTCGCTCACAATGCGAGCTTCGATATGAGCGTCCTGAGGCATACACTTGACGACTACAAAATCCTGTACCCGGAATTGGACTACTATTGCACCCGAGCCATCTCTCAAGCCCTTTGGACAACCTTGCCCAGCTACGGGTTGGAGCTTGTTTCGCACTATCTCGGCCTACCGTTCACGCACCACGCAGTTGAAGAGGATGCAATGGCCTGTGCCGCCATCGTGCTTCGTGGCTGTAGCGAGGTTGGCGTAGCGGACCTCACCCAGCTCGCCGATCACCTCATGATACCGTGCCATCACCTTTGCCCGACCCGGAACACCCGTCTGTAGCGAAACGGCGGTGTTGCAATTGGGATTCTTGAAATGATCAATGATCAAACGCTTGAGCAATTCCGCGTGAGGATAGATGCATTCTCTATTGCCTTTTCAATGCTTTAGCGACGACCAAAGCCAGAGGTGCTGAACCCCCATCGCCAAAACCGCTTCTTTGCTTTCTCTCCAGAGCGACACTCTGCTTCTGATTATTGCAGCGACAATTGGCAACCGGCAGGGTTGTTTGCCAGCGCAAGCAAGAATTCAAGTACCTCGACGTTCTGATACCCGCACGTTTCAGCGACGCTCAGCATAACCAGGTGCTCTCGGATTGAGTCCTCGGTGAACCTACCGTCAGCAAATCTGCGAACCCTCGCAAAGCCCTTAATCGCATGTTCAGCATTATTGTTATTCCTCCAAGAAAGTGAAAAGTCTCGAGCCAAACTTGCCCATTCGCTCTTGGTACGTCGTTCCGACTGGCGACGAATAGTGCGCCGTCTCAACTGACTTGAGGAAACGGACTGGATCGTTTCTGTGTTTCCGAAAATGTCGCCCCTTCAGGCTCCTACGGATGTCTTTACGGTTCGAGAGACGGATCTGCTCTCTCGACCGCCCGCTCTAACCTCAGGACTTTTCGGGGGCGTTAAGGGAGCACTAAGAATTCCCTCCCTTTCCTTTCAATACCCTAGAAGGCCCGGTTGCACCACAAAACTCCTTTGTTTTCTCACCCGTGGTGGATTCGAATCCCATCGGCTCCACCAGCTCAAATGCGCTTCGTCCCAGCGCAGGCACAAAAAGGGACCAAGAAGGCATAGGCTCCTGGGCCCTGCGCCGTTTATTTGCGTCTAGATTTCGCGACGAAGAGTCTAACGACAGCTGTCTGCGCAGATCGCTTTTCTGTGGTGACCGCTTGAGTGTAGATGTCTAGGGTGACGCGGATTGTTGAACGCCGGGCGACTTTCCGGTGAAGTGGCCGTTAGCGGTGCATCACCATTTCCCTGTTCGCAACAAAGATCTATTGGACCCCCAACCCTAACAAAAGCTCAAGGCCCCAATTTAGCCTGTTTCTCAAGGAAGCTTTTGGCGGAGTGCAACTCCGGTCGCTCTGACTCTACGTTCTTGCACATAGTTAGAAGTTGACCGTAATAAGTCTCAGCCTTCGAACGAGCACCTGCCAGTTCTGCAGCTCGTCCAGCACCGGAGAGGCTATTGAAACGATTTGGG
>QIAN01000526.1 GCA_003225005.1 Acidobacteriota bacterium | reverse complement strand
TGACCTGTTCCCGACGGTTGTAAATCGTAATTTCCAGGGCCATTTAGCCTCCGAAACCGTGGTTTCTGAATGCCAAAGAAAGAGTACACCAAAAGTACACCAATGTCAATAGCCTGTGTTTTACAAGGGAAAATAGATGTTGGCGGAGAGGGTGGGATTCGAACCCACGGTAGGGGTTAACCTACACACGCTTTCCAAGCGTGCGCCTTAAACCGCTCGGCCACCTCTCCCGACGATGGCAACAACTCCACTAATTTAGCAGAAAGCTTGCTTTCGTGTACATCGCCGGACAGCGTGACTCCCGGCTGATGAGCTGGAGTCTCTTGTACTAAACCTGTGTTTCGTAGGGGCGGCGGCTTCGCAAACCCCGGCGGGGGCACGCCACCTCGATGGGGCGAGGCAAGCGAGTCACGCTCCCGCGCAAGCAGGTTGTTCTTTCTTCTTCGCTACCGATACAGGATTCCCTTAGGCAAATATGCAGCTCTCGCGCAGCAAAAACAGGTAGTTGTCAATCTGGCGGGTGTGGGATAGGCTACCTCAGATTCCCTTGGCGGAGATGCCCTCGACCAGGTTCCTGATAGACCTTAGATCCCAACTGAAGGAGTTGCTGGCGCTGGCCGGAAGGCAAAAAGACAGGTTCTAACTCAACACAAGGAGTTCACCATGAAGAACGCATACCGTAAGGTTGCCCTGCTGTTTTTCATGACCCTGACGTGTTCGGCACTGCTGTTCGCGCAGTCGGACCTCGGTAGGATTTCAGGTTTCATCAAGGACCCGTCGGGCGCAACGATTGCGAACGCCAAGGTCACCGTACAAAACAAGAGCGGCGTCGAACGCCAGACGACAACGAACGAATCTGGCTATTATGTCATTACGAACGTCCCGCCCGGCTTTTACACTATGATCGCCGAGGCCGCTGGTTTCCAACGATATGAGACCAGAGACAACAAGCTCGATCCGAGCGCAGATCTGGTCATTGACGTGACGCTGACGGTGGGTTCCGCCAGTCAAACAGTTGAGGTTTCGGCATCAGCAGTCCAGCTCCAGACGGAATCAGCGGCGGTGCAAAAGCTGATCACCCGTGAGCAGATTGACTCGCTCGAGCTAAATGGCAGAAACCCGATTGGCCTTGCCGCGCTGGTGCCTGGTGCTCGCTCTGGAACGCTTGCGAACCTCACCTTCGCTTTCAGCCAGGGTCCAGCAAATTTTAACGGCTCGCGGAACCCTGAGAATCTAATTACCTACGACGGTGCTCCGGCTACCCGCACGCGCTCCAACGGTACCAGCCTCGGCGCAGCGGATGTGGACTCCACGCAAGAGGTCCAGATACTGGGTTCGAATTACCCCGCAGAGTACGGCCGCACATCCGGCGCGCAAATTCGCATCATTACCAAGACCGGCACGCAGACCTTCCACGGTGCCGCCTATGAATACCTTAAGAACGACGCTTTCAATGCCAACACTTGGTCGCGGAACTCTAACCCCGCTACCGAGTTCGCCGCGCCCCTTCACTACAACCAGTTTGGGTACAACATCGGCGGCCCGTTCTTCATCCCCGAGAAGTTCAACACGAATAAAAGCAAGATCTTCTTCTATTGGGGAGAAGAATGGGTCAAGTATCACTTTTTGGAATCAGGCTCAACGGTTGGATCGGCTGGTCTGCTGACGGTTCCAACGCTCAAGATGCGTGCCGGTGACTTTAGCGAATTGCTTGACCCGAACAATCCTTTTGTCACTCGCACGGTAATAAATCCAGCAGATTCGACGAAGACTAAGATCAAGGTGCCTGCCTATGTAACGGATCCACAATCGCCGGCGGCTTCGCAATGCGGCCAAGTCATTTCCTACGGTCCTCCGGTCGTCCAGAACACCAGCGGATGTTTCCCTGGCAATATTATTCCGTCAAACCGGCTTAGCCCCAATGGCATCGGTATTCTGAATGCGTGGCCGGTCCCCGACCTCACTACCTTCATCGGCGGCAATGGCAACTGGTTTGCCGCGAAGCTTCACACCTTCGACCAACGCAAGGATAACGTGGGCGTAGATGTAAACCTTACGGAAAAGCAGCGCCTCAGGTTTCGGGCGATGAATTACGCATATTTGGAGTACCAACCACTCGACGGCAATACCGACCGCACGCCGAAGTTTTTCCATCGCCCCAATAAGACCGGCTCCCTCAACTACACGTGGACTCTGAATCCCAGAATGGTGAATGAGGTTCTGGTCACCGCCAGTGAGGACGTCGTGCTGATACCTGTGGACACGGCGAACTTCTTTGATCGGACCAATGCGTGCGCACAATCGACAGTGCCATGCAGCCTCAACTATCCATACATATTCCCGCAGGGGAAACTGCTTCCGAACCGCATCCCAAGCGTGAATTTGGCCAACTTCTCGGGCCTGAGCGGCGGGCCGTATCCGTCGCACTCGGCGGGCCCCATCTATGACATATCCGACAGCTTTACCTGGATAAAACAAAATCACGCGGTGAAGTTCGGTGGTCTTTGGGAGCGTTCTGGCGAAAACGACAATGACGAGATCAACGTGTCAGCTTGCCCGACTTGCACGAACAACCAGAATGGCCAATTCCTATTCACCGATGGTCGTGCCGGTGGGACGGGCGTGGCAGTGGCCAACGCGGCTCTGGGGCTGTTTGATACCTATTCTGAGATCGGCCACCGTGCGTACACGATCTTTCGCGCCAACATGTGGGAGGGGTTCGCGCAGGACTCCTGGAAGACTAGGCAGAATCTGACTCTCACCTTCGGCGTCCGTTACTCCGTCATCGTTCCCTACCATGCCTTGTGGGGCAACATGATCGTCTTTGACCCGCGGTTTTATGATTCCACTAAGGCGGTTACCATCAGCCCGACCACCGGTCTCATCCAAGGCAACATTGATCCAAAGACTGGGCTTGTTGTCGGAACCGGAGCAGATACTTATAACGGCATGGTCATCCCGGGCAGCGGGTTCCCCTCTTCGGCCCAAGGTCGTGTCCCCGAGGCCGACCCAGCTCAGTTCGATTTCAGTCGCCTGTTCCGGGGTGTCTCCGACCATTACTCCGACATTCAGTGGGGCGAAGTCCAGCCACGTCTCGGCATTGCCTACCAATGGAACAAGAAGACCGTGTTTCGCATCGGCGCGGGGCGTTACACGACCCGTTTGGGTGTGAGCGACTCGATCTTCCTCGGCGGCAATCCGCCGTTCCAGCCAAACGCCAGTGTTTCCAACGGCTTGGCAGATAACCCCGGAGCTGGCGGCGCAGCCAACATTCCGCGGGTGGTCACAATGCAGAGCAAAGGGTTTAAGCCCCCTGAATCGTGGGCTTGGAATGTCACCTACGAGCGCGAGATGTTCTGGAAGTCGCTCGTGAGTGTGGGATACGTGGCGCGTCGCGGCTTGCATCTCCAGCGAGAGGCCGACATCAATCAGCCGACAACGGCAGTTGTGGCAGCGAACCCTGGCGTCAATATTAGCGCGCTCCGGCCCTACAAGGGCTTCGGCTCTATTCGACAAACGGATAATGTGGCCAACTCCATCTACAATTCACTGCAGATCTCTTGGAATCGCCGCTACTCGGGGGGGCTGCAGTTCGGAGCGTCCTACACGTTGTCCAAGTCGATGGACAGCGGCTCCAACCAGCGCGACGTCGTGCCCAATACTTACGATGTGAGCACGTTGTGGGGACCCTCCGAGTTCGATGCTCGGCACATCCTTGTGTTTAATTATCTCTACGACCTGCCGTTCTTCAAGGACCACTCGAGGTTGACTGGCAAGCTTATAGGAGGGTGGCAGATCAGCGGTGTTACGCAGTTCCAGACCGGCTTGCCTTGCGGCGTTACCGAAGCGAAAGACTACGCGGGCGTGGGCCTAGACTCGAACTTTGGGTGCGGCATCAACGGCCAGTATTACGTCGTCAATGGCACTCCCAAAATAATCGGGACTTTCGGCGCCACTGGCCAGTGGTTCGACACCTCAGTTTTTGCCAAACCGACTGCTGGAACTTTCAACACCCAGCGCGTTCGCGACCTTATCCACCAGCCTGGATACCAGAACTGGAACCTCGGGTTGTTCAAGGCTATTCCCATTAACGAGAGGTTCCGCTTCCAGTTCCGAGCTGAGGCGTTCAACTTCATCAACCACCCGAATTGGGGCGGCGGCAGCGGCGGCGGCGTGAACTTCAACCCAACCAGCTCAACCTTTGGGAAAGTAACCACCAAGGGGGGCGGCGTTGGTGGCGGCGAACGCAACTTACAGCTTTCGCTCCGCCTCGAGTTCTAGTGGCGGACCGCACCCCGGGCAGCGGTTTGCCGTCACAGGCTCAGGTTTTCTTACGCCCGATCCACGCTTCTTGCGGGCCGGAGGGACTCAGATCGAGGAAGCCATGAGTTATTCCTCAGAAATAGACGTAACCCCTTTATTTTCAACAAGTATGTTGCTATTTTCCTGGTTCGTTGTGGTTCGAAGAACCATGAACTATTCGTAGCGGAGGGCTTCGACGGGATCGAGGCGGGCAGCTTTGATGGCGGGATACATGCCGAAGAAGAGGCCCACGCTCATGGAAACGCCTACGGCGAGCAGCACAGCCCAGAGCGGAATCGATGACGGCAGACTGGGTACGGCCAGGTTGATCAGCAGGCTGATGCCACCGCCGAGCAACACCCCGATGACGCCTCCCGCGCCGGTGAGCACAATCGCTTCCGTCAGAAACTGCCAGATGACGTCGCGGCGGCGCGCACCAATAGCTTTGCGCACGCCAATCTCGCGGGTGCGTTGCGTGACGGACATGAGCATGATGTTCATGACGCCGACGCCGCCGACAAGAAGTCCGATGGAACTGATGACGGAAATCAGAAGCGCCACGGACGCGGTAATCTGACGAAACTGATCGGCGATCTGCTGCGCGCTGGAAATTCCAAAATTATCAGGTTTACTGTAAGGCACGTTCCTGCGGCGCCGCAACACGCCGCGGATTTGATCCTCGGCTTCCGACATGTGGCCCGGGTAGGCGACGGCGCCGATCATATTTTCGTCGTCCTGAGGAATATGTTTGTGGTAAGTGCGATAAGGGACCATCACAGCTTTGTCCGCGGATTGATCCTTAACGAGCTGGCCTTTGCGTGGCTCAAGAACGCCGATGACTTCGTAAGAGACGCCATCGATTTGGATGGGTTTCCCGAGTGGGTCCATATCCGGGTAAAGCGTCTTGGCGATATCGGGTCCAATGACGGCAACGTCGGCGCGATGCATGTTTTCCGCTTCGCTGAAGAACCGCCCGGTCCTCGGCCTGGAATTGAAAACCTCTTCGTTAGAAGGGAGCGTCCCGTTGTAATCGATCCCCGACACTTCCTTGCCGCGATAGCGCGCGGTCACCGGCCCGCGAGCCGGACCTTCATCTT
>QIAN01000531.1 GCA_003225005.1 Acidobacteriota bacterium | reverse complement strand
TGGACGCTTGATCTCCGCGGCACTGCGAGAAGCCTCGGCAGCAGGCGACTGAGTCGCCTGAGGCTAACTTGAATATCGGCATTCGATGACTGCCCCCGATCCGTTAATGATCGGGGGTTTTCCTTTGGGCGCTACCCCATCTCAGATAGACGCTGCTGCGGAAAGCGTTAAAATCAGCTTGGCCGATTGCCATGCGCATTACCAGCCGAAGTAAAGCGATCGCGTTCTTCGTCATTCTAGGCATATGCCTGGTGGCGCTGGCGGTAGCGCTGAACGTTGGCTGGATCATCCTTAACTGGCGCGAAGGGGTGCTGCTTTTCTTTGGGGTAATTTTTTTCCTCCTGATCATTGCGGGGATGATCGTCAACACCAGCTTCCTGGTGCACGAAATCCGCCGCAACGAGCAGCACGACAGCTTCATCAATGCGGTTACACACGAATTGAAAACGCCCGTGGCATCGATCCGGCTGCATCTGGAGACACTACAACGCCGCGAACTGGCGGAACCGCAACGTCAGGAGTTCTATCGGATCATGCTTCACGACACCGAGCGCCTGCTGGGCACAGTCGAGCAAGTGCTTCGCGCGGGCCAAGCCGGAGACAAGAAAGCGGGACGTGAAAAAAAGGAGATCGATTTCCGGCAACTGGTGCGCGATTGCATGGAACTGGCTCGCACGCGGCACCATCTGCAGCCGGACGCGCTGCGCTTTGAAGACTCCGGAATGAACGGAAGCGGAGCTAGCGTGCGGGGGAATGCAGAGGACTTGCGGACAGCCGTCTCCAATGTGCTGGACAACGCCATCAAGTATTCGGGCCAGCAAGTCGCTGTAAACGTGCGTCTGGCAGCCCCAGACGAGAAGCGGGTTGTGCTCAGCGTGCAGGATCACGGTATGGGGATTCCACCTGAAGATCTGAAATTTATCTTCAAACGTTTTTATCGCGTCTCGCAACGGTCGGTCGCGCATGTGAAGGGAACTGGTCTGGGGTTGTTCATCGTCCGGGCCATCGCGAAAAAACACGGCGGCAAGGTCTTCGCGGCAAGCGAAGGCGAGGGGCGGGGCACTACGGTGACCATCGAGCTACCGAGGAGAATGGCATGAGCCGCGTGCTCGTCGTGGAAGACGAAGCTCATTTGGCTGAGGGGCTTCGTTTTAACCTCGAAGCCGAAGGCTACTCCGCCGAAGTGGTGGGTGATGGCGAGGCGGCCACCGAGCGCCTGCTAGCGAAAAAAGAGGATTTCGACGCGGTCGTACTCGACATTATGCTTCCGGGCAAGGATGGATTCAGCGTGGTTTCCGAGTTGAGGGCTGCGCGGAACTATGTGCCGGTACTCATGTTGACGGCGCGAGGGCGTCCCGAGGACGTGCTGCAGGGGTTTGCTTCAGGCGCGGACGACTACCTGCCCAAGCCCTTCGACCTGTCGATCCTCTTGGCAAGGTTGCAAGGATTGATGCGGAGGAGCCAGTGGCAAAAGTCCGGGCCGGAGAGCAGAGCGAAAAAAACGCCGGGACAAACGGGTGCGAAGCTCGGTGCTTTTGATGATGCCGCCTCCGCGGATGAATTCGGAACATTTTCCTTTGACCGCAAGAGCATCGATTTCGGAACGCTGGAACTCCGCTCCGGCACAAATGTGATTCACCTGACAGTGATGGAGGCGGAGCTGCTGCGTCATCTTATCCGTAATGAGGGACGCATAGTCTCGCGGAAGTCGATTCTGGAGGACGTTTGGGGTCTGCACGAAGACACCGATACTCGCGCGATCGATAATTTCATCGTGCGGTTGCGGCGCTATATCGAAGAGGATCCTGCTGAGCCGCGCCATCTGCTTACAGTACGCGGAGTGGGCTACCGCTTTCTGGCTAAGCCGGATAAGGCGTAAGGCAGCGGCTAAGTACGACAGAGTTCGGAAATCAGCGTCTCCCTGCGTTGCTCCGCGATGCGGTCCATTTTCTTCAAGACTGTAACGTAGGCGGTAACCGAGATCGCAGCTAGGGCCAGAAAAATCGCCGAAGCCATCCAGGAGCGTCCGTAGCTTCGCGCCACCAGGAAAGCGGTTACACCCAAGCTGACCACAATGATCTGAACCAGCAGACTCACGAGCACCGTCGTCTGGGAAGCGCGCTGCCGCCCGAAAGTGGAATAGTCCAATTTCTTCGGAGAATAGATCGAGAGCAAATTTCCTGCCGCGAGATTCACGGGAGCAGCAAACAACAGTCCGGCGAGTGTGGCCAGCGCGATGCCAGGCGCAGGGGGACCGTAAAGGTAAGTTACTGCCACCCATGCGAGGGCCATTTCAAGGACCAGGATTGTCGCGTGGGTAAGATTTTTTGCCAGAATAATTTGTGAGAACCGAACCGGAGATGCGTAGAAAAATTGTATGCCAGTGGCGTCGCCACCGAAATTGTTGTAAACAAGATTTGTCAGTATCAATAGCGCATATCCTGCCGCAGCGGGGAAAGCCATGTTGGGTGCCCGCGCGAAGAAGCTCCCTTGGCGGCTCATCGGTCCCAGACGGAAGATCACTAGCATAAAGATGGGCATGATCAGAGTGAGCAGCATGGGGCCGCTGCGTGCAAGATACCGAATCTCTTTTTCAAAGACGGCAGCAACGGATGGTGGGAGTCCCGGCAGATTCCAGCCCGGGCGCAGCGGCTGGCGTTCGATTGAGGCAGATGGCGCGGCAACCTCGCTAAGGTTCTCGCCACGGTATTGCGCGCCAAGGCGCACATGCAAAAAGTAACCAATTGTGGTTCCTAAGGCGCACAAGAGTAAGAAAGAGCTGAAGCTGACCATAAAATGGCTGCGCGCTGCCTGGGCGATAGCGTCAGCCGCCAAGCCTGGAGGGAACAGAGCCTGGGTTGTCCGCAGCAGCTCGATCCAGCGAGTCATCTCGGGCCGCGAGCGCCTGCCAAAGTGCTCCATCAGCGGCCCGATTAGCTGAAGGCTCAGCATTAGGAGAATGAAAAGCACACCGAGGATTTCTCGCGTTCGCCGCCGCGCCAGCCAGCGTTCCACCCAGGCGAAGACCATCTGCATGATCAGCAAATTAACCAACGCAAATGCCAGCAACACCAATCCGGCCCAGAGCAATAAGGTCGGGCGGGCAAATCCGATACCCAGGAAAATCCCCGCCAGCCACATGCTGCCGAGTGCGGGCGCTATGTCGAACGAGCCGTAAGCCAGCCGAACCAGAAAATATGAGCGATAACTCAGAGGGAAGCGAAGAAGATCGGAAGAATCAGGATTATTGGTGAAAGCCGTCGCCATCACCGGAAAGACTTGCCAAAAGAAGAACACAGGCCACAACAAAAGTGCGAGCAAATCAGGCTTGCCTGCGGAGAGGAAATAAAATGCTCCCGCGGCCATAGCGAAACACCCACCCAGACCGCCCAGCAGGAAGGCCAACGATACCAGTCCGCGCGACAGGAATTCCAGCTTGCCGCGCGTCGTGCGCAAGGAGTTGATGAACAGTCGCCAGCGCAGGTCCGCGATGGCTGCGAGTTGACCGCGCGCATGTACCGTGAGATTGAGTTCACTCATGCGCGGCCCTCAGGTAGAGATGTTGCAGCAGAGAACTTGTGCTCCTTCGTATGGGGCAGACGTTAACTCCAACAGCGTCTCAGGCGACCTTCTGTCCCACCCGGTTCATCCCAGCCATGACAGTTCCTGCTCCGACCGGGACGAACCGCCCACCGTGCGCAAGAAAATCTGTTCGAGCGTGAGCTTTTCGCCGGATGATGGCTGCGACCGGCCGTCCGACGGCTGCGCCTCCACGCCGGCGCGAAGTTCTTCTAGAGATCCCTGTGCCACCAGCCGTCCTTGATGAATGATGGCGACGTGGCTGCAAAGCCTCTCCACGATCTCAAGCACATGCGAGGTCAGAAAAATCGTGGCTCCGCGCGCGATCATACGCTGCAACATGGACTTCAAGGTCCCGGAGGCTATTGCGTCCACACCCTCGAAGGGCTCATCGAGAAACAGAACTTTCGGCCCGTGGATGACGGCCGCTGCCAGCGCCAGCTTCTTCTGCATGCCGTGGGAATAATCGGCGACCAGTTTTTTGGGCTGATCTGCGAGCTGCGTAAGGTCGAGCAATTCAGCGGTGCGCTTGGCAGCAGTCCCGCGCTCGAGGCCATACATGCGACCGGCAAAATTGAGGAATTCCGCTCCAGTCAGCCGTCCGAATAGCGCCATGCCTTCCGGGACAACTCCGATTTGCCGCTTCACTTCGACGGGGTTGTTCGCTAGATCCACTCCCAGAATCTCGATGCGGCCAGCGGTGGGAGCCAAGAGGCCGGTCAGCATCTTGATAGTGGTGGACTTGCCGGCGCCGTTGGGACCCAGGAATCCGAAAAACTGTCCCGGTGCGACGCGCAAGTTGACGTCGTCGACGGCAACCAGTTCTCCGAAGCGGCGAGTCAAGCCTTGGGTAGAGATGGTGGGGGCGGCGTCCATGAAACTTCTGAATCTAGCACAGGTGCAGATTCAGCGGCGCCTACCCTCTTGCTCTTTAGAGTCGCTGCTTCTTTCTTCTCGGGTACTTGGTCTAGAACAAATTCCACAGGAACTGGTTGTAAACCTCGTGATGGAACTGGACCTCTGCAGCCTTTACGACCGAACCCAAGAGACGTGGGCAGCGGTCGGCCGAGCCCTGCTTCAGATCGGCATAGCGGCCCTTCACGTCTTTGCCCAGCAGCTTTGTCGTCCACTCGGCATTGCGGAAGTCTTCGATCGCTGTGTAGATGTTGTCGGGTAGATAGCGCTCCGCTTGGCGGAGGTTCTTCATCTTCGCGGTGGTGCCTTCGAGTCCAGTCTTGAAGATCGAGAACATGACCAGGTACGGGTTAGCGTCTGGAGCGACCGCGCGCACTTCCGTACGCATGCTGCGCTCGTTGCCGATGGGGATGCGGATCATGGCCCCACGGTCCACGGCCGATGCCTTGAGCTGGTTCGGGGCCTCGAAGTGCGGATCGAGTCGGCGATAGGCGTTCACGCTGGAGTTAAATACCAGGCAAAGGTCATTGCCGTGGGTCAGAAGGCGGTCGAGGAACTCGTAGCCCAGCTTGCTGAGCTTTTCTTCGCCCTTGGGATCCCAGAACAAGTTCTTGCCGTTCTCACTGACAGAAACGTTAGTATGCATGCCGCTGCCGTTGACGCCCACCACCGGCTTGGGCAGGAAGCTGGCGGTCAGGCCCATGTTGCGGGCGACCTGGCGGCAGATCAGTTTGTAGAGCTGGATATGGTCGGCGGCGGCCACGACTTCCGCGTAGCCATAGTTGATTTCGAACTGTGAGGGAGCGACTTCGGGGTGGTCCTTCTCGTTCTGGAACCCCATCGACCGCTGTACTTCCGCCGTCGTATCGATAAACGTGCGCAGCGGATCGCCGGGCAGGGAATGATAATATCCGCCAGTGTTGACGTATTCGAACTTGCCGGTTTCGTGGTAGCGGCGCTCGGCGTCTGGCCCCTGGAACAGGAAGCCCTCGATTTCGTTGGCGGCGTTGAGCGTGTAGGCGTGCCGCTTGTGCAGCTCTGTGGCAAATAGTTTCAGCACGCTGCGAATGTCAGCGCTGTAGGGTCCGCCGTTCTTGTCAATGACTTCCCCGAACACAAGCACTTTGCCCGGGCCGAAGACGTCGGCCGGTCCCCAGTAAAAGGCGCTCCAGTCAATGCCCAGCCGCAAATCGCTCTCCCGCTGCGCCGTGAAGCCGCGAATCGAAGAGCCGTCGAAGGTGAGGTTGTCGTAACTCTTCAGCAGGAACTTCTTGTCATAGTCGAGCATGTGCAGGCGGCCCTCAAGATCGCTGAACATTACGGTCAAGGCCTTGATGCGCTTCTCGTCGGTCAGGTACTTGAGGCGCTCTTCCTGGACCTTGTGAGTTGCGACGCGGTTCCGGCGCTGCTCCTTCGCCTTCAGATTCAGTTCTTCGAGCTCGTCATACGAGAGTGCCAGAAAATTGCGTAGTTCGTTGGACATGAATCTCCTTCGTCTCCGGCTGTGTTGTCAATACACTTCATGTGCTGGCTAAATCCAGACTTATGGGGAACATTAATGGCTGGTTGCAACGTTTCAGAATATCGCGAGCTTGCGGACTGTGCCAATCGAAAAAGCTGATGAGGTGGATAAAAGGGTTTTATTCGGGCTGAGCTCTGAAACTGCGAGGAGTGTCGGAGAACATCCCCTCAGTAGCGCCATACGATCACTGTGGATGAGCTTTCGCTTCCGCAGCCAGTTCGCGCATTGCGGTGAGGAAATTGGCGGCGGCTTGTGGGTCAGACAGCGAATCGAGCGCCACTGTGGCAGAAAATTGCGGGGACTCCGGTCGGAAACGCACTTGTAACACGTTCTGCTGCCTGGCCGCCATGAGTGCATTCAGTTCCGGCGCGGGATCTTGCTTCCAGTGCGTGCGGGTGGTCAGAATGATGGGACCAGGTTCGCATACGTCCCATTCGCGTTGATCTCGTCCCGGTGAAGAACCGCGGCTACGGGCGCACCAGCGGTGCCGGAACACCTCCAGATGAAAGTCGGGAGTGCGATCGAGATCTGCCTCAAAGGTGAGCGTTTCCTTTTGGTGACGGCAGCAGCTCACCAGCCATTGCACCGGCAAAGCCCGCGGCTGTAACTTCATGGTGACGCGCGCATTCTCGAAACAGCGCGAGGGAAAGCGGAACCGTGCATGCAGGTGCGCGCTGCCCAGCCAACGCCATTCAACGATGCGTCCCTTGCCCGCGCAGGCGGATTGAACCCAATGCAACGCCACCGCACCCTTCCGACGGTTGTAGGCTAAAAACACAAAATACCAAAGC
>QIAN01000525.1 GCA_003225005.1 Acidobacteriota bacterium | reverse complement strand
ACGACGAACCGCTTTTAATCTGTATACGCCCTGTGGCTCTCAGAACAAGCAAATGACGATTCCGTCCCCCATGAATTCGAGCAAGCCGGCCCCAAGAAACAGGTTGAGTTCAGAATCTATCCGGTGAGCAAAGGTCGATCTGAGCTGCAGACCTCGAGAGGCCAGCAGAAGTGTGCTTCAGTACCAGACTTCAGCCGCAGGAGATGTTCCCTTCAGCTCGGAGGAGTGCAGTGGACTTCACCCCGGCGCTTCACCCATCGCGTTGATTCGCTTCACCTTGGCGGTGACGCGAACTTGTAAAAGCAACAGAGACACTCCTTGAAGAGAAAGCCAGGAAGGACGCGGCCAAATTCGGATGAGGCGGGAGCGACCCCACCCTTTGACGCACCGTGCGTCACGGCTTCTGTGGGGGTCGCTCCCGCCTCAGTCACGCGCAGCGCGTGACCCATTCGGCCGCGTCCCAGAGCCGGAGTTTCGGAGTTGTAACACAACGTCCACTACACACCGTAAGGGAGAAAGTAAGGACAAGGATCAAAGCCCCCGCAATACAACCCAAGACGGTAACCTTTCCAGGTTCATGATGAGCAGGGTATCGAAGGCGTCTTGGACCGGCATCCTTAATTCAGTGATGATCCTGGTTTTCCTGACTGTGGCTCCCTGGTGGCTTCGCAAATTTCCCGAAAAAAACAAACTTTGTGATTGAGGTTTTCCCTTTTCGAGGCCTCTTAATAGTAGGGGGTTCGATTGCTTCAAAGAGCCTCGATCGCTGTTTGCAGTGTAGGAAGTCAACGGCGCACCCGTGTCGGACGCCATGGAAGTGCTGGAGGGAGCCTCCGAGTGGCCGGTCCCCGAAAGAAGAGTGGCAAATCACAAAGATTCTCCGTGAGGATTTCCTCTCTCGAGGGCCTCTTAGTATATGGGGGGGAGTTGACGTTGATATTCCCCGTAGGCCCGGCGAAGCCGTTTCATACCCAGTTTCGGGGGGAGCGTTTGGAAGTTGATTCCGATGAATGCAGGAGGGTCAAAGATTCCAGGAGTGGTCCAAAAACGACGATCAAAAACGATGGGAGCCCAGGCACGCTCCGGTGTCGGTCGCGATTTGCCTTTTGCATTTTTTGTTTCCGAGATCCTCGACGGTCTAGAGGGGGAAGGATCCTAATGAGATTCAAAGCCCTTTTCTCGCCCGGAAAGGTGACGGGTGCGTGAAAGACACACGTAACCATCCCCGTCACCGTTAACGTCACCCAGGGGCGAGGCGAAATTGTTGGGAGCGTAGAGGTTGCACATGGCGCGACGCGCAGTTTGGACGCGAGTAATGCACCGACGTGGTCTGGAGCGACCCCACTTCGTTGCCACGGAAACCGTGGCGGTCGCTCCAGCCCACCAACTGGAAGCAGGCAGCAAAAGAAGGCGTGTGGTGCCGCGGTGAGCAGCGAGAATCCGGACCGAGCCAGTGAAGAGGGTAAGAATTGCTCACTGCGCTTTTGGCGCTTCTCTAATTTCTTCACCCAATGAAGCAGGTAGCTGTCAGAAAAGGAGATGGATGACGGGCATCGCGAATGGAAAAGTCACAGGAAAAAAAGGACCAAATCGGGCGGTAGCGACCCCACTTTTTGGCGGTCCATCCGCCCAAAAGTTTCGTGGGATCGCTCCCGCCCGTCACGCAGGAAGCGTGACCGTGTAATGGCCGCGTGCAGGAATCGGAGCAATCATTTTGTAATGCAGGATGTAATGCATCGCGAATAACGAAAGGAGGAGAAACACTTGGCACTTCTGAAAGCACCGTCAAAGCAACCGAAGACTTCGACCCTCCAGGTCCGCCTGGAGGAAGAAGTCAGACATAACCTGGACAAGTATGCGGAATTCATCGATGCGAACCCGTCCTACGTCGTCAGCGAGGCCCTCAAGCTGTTGTTCAAGAAGGACGACGAGTTCAAGCGCTGGGCAGGCCAACACACGAACGACCACAGCCAAGAACAAATCAAAGGAGAGGCTCTTACGAAGACCCCATAACAAACATGAAGACACGTCCAACCCAATTCGGCGTGCGCGAGAATACAGCGTCCTCTGGGCAGCATGCCTCGCGCCGAGCGATGAGTGGAATGCAGTCTT
>QIAN01000528.1:1886-2674 GCA_003225005.1 Acidobacteriota bacterium | reverse complement strand
AGTGACAGCTCCGGTGGGGGCTGCGCAAGTACCGCCGCCACCGAGGACAGTGCAAGTGGGAGCGCTAAGAGTTGTGCCGGCAGTGTCCAACTTAAAGGTTTCTGGCCAGGCATAAGCGCCTTGACCGCTATTCAGAGATTGAAAAGACGTACCGTATGTGGAGTTGACGTTGACGACGACGCCGGTTTCGGTACCCGGAGGAATAGGTTGCACGGTTGCACTAAATTTATTGCCGCCCGCAGCCATCAGTTGATTGATCATTTGCTGGCGGGCGATGGTCAAGCCGGAGTCCGCCGAATAGAATGAGCCGCGGAAGCCGCGATAGTAGCCGTTGATGAGCATGTCCGAGTTGGAAGAGATGACCATGGCAACGGTCATGCCGCTGAGAAGCAGCAGCAAGAGCAAGGACGTGATGAGAGCGACGCCGCGAGATTGATTACGACGCACTTTGCCGCGTTTCAAAGTGTTGCGTTTGAACATAAGAGCCCTGTACACAAAACCTCCTCAGTGATCGTTCATGCTGAGATTGCGTGGATTAATGACGACGGAAAGGGACTGAATCTGGTAATTGCCGCCGTCGAAAGAGTTCTTGTAGTTGAGGTCGCCGGCCCGATTGGGCGGAGTTCGCCCGATGATGGAGACGATGATGGAGCGAACCTGGCTGGGATCGTAAGCGCTGTAGTTGTAATTCTTGAAGCTGTAGAGGTCGCCGCTGTCCGTGCCGCTCCAAAGGGAGGCGCCGACCTTAAAACCGATAATTTGTTCCGCGACGACTTCGCCGGCTCCGC
>QIAN01000528.1:0-1689 GCA_003225005.1 Acidobacteriota bacterium | reverse complement strand
GCCGTCTTTCGTCAGAGTCGTGGTCGCCATCTGAGAGCCATCGCTCTTGATGAGGAGCAGTTGGTCGCCGGAGTGAAACAACGACGCAAATTGCGAGGATGAGCCGGAATACTCATTGACCGGCGGGGGATCGACAAAAAGGATGGCGTTGGTGTCGGTGGCGCCGCAGCTGTTGCCCGGAGGGTCAGGATGAGTGGGAGGGATGCTCGGGTCAACGCCGATGACAGTGAGCGAATCGAAGCAAGTCGTCGAGTAGGTATGCGCCGCGGCGTTATAGCAATTAGCAGCTGGTGGCTGATTGTTAATGGTGATACCGACTGGCCAAGACGCGATGTCAGCGCCAGGGTAATAGCCGTTGCCGGCGTTGACGGCATCGAGCTCCATCTGGGTGACGGCGTTACGCAAAGAGATGTTCAAGCCGGAGATGTTTTGCTGGCGGGTGAAGAGCGGCGCGTGAGTCGCGAAAAGGGAGAAGGCAGCACCCGCGACGACCAAAAAGACGGCCAGGGAAACCATAAGCTCCAAGAGCGTGAAGCCCGCGGAGGTCTGCCCTGGCGCGGATCGAACGAATCGAGAATGCGAATAGCGTGAGGTCATGGGCGCACCGTGCTGATTTGAAAAGTGATGGGTTTCGTTACAGGAGGATTGAGCAACTGAACGAAAACAGTGACACGTCGCACGCCGGTGATAGGAGTGTCTTTTTCGATGACCCAGCGACGATGGAATTGCAAGGCTTCGGCTGGGGGAGCCGGCGCCGTAGCGCTGGAGGTCGAGGTAATGGTGCCGTCGGGCTGTTGGACGATCGTATTGTAAGTGCCAGTAGGGTCCGACGAAGTTTCGGAAATCGTGCCGCCAACGGCGGAAATTCGGATGTCGTCGAAATAGTTGATGCCGCTGGCTGAAGTATCGGCGGTTAAACTGCCGGCGCTGTTTCCGGTGATGGCAACCATCGGGTCCGAGTTCGGGTAACGATTTAGCTCTTCCAGCTTTTGCGTAGCGAGAATCGAAGCCTCGCTCATGTAACGGGAGCGAGAGGAATTCGCGGTTGTCTGGGACATCAGCCCGGCCATGGCAAGGAGGCCGATGGACAAAATGGCGATGGCGCCGAGCGTTTCAAGAAGCGTAAAGCCACGCTCTGCCCTGCGTTTCCTATTGGACCGTGATGCTGCCATATTTGGTGACCTTTATGTTCTTCGGATTAGCCGTACCAATGGCCGTCAAATTGAAACTGTTCGTGCCAGTCGTGACGGTGACGCTGCCACCCGGGCTGAACTGAAGCGTGACATCTTGATCGAGAGAAACGCGTTTGGGGTCGGCGAACGGAATGGCAGTACCGACGTTGACCAAGGCGTTGGCGCAAGCAGCACCCGTGACTTCGCTGGAAATTTGATAGGTGTTGGTGGCCTTGGAAAAGGCAGCGGCGTAAGGGCAGCCATCGTAAATGGCGCGATAACGAGTGGATTGCATGGTACCGGTGACGGCACTGACGGCTGCGTTCAGTCGCATGGTGCGGGTGGTATTTTGAACCAGGGGAACAGCCATCGCCGCCATGATGGAGGCGACAGCCAGGACGATAACGAGTTCGATAACAGAAGCGCCGCGTTGCAAGGTGCGATATCGTGGTAAGGAAGAGAATGCTGCGGTACTGGTAGGGCGCTGGAGCATAAAGATTCTTTCATCTCCCCGGTA
>QIAN01000530.1 GCA_003225005.1 Acidobacteriota bacterium | reverse complement strand
TTCTCAACATTGCCGGCGCGGTGCCACAAATTGACTTGTTCGAGATGACCGACGCGCAGTGGGACGACGGCATGGCGCTGAAGTTGCACGGCGCGCGTCGTCTGACGATACGGGCTTGGGATGCTCTGAAGGCTTCGAATGGATCGGTCGTGTTGATCTCCGGAAGCGCGGCTCTCGATCCAAAACCTGGGTTTGCGGCAGTCGCGGCAACGAACGCCGCTATCACCGCACTCGCGAAGGCATTCGCAGAGCAAGGAATCAAAGATGGAGTTCAGGTCGACAGCGTGGTGCCGGGCGCTGTGATGACCAGGCGACGGCGGTCCTTCTTTGAGAAGTGGGCACCTGCGCACAATCTCACCGTGGAAGAGGCCGAGAAGAAGTTCCCGGAGGAAGCAGGAATTAGCCGCTTTGGAAAACCGGAGGAGATTGCCGATTTGCTGGGCTATCTCGTCTCTCCTGCGGCGAAGTGGATGACTGGGGCTTGGGTGCGTATGGATGGCGGCGAGATCAAGGGCATCTTGGGCGGAGTCATTTTTTCGAAAGAGACTAGCGCCTGATACGTGAAGGGAAGGAGATGCGGAAATGAAAACATGGACAAAAGTTGCCGTTCCAATTGTTGCGGTCGCGGTTTTGGTCGCATGGTATGCGTTTCGCCCGGAGCGGCTTGTGGTCAATCGCCAAGTTGACGAAGCAATCCCGGCCACACAAGGCGGGTCGTCGGCACAGCCTCTGGAATCCGGACGGTTCTACAGCATTTTGCACCCGACGGAAGGTACCGCAACCATCTACCAGATGGGAGATGGTACGCGTGTTCTTCGCCTGACGAGCTTCAGCACGTCCAACGGTCCTGATGTGCACGTCTACATGGTCGCGGCCGACGATGCGAAGGATGTGGCGACCGTGCAAAACGCCGGTTTCGTTGATCTGGGATTGATCAAGGGAAATATCGGCGACCAAAACTATACGCTTGGCAGCGGCTTGGACCTGGCGAAATACCGAGCAGTGTCCATATGGTGCAAACGATTCAGCGTGAATTTCGGGGCCGCGGCGCTAAGACCGACGGAGGCCTCGCAAAATCACTAGGAACACACTCCGTACAGCAAGCCCACGCGGTCTTGATGCGCGATGCACCTGCCTCAACATTTCACGATTCGGGATATTTCTAGAAAGGAACGCACGTGAGCACTAGAACAAGCCTCGAAGACTTCGATCTCGTGATTCTTGGTGGTGGCACAGGAGGGACGGTCGCTGCCTGGACGTTCGCTACGCAGGGCCAGCGTGTGGCGGTGATCGAGCGCAAATATGTCGGTGGCTCGTGCCCGAACATCGCTTGCTTGCCCAGTAAAAATGTCATTCACAGCGCGAAGGTGGCCTCGTATCTTCGCCGAAGTGAAGAGTTCGGCATGTCCCGAAGGGACTTCACGGTGGACATGCGCGTTGTTCGCGAACGCAAACGCAGAATGGTATCCGGCTGGAATGACGTTTATCTCGAGAACTATAAGAAGACCGGCGCGGAACTCATCCTTGGCTCTGGACGCTTTATCGGTGCCAAATCGCTCGAAGCAAAACTTGCTGATGGGAGCACACGTCAGCTTCGCGGCAGCAATGTGATCATCAATACGGGCACGCACGCGGCGATCGAACCAATCCCCGGCCTTGCTGACGCAGAACCCCTCACACATATCGAAGCACTGGAACTGGACGAAGTTCCCGAACATCTTCTTGTCCTGGGGGGCGGATATATAGGATTGGAGCTTTCCCAGGCAATGCACCGTTTTGGCAGCAGGGTGACGGTGATCCATCGTAATGAGCGGCTTTTGGATCGGGAAGACGTTGATGTGACGGAAGCTCTTCAAATGCTTCTGGAAGACGAAGGTATCGATTTCGTTCTGAACGCACGGATCAATCGCGTATCGGGGAAGTCCGGCCAGTCCCTAACAGTGCTTCTCGAGCAAAATGGACTCACAAAAACGTTCGAGGGCAGTCATTTGTTGGTGGCAACCGGCCGCACTCCTAACACCGAGGGGATCGGACTCGAGTTAGCTGGCGTCGAACTCAGCCATAGCGGATACATCAAGGTGAACGAGCATCTTGAGACCACCGCGCCCGGCGTGTGGGCTATCGGCGAGGTAGCGGGCAGCCCGCAGTTTACGCACGTAAGTGTTGACGATTTTCGTGTGGTGTATGCCAGCCTCACCGGCGGCAAACGCGTCACCACAGGAAGACAAATTCCATTTTGCCTGTTTACGGATCCGGAATTTGCCCGCATTGGATTGAGTGAGAAGGAAGCAAAACGGCAAGGCATCGCTTATCGCCTGTTCAAGATTCCGATGGACGCCGTAATGCGCGCCACGACGCTGTCGGAAACACGAGGATTTCTCAAGGCTTTGGTTGAGATTGAGGGCGAGCACATTCTTGGCTTCACCGCCCTCGGTGTGGGTGCGGGCGAAATCATGGCTTCCGTGCAGATCGCGATGACTTCCGGACTGGCATACACCACTCTGCGCGACACCATTCTGACTCACCCAACTCTAGTTGAAGGCCTCATTCCGTTGTTCTCTTCCTCCGCCTCGATAGTGGAATCGACAGCCAAGGATAATCGCACCGGCCTCCAGCAGAAGTCGGTCTCACACTGAGTTGGAGGGTTTGTGACTCAACGAAGAGCGAGCACGGAGCGATTGGGCTTCTTTTCGGACGCAGTTTTTGCCGTAATCATCACCATCATGGTGCTCGAACTGAAGCCGCCGCCCGAACAAGCCACGTTTGGTGCGCTTCTGCCGCTTTGGCCGATTGCATTGAGCTATGTGGTGAGCTACTACTTCATCGCAATTGTCTGGTTGAATCACCACCACTTGCTGAGGTTTTGCCAGCATGCGAGCCCGCGTCTCACCGGACCAAACTGCCCACTAGAAATTTAGGTCGATTTCTGATTCTGGCGCGAAACTTTCAGAGGTGATCAATGGGACTTTCTTGGCAACAAGGCCCGCTCTCACCGGGGGCAATCGGCAGGTTCCTGGTGCCTGAGCCGCTGCCTAAACGACTTCTCTATGCCGAGCCGTT
>QIAN01000529.1 GCA_003225005.1 Acidobacteriota bacterium | reverse complement strand
CCGGTGAGCTTGCGTAAGTTCGTGAGGCAGACGACCGTTTTCGGTTCGCGGGGTTACGATGCCAACACGAGGTAGTCAAAATTTCCTGTGCCTAAGCGCCGCTCGAGCTGCTCGACGGTGGCCGTCACCTGCGTGAAGGTCTCATGGGGACCGGAAACATAGAAGGGCTTGCCCTCATGCCCGTACTCGAAGCGCGTGGGGCAAGCGGTGCTCTCCAGATCGCCGAAGATCTGGCTCGTCACGGCGTAATCCCTATGGGGCCTGAATCCTAGGTCGTGCGCGTAAGCGACGCCGCCTTCGACCAGTTTCCGGAAGCAGGCGGCCGACATCGGCTGAAGGCTCTCAGCCGTCGAGCAACTTCTCCGGCGCTGGGCATACTCATCCCTAGCCACGATGGTCACAAAGGCATTCTTGACTCCCAGACAGAACACATCCAGCAGAAAACAGCCCAGGGCGATATGCCCGTCCGGCAGCGCGCGACTGAAAAACAAGTTGCCTATACCCACCTCGAACAGCTTCGCCGGGACCAATGCTTCATGGATCGGGGCCTTGGAAGCCGTGGCTATCTGCAAGGCCATCGCCCAGACTTCTCCCAGTTTACCGATATTCTTTGGGAACTTGCGGGCTCCGTATCCGTAAGATCGCCTTTTGTGGCTCGACATGGGGTGTCCCCTTCTGCAAATTTATAGCAGGGCCCTACCAGGTTACCCGCGACGCAGCGCCGCCGCCTGTTTCGGTGTCTCCCGGTAATTCCACGGCATCCATGCTGACGGGTCCTTCGCTACCTCCGCTGCCTGTTTCTGCAGTTCCGTGAGGTAATCAAACGGATTGGCACCGTTCAATTCGCACGTGTGAATGAGACTCATGAAAAGGTCGCCCACCTCGGCGCCGTTCTCGGTCTTATAGAACAGACTATTCTTTCGATGCAAAACGGCTTTCTTCAGAGCGCGCTCAACAATGTTGTTGTCCAGAGGAGCACCGGCTTGGAGGAGGAAAAGCGTCAGCCGCTCCCAATGTTTCAAGCAGTAAGTGATCGCTGATCCCAGGCCGGAGTTCGGTTCGACTTTCTTCTCCGCAAACTGAGCGCGCAGCCAGGCGTGTAGCTTTGCCATCACCGGTCTGCTGTGCTCCTGATGAAACCGCAGCCGCTCCTCCGCGGACAGACCGCGCTCCTCCGCCTGGGCATCATACCCGTACACCTCGGCCAGGCTTTCCAGCACGTAACGGCACTCCTCCGGAAAGTTGGACGCCACCTCCACAAAGCGCCGCCGCGAATGCGCATTACAGTTTCCGACGATGACCTTCAGCTTGTCCGGCAGCTTCGGAAAGTTGCGCGACAGGCCATCGGCCATCTGAATCGGCGGAGGCAGTCCGGCGCCACGCTGCGCTAACACCTGGGCGAAGTTTTCCCCCGCGTGCCGTCTCCCGGTGAAAAACAGCGCGATCCGCTGCCCCTGCCGCGTAGACACAATGCCGGAGGTGAACATTCCCGTGCGCTCGTGCGAACTCGACCTCTCTTCCGGGCTCCCCCTGGAGGCAGCACTCTCCCTGGCCAGCGATAAGATCTTCATGCCGGTGTCGTCGTTATGAAACACTTCTCCTTGCGCCGCCTGGCGGATCAGCTCTTCGAGAGCCGGCCGGATCAGTTCCGCCACCTCCTCGACGATCTCCCATTGCGTCGAGACCGGCAGCGGAATGCCCAGATTTTTCTCCAGTCCGGCCAGCCGGTAGAACGGAACCCCGCTGCCGTATTTCAGCAACCCGATCATCGCTGCGGCACTCTCGTCGTACTTGTTCTCGCCCACGCCCTCCGGCGCTTCCGCCTCAAAAACCTCTCCGCACAAGTTACAGCGCAGACTCTCCAGTTCGTAGACCGTAGCCCGAAGCGGCGCTTGGCCCACCACCCGGATGCGCAGAGCCGGTAGCTTCTTCGCGTAGACCTTCCCTTTAAGACATTCCGGACAGCAGTCCCCCGGCTTCAGCGAGGCGTGCGGAATGTGAATCCGCTCGGCGCCTCGGTAGGCTTCCGCACCGTTCCGTCCGTGCCCGGGTTTCGCCTTCCCGCCCGAGTCTGGCAGATGACTTTTCGAACCGGGCTTCAGCCCAGCCTGCTCTAAAACTTTGTTGGTCTTCTCCGTGCTCGGTTTCATCAGCAAAGCGCGCAACTGGCTAATCGTGGTGTCCTTTTCCCCGATCAAGTCGGCCACATAGCTGAAGGCTCGCAGAAGGGCCTGGAGCTTCTCATAACCCGCCTCATCCAGGGGTTCCTTTCGCGCCTGCTCCAGCACCGCTTGCAGTTCTTCCCGGTTCACTTCGAGCACCTCGTGTGCGGTCTTCATCTTAAACCTCGGCCAGCAACTCACGAAAGTGCGGTGTTAGCGGATACCCCAGCACTTGCTTGATCGGGCGGTTCGGTTTTTTGCTCCAAGCGTTCTTGCCGCGCCCAGTCGTGCAACCCAACACCATCCAGTTCGCCGCACGGTAGCAGGTCCCACGGAAGCGCTCGGGATCGATGAAGGTTTCCACAAAATAGATGGGATGACCGTAGACCCGTTCCCACTCTCCGGAAAGCATGCGGGTCATGCGCGCCAGAAGGTGCGAAGCCAAATACGGGATGCGCACCCAAGGCAGCAGCAAAAATCTTGGATTATAGGCCAGCAGGTGGATATTCTTGCGCCGTGCCTGGTCCGACCAGCCGAGGAAGCGGTCCCGGCAGCCCAGGTAATGCGCTGACGAGGACCACGCAAAACAGGCCACCGGCCGCTGTCCCGCACAAGCTAAAAATTTTAGGTTTTCCCCGACCGGCTGCGTGTAGCGAAGGTAATGGAATTGCTCCAACAGGCTGTTGAACAGCGGTTCTTCCGGTGTGCGCCGCACCGAGCGGAACTCCAGCGGCGGGATCTCGGCCAGACGACCGTGCAGCGGTCGTGTGTCCACCTCCACCGCGGCCGGCTTTTTGCGCTTCACCAGAGGGTTCGGCGGCCTTCGCCTCACCGGCGGTAGCGCGATGTGTCCCTCGCGGTGCAATTTCAACATCAGCCCGCGGCACACCATGTCGCACAGGGCACCGTTTGCTTGCGCCCAGTTCCAGGCCTTACAGAGAAGGCAGGAAAGTTCTCGCCGACTGGCCCGCGGATGTTCGGCGATGAGCTGGCGAATGAAGACGACGTCGGTGCCCGTGATCACGCGTTGCCGGTAGTGCCACGATGCCTGCATGTCGGGCAGCCTAGCAGGTCTTTTTATGGAACGCAAGTCCCGTATGTCGCTTTCTTTTTTTGGCTTTCTGTTTTTTTCCTTAGGTGATGCGACGCCAGGCCGGCACGGCCTGAACCGACCCTGGGTCTCCGCCAGCGAGCAGCACTTGGAGTTCGTGGGCTTCCAGAGCCTTGGCCGCCTCACGCGCACTCTCGGGCCAGAAACGAAAGCGACCCGCCGACAGGCGCCTCTGGCAAAGCCAGAAACCTCTGGAGTCATAGGAAAGGATTTTTATGGCCGTCCGCCTGCGATTTCGAAAAACGAACAAACAGCCGGAAAAGGCGTCGGCTCGCAACGCTTCTTTGCAAACGCGGGCCAGGCCGTCGATGCCCTTTCGGAAATCCACCGCTTCCACCGCCACCAGGATGCGCATCTGAGGAGCGATCTGAATCATGACGCCTTCCAGAAGCTGTTGAGCAGAACCGCAAGGTCTGCACCGCCCAGGCCCTGAAGTTGGATCTTTATCTTTCCACCTTGCGCATTTTCCATTTCGATGGAGCAAGCGGAAGGAGCTACGGCTCCTGGAGGAAGAAGTTCGACAAAGGTCGCTTCCCTCTGCGGCCTGCCTGGGGCGCAGGTGATCAAACCGAATCGTTTCTTCAACGCGTAGTAGTTGAGCCGGAGCGCTTGAGCGGTTCGATGTAGGCCGTGCTCCCGAGCCAATTCCACCGCGGAACTCCACAGGGTCTCTGGAATGGGTGAGCAGCGCTTGCGCGTCTTACGCCAAAGGTCGAAACGGTGCTGCAATCGCTCCAATTTGCCCGGAGCGAATACGGTGCGGGTCCTCATGGGCCATCCTCCATCCACTACGGAGTGGACAGCCAACGATACCAACGGCTTTAGCAGATTTCATGCACGCTTGCCGAAACGACACCCACGGGCGAGTCATAACTGTCAAGGGAGGCGGACGTCGGCGGACGAGAGGCGGACCGCCAAGCCCAAGCAGGAGGTAGGATTTGATGCATTGCCGTACACCGGTTCAAACAGCCAACAAGACCATTCATCTTTGTCCATCAGCTTTGCGTCGCTCACGATTATGACTATGCAAATAACCTGAGTCGTGAAAATACTGCCTCTTATGGCTAAATCTACTCGTTTATTCATTCAACTGCCGTGGATTTTGGTATGTGGTGGGCATGGGATGAGATGTATTTGCTACGGTCATCGGTGCATTGCATACAATGGCCTTCATCGCATGCGGATAACTAGAATTACTCGCCCCGTTACCACCGACCAGAGTAGCAGAACGCGCCCCAGTCCCTGAATTGCGGATGCTTCGACCGCGTCGACTCCTGTGCCGTGCGGAACGCCTCCCGCTTCTCTGAGCCTTCGGCAATCTTCTTATGCAGCAATTCGAAAAATGTTTTCGCGGCCGAATTCTCCACCGGCCACAGCGTGCCCACCACTGTCGCCGCTCCTGCGACCATGGCGTTTGCCGACAATCCCCAAAAATTGTCACCAATGTCCACGCGGCCAAGAGAAGTCTCACACGCACTCAGCGTCAGGAGATCCAGCCCGCGCAAGTCATGACGCAACAATTCATACGCGTAGAGAATGCCGTCGGTATCGGCGTCGGGTGAAAGGTACACGCGCTGAAACGAAGGAGCACTCACCTTGTGAAGACCATGAGTCGCGATATGAAGGCGTCGTGCATTCGCCAGAGCCGCGACCAAGGCTGTCTCCGTAGCCGCACTGCCGGTTGTGCCGGTGGCGCCGTAGGCCCGTGCAACCAGCCGAGCCTCCTCCTCGGCGCCCGGAAGTTCGGCAAGGCGGTGTGGTACTCCATTCTTGAACTCAATGCCGAAGCTTGCAATCGGAACATCTCGAACCGCCGCGTTCTGGAGCGCTGGGTCAAGTAGCGCGAGGTTCGGCAAGTATGTGATCGTCCACTCTTGGGCCAATACGCCCTTGTCACAAGGCAAAAGATGGAACGGGAAAAAATGTAGCGGACCGTGCGGTTGAATACAGAGGTGCCATTTTCTGGCCACCCGCAACTTCTGAAGGATTTCGCCGATAGGGCCCCCAATGTAGGCGAGACATGCCTCGAGCGCCTTGCGTGCTTCGACGCTGACAACTCCCTCTTCAGGGTCAGCATTGACGCCTTGCCTCACGCGCATCACGCCCAAGGCGAGAGTATCTAAGACGCCTTGCATCAACACGTCCATCCCAGGTGTGCCAAAATCGACGATCGTACCTGTGGCACTGTCACAGGTGAAAATATTCACATACAGTCCCGCATTTCCATTCGGCGTTAGCCCCGAGAAGTACGTGACTAGGACCGTTTCTGGTCCGAGCACAGCCGCGATCCTTTCGGGTACCGGAACCCACGCCGCTTCCCGCGAGCCCCTTCCACTCAACTGTCGGCGTAACTCCGCGTCATACCGAATCTGCAGGTTGTGAAGAATGACCGCTGGGACCTCCCCTCTCTCCATTTCCTCAGCTTCGGCGTACATCGTCAGCAGGATTTCGTCGCTGAGTGTACCTACGTTTCCGATTTCCTCTGCCCCAGCGTCAGGCAGCGCCTGCGTCTGCTCGATTCGATTCAGCAGGGCACGGCTCTCTTCGGAATTGATCCATGCAAAATCACCGCCGGCACGCAGTTCGGATGCGAAAGCCGATCCTTTGACCGAATCCAGAAGCAACATCGATACAGGCAAATTCACTTGTCCGGTGTTCGCCAGCAGCGGCATCCATTTTCTGCACAGTTCCTGGACGCGATGGACCACGGTCGGTCCACCTTGGCGCTCCAGTTCCGGGATGACGGATCTGAAGTATTCGGCGAATTTTGCGAGTTGGTCTTCGGACCGCATGACAATGTCCACAGCTAGCCCCATCATGTCATCCGCCTCTACCGGCATGCTAGTTGTAAGGAACTGAGACGCCGCTGTGGCATAGGCTCGAATCGCATCCGCAAAGCGATTCGCATGAAACATGGTCGAAGCGATCCCTCTGTACAGGATGCTTGATTGCCACAAAATCAGCGGGCGGAAATCGTTCAAAAACGCACCGTCCGCAACCGCGAGCAGGTCAAGGACTCTCACGCCCTCCGATTCGTGGTCGCCCGCCTGGCTGTTCACCGCAATTGAAAGAAGTGTGGCTGCCAACTGCTGCGGTGGCCAGCCTTCGGCGGCAGCCTGGTGTTGGCATTTGGCCGCGCTTTCGACAGGCGAATTCGATATGAAATTGGCAACATTAGGATGCGCGAGCGCCGCGCGAATGTGTCCTAGCCCGACTGCGTAGAAACCCTTACGCGTGTTTTCATCGCGCTTAAGCACAAGGGGTAGCGCCTTTCGCCACAATGCAAACGCGGTGTACCCTGAAGAGTCGGCGACCGCATATGCGACATTCTGCATCAAGTCAGTAGCCTCTATTAAGCCCCGCTGCCTAACCAATTCAGCAGTACTAGTGCCGAGAAGTTCCTCAGCGATCGCGTTCCAGTCGCGGCGTGCTTTCCCGGTGTGTTTCACTGGACGTAAGAAGCCCAAAGGCGCTGCGATCTTCATCCTGATGCCCGTGATCTTCTTTGGTGCCAAGATGCCGAGAAGCTTATCGATGTCCGCCTGTACTCCGACGCATTGGTCGCTCGCCAATAGGTGCTTTGCTTCCACGGCGATCTCAGCCAGATTCGGCGCGGCTCGGCCACCGGCTACATGCTTCCATACTTCCGCCGCGATGTAGCCCTTTAAGCTGAGACCGCGGTCGGAGCCACTTTTCTTGTTGGCGGACGCCAGGAAATACTTCGATGAAGCCGTGAATGCGTCCAGCGGGTCAGGCATCAGGAGCTCTTGCGCCTCTAACTCGCCGACCATCGGGCCAAGCTGCTCGACTGGACGGCGCCTCCAAGCGGTGACCTGCAGGTCAAAGTTCAAAATGGTTCGCTTGTAGACATAGGGATCCTGATGCAGCGCTCCGAGCGAGAACTCCACCGCGCCAGGAGCGTGCCACGGTCTTGCATCAACTTTGATAACGGCAGTGGCGCGCCGCACTGCGTTAAAGAATAGCCGGCCGTCCGCAAATTCCGAGAGGTAGCGCGCGGCGATCACGGCGTAGTCGTTCGCGGCGATCATATCCATAACGTCCTGTTCCGCCGCCCCAACGCGTCGCCGTGCATCGATCGCGGCAAGTAACACTTTCTGAGCGACCAGTGCTTCTTGCCACTTACCATTGTTTGCCCGCACCTGGTTGTGCATCGACAACGCGGCTACGTATGTTGGAGACAGGTTCCCGAACAACTCGGGGCTCGATGCCAGCTCACGCGCGTACGATTCGGTAATCTCGCCGATGCGAAGCCGATGGATAATTGACTCTAGTGGCCCGCTCCCCACCGGATAGGCGAATATCTCTTGCGCCATTTTATCAGCAAAGTCTATGAGGATATAAAGCGCGCGTTCTGCGCCGGGTTTTACGTCCGGCTGGCATTGTTGAACCCAGTCCTCGAACTCTGGCCACATGGAGCGCGCTAGTAACACCGGGTTTGTCAATATGAGGTTTACTGCTTGCTTCCCGCTCGTTGCAGCCACAAGCTGTTGGAATCTCGTGAGCCCGAACGAAGGCATACAGTTCTCTCCCGGCTATCGTCAGCGACAATTGGCGATTACGATTGATCCCTGTCGCTAAATCTTTTTCAATTGCTTGATATTCACGGTTGCAAAGCTGCCATCATCGAAAGTTAAAAAACAATTCACTCCATCGGCAATCATCATAACTGTGCCGATCTTGTTCAGCAGCGACTGTTCGCCCGGTTTTATCGCAATGATTTGGACTCTGTTGTTGACATTTATCCGTTCCATGGGACGCTCCCTCTTGGTTGCCGGGAGCTTTCTAGCAGAAGGAATGCGGCTGAAGAACTCCGGCACACTCATGTTCAGGATCGCGCCAATTCTACGTCAACGAAGAGATTTCCCTCAACGCCTCAGTGAGTTGACCAAATTCTCATCGCTGCCTGGCCCCTCATGGCAAAATCAGCACCTTCCTGAAAGCTCTTTTCGGAGGCCAATGCGTTTAGGAATGGCACTTTTGCTCTTCGGGCTCTTTTTCACATCTCGCAATGAAGAGTCAGGGTCAGCAGCCGCCTGCTCGGCCAGTTCGGCTATTAGCCTTCCTAACACATGCTCCGACTTCCCTCAAATCCTTAGAGCCTCGACGTAGCTCCTCGTATATGCCGACACTTTCTCAGCGATCATGGGACGAATCGCCTGCAACAGGATTGAGTCGACAGTCGCTCGACCAGATGAGTGACGGAGTGTCACTTCAGTCGAATGGAACTTGAAGAACAGAACCTGAGTGAGCGTATTCTTCGCGTCAAGTTCAAAAGCCATGAGCGAGATCATTGATCCGCTCTCGGACTTTGGTTCGGCGACGGTTACTTGGAAGCGCGCGGCCTTGGCGGTCTGGCTTTCCCGTTTGAAGACTGTCATCCACGGTCCGTCAGACATGGACTTCATCGCGTTCAGAGTGGATGCGACCACAGCGAGCGCCGTTGTGGCTGGGCCGAGAACCACGGTGGCGACTGAGAGGATTGCCTGTTCTGCCTCGAAATCGTCACCAGTCTCGCGATGCTCAGAGAAGGCGCGCTCCTGAGTGGCCCACCCAAGATGGGCGAGCGTATCAAAATAGACTTCATACCAGGCACGAATGTCTTCACGAGATGGTACCCGTCGATTTGCTGCTAGTTGCGCTAGGAGCGAGGAGTTGACGATGACTTCGCGTACCCGTGGGGCCAACCCAGCAACGAATGAAACAATATCCGAACCAACGACCATGGCCTGATTTTTTGTTTCGTCAAACACATTGCGCGTCTCAACTGCCGAAGCTACACGCGTAAGTCGCGGCGCTGGTGGTAGCTCCACTCCGTCGACGAACGCCACTGCCATCCGGACATCTTGGGTTAAATTTCCGATATTTTCTGTCATTTCGTTCTGTCCACGCGCGTTCGTGCACCCCCGCAGGATATCTCAGCGTCGCCGAATGTCAGCCCGGTTCGGTGGTTCACTTTCTTGGTTGTGCTGCAACATTGCGCAACGGTTGCATTTTGCCCCAAGTCCTAAGTGTTGACCAGTAACAATATCTCTATACTTGGTGCAGTCAAAGCTGCAACACCGCTCCCTCACCCAGATTGCCCCGGCGGAGCCGAGAGCTGTTCAGTAGGAATGTGGTTAGGATGCGCAGATCCGCCGATTGTCCCCGAGTCACGGCAAAACCGGAAGTTACTTGAGAGTTTAGTATGCCCCCAAATCTGGGCCGTGAGGTGATGACGGACAGATTGGGAACAGCTGCTGCAACCTGAAAGAACGTGGAATTCTGCCAAGATTAGACGTATTTGTTTAGCGTCTAGACACTTTTTCTGAAGAATGTAGTTGTCTCCGCCCGTGAAGCGGTTAGTTTGTCGGTGTGGCAGAAGAGAATACGGCAGAAAAGATCGCGCGGCTCG
>QIAN01000524.1 GCA_003225005.1 Acidobacteriota bacterium | reverse complement strand
CCTCGCGAGAATGGGCAGCGGGTGGCCATCATCGTGAATCACGGCATGGGCCAGCAGGTGCCGTACGAGACCATCGAGGGCGTTGCCAAAGCGGTATGGCGCGGCATCACGCATGAGAAAAATGGACCAGATGCCGGTTGCGTGATTCGCAGGGTACGCCTCGGAACCGAGGGCAAGGGTGAAGTTGAGACTGAACTGGTGCGAGCCGAGCTTGAAATGCAGCATGGCCAACAGAAGTACGACGTCCACATTTACGAGTCGTACTGGGCGCCGTTGACCGAGGATAAGGTCACGCTCAAGGATCTGATGTCGTTCCTTTTTAACGCGGGCTGGAATGGTTTCTTGAATACCAGCGCGAAGAACGGATTTCAGCGCTGGATGTTCGGCTCGGAGCAGCGATTCAAGCTCCCAAAGCTAAGATTGATGCTAATTTTGACCGCACTCATGCTGCTACTGCTCGCGATGGTGATGATGAATGCTGTTCTTGTGGCGGCAGTGGCGTCACACGCGGTCGGAGGGGCTAAGGCTTTCCCAGGGTTGCTGACGGCTCCGCTCACCTCCGACTTCATAGTGGCGGACGTTGCGGCGCTGCTGATTTTTCTCGGGACTGTCGGGCTGCCGTGGGTTTACACGAAATTGAGGCAGGGAGCGAGTACACCACAATGGTCGTCGTGGCTTGGATGGTTGCTGATAATCCTGGGAGCAGGGTTGATCTTTTTAGCGGCCTTCGTCATGCCTTTACAGTTGGCGGGCTGGCACCCTGAACGCTTGCTGTGGCCAAATGTGTCCGCTTGGGCGACTTGGCTGGCGGAGGGACACAACTCGCGATTGTGGGGTTTTGCGATCCCGTCATTGTGGGGTGTCGAACTACTCGCCGCCTATGCGGTACGCTGGTTCCTGGTTGAATATGTTGGCGACGTCGCGGCCTACATTGCAGCACACACGGTCAGCAAGTTCTACGAACTGCGCCAGCAAATCTGGCAGACCGCAATGAAGGTTTCGCGAGCTGTGTATCGCGCTCAGGCCGATCACAAACCAGGTTCAGAACCTGGATTTCTGTACCAGAAGATCATTGTTGTTGGGCACTCGCTCGGCTCAGTGATCGGTTACGACGTGCTCAACGGACTTCTCCTGGAAGATCTATTTTCCAATCATCCCCTGGACGTTGTCCGACGCACCCGAATGTTTCTCACGTTCGGTTCGCCGCTGGACAAGACTGCTTTTCTCTTCCGCACCCAACAAGATATGTGTTCCCCGGTGCGAGAAGTGGCGGCAGCGGCTGTCCAGCCGATGATCCAGCATTACAACTATCGCCCTGAGGAGTGGGTCAACCTGTATTCAAAATCTGACATCATCAGTGGCTCTCTGGAGTTCTACGACCCGCCCGATGAGCACAACGCGAATGGAGGAGCGCAATTTCAGATTCCTGGCGTCCTTCCTGAGATGAAAAAACGCGTGAACAACCTGCCCGATCCTGACGCGCGTACTCCGCTTGCAGCCCACGTCGAATATTGGGAGGGAAAGCTTTTCGCAGACGAGCTTGTCCGCGGAATCACAACCTGAATTCTAAATGTCGGTCCACGAGGGCCGGTAGGTCAAAAGGTATACCGGGCTGACTGGCAAAAGCGCGAATTTCTTAGGCACGTACAGGGCTGCTCTCTTCATCGCTTGGTTGCTCCTTATGCGGAGGTGCTGTCTTTCGACCTCCGCCCATGCACAACTCTTGCTGAAGAAGTCTTTGACCAGGCCAATTGGAATTTTGTTCTCGACTCGCTTACCGTCGGATTTCCGAAGTGTACGAAAGAATAACACCCAAGTTTCACCTTGACTGCGTTTTTCTTTCTTTAACCAACCTCGTTGATGTCTGTGCGTCATTTGAGGATCTCCTTTGGGCGAGCCAGATGCTCGAATAAATAATGATCCTTATTGCCGACAACATCGTGCTCATCGTGACTGTCGGAGAAGTTGCGTGCCTGAGATTCTGAGCAAAAGGTGCTGCGCCTGTATTGATCTGAATTTCCTCTGCTACGATTCATTCACGGGGCAGGGACAGCTGGTCTGGGTTGGTATTTGCCTGAAGGACAATTTTGGATGGCGATTTAGCTTGGTGTCCATGGCGTCCATTAACCTCGGAATTTGGTTCTATGGGGTTGAAATGAGCGACGCAGGCGAAACGATTGAACGTGAGGAAAGCCAGTAGATACGCGGGTTTCCAATAACCGTAAGAAAACACAGAGAGGACGTGGTTCAGTTGGTTAGAACGCTGCCCTGTCACCGCCACCCATTCTCTCGTCTCGGGGCAAAACAGCTCGCCCTCGACCTCGCTATTCGCTAAAGTGCGACAAAAACGTGTCACACATCAAGACAGGCGCAGACTCTTGAGCGACGCGCGTGCGGCTCCGCCACTCATATTCGGCACGATGACCAATTCGAGTACGGTGACGTTTGAAAGCTCGACTTGATATTCCTCGACCTCGCGTATTGTCTGAGGAGGGCTGAAGTTTCACTGCTGGCGGACGATT
>QIAN01000125.1 GCA_003225005.1 Acidobacteriota bacterium | reverse complement strand
CCGAGTTCGACGCTCGCCAGCGCAGCCATAACCCCGGCCGCGCAGGCGATCCCGATCCCTCCGCTGAGCAGAGTGAGGAAAGCTCCCTCCACGAAAAATTGAAACATAATGCTGCGGTTGGTGGCGCCGATTGCTTTGCGCAGGCCGATTTCTCGGGTACGGTCGGCGACGGCGACGAGCATGATGTTGATGATTCCTATGGCGCCCAAGGCAAGGGTGACCAGGCCGACGCTACCGAGGAACACGTTCATCGCGTCAAAGATCTTTCCGACCTGGTCGACAGTTTTGATCGTGTCCCATTCGTCGAAAGCGTCCGGATTCTTGGGATCAAGCCATGATTGCGGGCGACGATTCGATGGACTTCCTGTCTGGCCGACTCGTGCAGGGCGCGGGACTTAGGCTGGTAGTTAATGAAGGAGATCACGTCGGGATCATTGCCCACGTTGGTAAGGCGAAAATATTCGCGCATGGTATTGAAGGGGATGAAGCTCCGGAGGTTCAGGTTCATGTTGTCGCCGTGACCGACGGTCTCGATGGTGCCGATGATCTGGAAGCGGATTCCGTTGAGCAGGATGGTTGCTCCTACGGCCGGGCGGCCGCTAAAGAGAGTGCGCCGAACTTCGTCGCCAATTACGATGACCGGACGTTTCTGCGCGTCATCCATATCGTTGATCCAGCGACCTTCGTGGACGGGCAGGAAGCGGATTTGGTTGAACATGGCGGGGACGCCGACGATCTGACCGCTGGCCTGGAAGAAGTCGCTGACGGCGCGAATGTCGCCGCGGGAGATGGTCGGCGCCGCGGCGCGAACGCTAGGGCACTCGCGCAGAATGTCCGCATAGTCACGATAGGTGAGGTAGTACTGGCGTAGCGCGGTGAAGCTTCCCTCGACAACCGGGGCGCGGCCGGACCAGATAAACATTACGTTCTCCCCCAAGGTGTCGAATTGCTTGCGATTGCCGGAGCGGAATCCTTCGCCCAAGCCGACCAGCAAAAGCAGGGAACCGACTCCCCAGGCGATGCCGAACATGGTTAGGACTGAGCGCAGCTTGTGGGCCCAGAGACTGCGGAGGGTCTGAGCGAAAATGTCGAAGAGGAGGCGCACTCTGGTCCATTATAGGGGCTGTTCGGGCGCGGACCTTCGAGTTGAGTGAACTTCCGGTTCCGGGACTTCGTTGGTTTCGAGTAGCAAGCGGGTTACCTCGGGCAGGACAATTTTAGCAATCGACCTTGTGCCTGGAGAGTCCCGGCTTTAGGATGCTCGCAATCAGCCTGTTTGTCGGGCAGTGCGGTGGGAGCCGCTCATGAGAACTCACAGCAGACGTGCGATAGTCAAACTGAGCTGCATTTTGCTGGCCGCGTCGGTCGGAGCATGGCCCCAGGCAGCATTCGGTCAGGGTTCGACGCACGAACAGGACGAGACACAACTCGTGGCGCTCGAAAACGCCTGGAACCAGGCGGAGTTGCACAACGATCCGGCGGCGTTGAAGTTGCTTTTGACGGACGACTTTATCATTACCGAACCCGACGGAGAACTGATGACCAAAGGGCAGCTCATGGCGACAACCGCGGATAGGTCCTATCACTACGATGTCCTGGTGTCGCAGGGATATCGCGTCAGAGTATACGGCACAGTCGCGGTGGTGACTGGGACATACCACGAAAAGGGATCGTCGAAAGGGAAGCATTTTGACCGGCGCGGCCGCTTCACCGATACCTGGCTCAAGTTCGGAGGCGGGTGGCAGTGTGCGGCGAGTCACGATAGCCTGGCAGTGAAGGACTGAGGACGCATCCAAGTCCTTCGGCCAGTCGTAGTTGGTTCCCTTAGCTTTCGAAAAGCAGCAACCTAGCTTTGCTACCCAAATTCAGCAACAAACTGTCTAAGATCATAAAAAAATCCTCCCGTGAGATAAGAAAGCTTTCCGATTCGGGTCGGATTTGGGTATGCTCTACGCCATGACCACGCTTGCCTTGAGCGAGGTGCTGGGCGCGCCGGTATATGACCCGTCGGGGGCCGCGGGAGGGCGTGTGCGGGAAGTGGCGCTGGCGCCGGGAGAGGACCGTTCGCGCGTCGTGGCGTTGATTGTGAAGACCAAGAACGGCAACCGGGTTCTGCCATTTACGGTTGTTGGAACGATTAACGGAGGCATTCGAACCACCACCAGCGCGGGGCAATGGGCGGAGGCGAACGGAACCGAAGGATTCTTCCTTCTGGAACGAGACCTGCTGGATCAGCAGGTAATCGACATCAACGGACGGAAGGTAGTGCGTGTAAATGACGTCGACTTGAATGTGGACGCGGTCAAGGAGGCTCAGGGAGCCCGCCCCGTGTTACGAGTGAGCGGGGTGGACGTGGGCGCGCGTGGAGCCGTGCGGCGCTTGCTGCGCGGAGTGGTGCCAGTGGCAGCTCTGCGCCTGCTGCTGCGGAAGATTCCACAGAGAACCATCCCGTGGGATTTCGTGGATCTGATTGAAACCGATCCGGCGCGGCGAGTGAAGCTGAAAATTTCGCACGATCGTCTGGCAGGACTGCATCCTGCGGATATCGCAGACATCGTGGAGGATCTGGCTCCGGACGAGCGCGAGGCAGTATTTGAGACGCTTAACGAAGAAGTGGCGGCGGAAGCTCTCGAGGAAGTTGCGCCTAAAGTACAGAAATCGATTGTGGAGTCGCTCGATTCAGAGCGGGCGGCCGATATTGTGGAAGAGATGGATCCAGGTGCGGCCGCCGATCTGCTGGGGGATCTGAACGAGGAACACACTGAACAAATTCTGGTGCAGATGGAGCCCGAGGAGCGGCAGGAAGTCATTGACCTCCTCGAGCACAAAGAGAAAACGGCTGCCGGACGAATGACCACGGACTTTCTCGCATTGCCAGAGCGGGCGACAGTCGAGGACGCGGTGGACTCGATGCGCGAGTTTGAGGGCGGCGTGGAGGCGGTCAGCACGATTTATTTGGTGGATGGGGAGGGAAAGCTGGTGGGCGAAGTGCCCCTGCCGAAGATAGCGCTGGCGGAGCCGCACACGCCAATGCGGTCATTGACTCAGTTACCTCTTGTGCGGGTCTACGAGGATGTGGGCGACAACGCAGTTGCCGAACTGTTCGATAAGTACAATCTGCTCATGCTGCCGGTCGTCGATAAGCAGGATAAGCTGATGGGCGTAATTACCGCCGATAACGTAATCAACATGCTGCGGGCGAAGCTCTAGGCACGGTGTCAGGCGGGCGGTTTCCGGCTTCCGGTTGGGTGAACGCTTCCGGGTTCGACTTTTTCTTTCATTTAGATTTTTTGCACTTTTCGTTTGTTCAGAGTCGTGAGGTGCGTTTATTCTAGTGCGGCTCTGACTGCCTGCCCTTTTGCGAATAAGCACAAAGATAGGGCGTTTCTTTTAGCATCCCGCGTTTGGTGTTCGCGCTTGTTTTTCATCTTTATGTCCGCGAAATGTGCGCATGAATTTCTTGAGACGTTGGAAGATCCGGATCCTGCTCTTCTTCGCCGTAGTCGGTCCGGGATTCATTACCGCGAACGTCGACAATGATGCCGGCGGCATTCTGGTCTACTCCCAGGCCGGCGCGCAGTTTGGACATCTCCTCCTCTGGACCCTGATTCCCATCACCCTCGCTCTCATCGTGGTGCAGGAAATGTCCGCCCGCATGGGCGCGGTGACGGGGAAGGGCCTTAGCGATCTCATTCGCGAAGAGTTCGGCTTCCGCGTGACATTCTTCATGATGATTGGCATTCTGATCATCAACTTCGGCAATGTGGTGACCGAATTCATCGGCATCGCCACCAGCTTGGAATTGTTTGGACTCTCACGCTTCGTTACCGTGCCGGTGTGCGCGGTGATTGTTTGGCTGATCGTGGTCAAGGGGCAGTACAAGGGCGTGGAAAAGGTGTTTTTGACGGCGTCGTTTTTCTACGTGGTCTACATTATCGCGGGCGTGCGGGCGCAGCCGGCCTGGAAGGACGCCATGATTGCCACATTCAAGCCACCGGCGCTTGCGGCATTTCGGAATCAGGCATACCTGTTCATGGTAATCGGAGTGGTGGGGACTACGATTGCACCGTGGATGCAGTTCTACCTGCAATCATCAGTTGTGGAAAAGGGCGTGACGCGGCGGCAATATAAGACGTCGCGCCTCGACGTGGTGACGGGATGCATTTTCACCGACGTAGTGGCCTGGTTCATCATCGTGGCATGCGCGGCCACGCTCTACGTACATGGCCATCATGACATCCGCTATGCGGCAGATGCGGCACAAGCTCTGCGTCCGCTGGCTGGAGACTACGCCTACATCCTGTTTGCCGTCGGATTGTTTAACGCTTCACTGTTTGCGGCATCGATTTTGCCGCTTTCCACGGCATACACGGTGTGCGAGGGCCTGGGATTTGAGTCGGGAGTAGGGAAGAAATTTGGCGAGGCGCCAGTTTTTTACTGGCTCTATACGCTGTTAATCGCAACTGGTGGAGCTGTGGTCCTCTGGCCTGGATTACCACTGATCAAGATTGCAATCTTGTCGCAGGTGGTAAATGGGGTGGTGCTCCCGTTCGTGTTGCTATTCATGCTGTTGCTGATCAACAAAAAAGAATTGATGGGTCAGTACGTGAACACGCGCCTGTTTAACTGGGTGGCGTGGGCAACGACGGTGATGATGATTGGGCTGACAGTGGCATGGTTCTGGACACTGCGTGCCTGTTGATCTCACGCCTTATGACTACGCGTTGGGTGTACGGGAAAGCGCCGAAGCAGCCACATCGGTCATGCTGATGGGCGTGATTCAGCGTTTTCCAGTTGTTATGCGGAGTTCGCGAAGTCTCAGTGACCGTCGAGACATCCTTTTTGGCCTGAGCTGTTGGGGTACCCTGCTCCGGTGTTGTAAGCGTGGTTGGACCACTCTCCCTGAATCTTCCACTGGGTGCTATTGCTGAACGTAACCAGCGGGACATGGAAAGTCCACGCGCACTTATCCCCGTTCTCCTGTCCCCTCTTGTCATACCATGCGCCAGGGTTGTCGGGATCAGTACGAGCTTCGGAAAGCTCATGTCCGCTGACGTTGGCCAGTGCCGCCAACCCTTGCGAGTGCAACCCGGAAGTGTCCTGCGGATCGCAGCCTGCGTCTCCGTCCAGATTGAAGAAGAACGCGACCTGCACGTTTACACCACTACATGAGCCGTAAGTATGATAAGCGCAGTAGCCCGCGTTGCCCCGCTTTACGTCCACGTAAACGGGATAGAAGCCGTCACGCACCGGGTTGGTGATCTCTTTACATACCTCCGCCACAATCGCGGAAGTCGAGCTTCCATTGGAAGCGGTGGATAAGTCGACGCGATGACCGTTGTGAGTGACGGCTGGTCCCACCTGACCATTGGAGCCAGTGTATTCATCTGAAGTTTTGGCGTAATTGGAGTTATTGAAACCTGCGTACCAGGAATCGAGGCCGGTAATTTTATCCCCGACAAAAGTGGAGTGTGCCCAACTGGGTCCCCAGTAAATGGCCTCACTCACGGTAGACGGCATGATGACGCCGCCGTGGTAGGTCATGTCGGGGTTATTCCTTGCGCCCTGAACCCGGGCAAAAGGCGTGAAACCCCGAGCCCAATGTATGCCGAGCATGGGAGGCTCGTGCTGTGCATTGAAGGCGGAAAGATCTTGTCGATTAGATGCCGGTGAATCCACAGTCTGGCCGCATGCGAACACTCCGAGCGACAAAACTACTGACAGAAGCACGAACCTCATCTTCATCGCAAGGCTCCTCTGGTAGCTATGGAAAAGCTTCGGTTCGAGCAGGATGGTGAAGGCATCCCGCCAAAGCGGGCGAATTATCCGTCGAGCATGAATTCAAGTCAATAGGGAAAACCCTGACTTCCCTGACGGAGACTTTTGTCCCCCAAAGTTTCTTTGGAAACGCCATTAGGCCGATCCCCGGTACAGCGCGACGGATTACAGGAGTTTTCCAGCGGCCAGGTCTTTCACGAGTTTATGGTCAGCTTCGAGAAAGTCATAGGAAAGCAGATCTTTGCGCTCGGACCATTGCACATCGCGGAAGATGCGGTTCTCGATTTCACCCTTATGTTCGCGAACAATGAAGAAGCGAAGTTCCACCATGCCGCCGTTGGGATATTCGTGCTTGATACGAGCCAGTTCGTCGCCGATGGTGGCGTGGATGCCGAGTTCTTCTTCCAGCTCGCGGCGAAGGGCAGCGCGAGGCTGCTCGCCTTCCTCAATTTTTCCGCCGGGAAACTCCCACTTAAGCGGCATGGTTTGATGTCGCGTGCGCTGGCACACCAACAGCTTCTCATCTTTCACTATCAGAGCCGCAACCACACGTTTCATGCACGACCCCGCAATTGGCGGAAGCTGCGCGGCAGAGAATTCTGCCAGACCCGGCCGATCTCCGGAGCACGGGCTTGGCCCTTCTTGACTTTCATTCGCTGGACGCTTCCAGCTTAAGCCCGACTAGGGCGGCGCCATGCTGGACCAGAGTTTTGTCCTCGGCGGTGAACGCCGCGGGGAAGTGGCTGTCGATATCCAGCTCACCGGCGATTTTTCCGTGGACGAAGACGGGAACCACGATTTCGGATTTAGTCTCGAGCGAGCAGGCGAGATAACGCGGGTCTTGACTGACATCGTCAACCACAATGGTCTTGCCACTGGAGGCTGCGGCGCCGCAAATGCCCTGGTTTAGAGGAATGCGGGTGTGGGGCGTGGTCGTGCCGTCGAAAGCACCCAGCACAAGCACCGGGGGTTGAGTGCCGGGTTCGAGCATGTAAAAGCCCGCCCAGTTGTACTTGAGCATGCGTTTCCGCAGAAGATTCACCATCTTCCGCATGAGATCGTCAGCATTGGCCGATCGCTCGGCCAATTCACTGATCTCGTTGCGCACTTCTTCGATTCTGCTGGCGACGGGCATCAAGGAAATCTTAACTCAGACGGAGGATTGGCGAGCGAGAAGCTGAGGCCCCAGGGTAATTTGGCGGATTCCTTCCGCCTGCGGGAACAGGTCTGGGTGGATGGCGCAGGCGAGCGCGTCGAGTCCGCGAAGAAGGGTAGGTGCAGGTGTGTTGAGGTATTCATCGCGGATCGAGTAGACATGGCCGGAACGGGCGGCGGGAGTCTGTTGCCAACCGCGATCGGAGATGATCCTTGCCAGCGGAACCCGGTCGCCAGCTCCGCACCAGGCAGCAACGATCACTTCGGGATCGCGGGATTTTACTTCGGCTGCAGTGGTTTGCTTTCCGGGGACGCCGAGAAAATCGCCTCCGGCGGCCTCGACGAGTTCTCCGACCCATGCTTGTGACGCAATCAGCGGCTTGCCCCATTCTTCACAAAAGACTTTGGGGCGTTGAGCGTGGAGTGTCCGGGCGCGGACTTCTTCAATTCGCCCTTGCATGGCGGCGATGACTTGTTCGCCGCGGTCCAATGCCCCCACCGTGCCGGCAATCGTGGCGATGTCAGTGTAAATATCGCCAAGCGTTTTGGGAGCGAGACCAAGAAAACGGGCGCCGGATTTCAGAATCTCACTGATGGCTTTTTCCTGGTAGGGAACGGCGGCAATGACCAGGTCAGGTTGAGCGGCGAGGATTTCCGCGGCGTGGGCGGTCCAGGAGTCAGCGACGATAAGACGAGATCCAGGCGCGATTTCGGGCACCGCATCAGCACAATACCTGGTGCAGGCGACCACGCGCTCGAGTTCACCGATCGCGGCCAGGATGGCGGTCGCGCTAGGCTGGAGCGCGACGATGCGTCGGGGAGTGTGGGAGGGCATGGCTCCAGTTCCAGACTCTAGGCTTTGATCCGATTCAAGGCAGCGGAGAGCGCGTCTACCGCCAACTGGGCGGCGTGAGTCGAAGCCGGCGGCAGACCGCCAACGGTCGCGATTATATCCGCCCGACGCAGTTTGCGAGTTTCCTCCAAGGTACTGCCGCTAACCAGCTCAGTGAGAGCCGAGGCGCATGCCATGGCTGGGACGCATCCTTTAGCCTTGAAGCGCGCTTGAGCGATGCGGCCGTCGCTGATTTTCAATGTAAGTCTGAGTATGTCTCCACAGGCGGGATTCTCGATTTCCGCTGTTGCATCCGCGTCGCCGATATCGCCTGCATTGCGCGGGTTTTGGAAATGATCGAGTAGCTGAGGAGAATACATGCCAACCAATTGTAAACCTCAAAGTTACCACCCTGTCCGAAAGAACGCGACCAGGGTAGGGCACCCGACGTGCCTAGCGGTGGTGCGTTCCGTCTGGGAAGTAGATGGTCCAGCCGCGCTGGAGAGCGGTAGCTTCAAGATCAGGATTGGGATTTACCGCGAACGCGTGTTTGGCCATGGCTAGCATTTCGGTGTCCCAGCGAGCGTTGCCGAAGGCGGCGTCAATTTCTTTCTTGACAACTTCGCGCAGGGCCCGGGGCTTGCCGGGGCCCGAGGGGACGCGAATGAGGCGATCGGTGATGATGCCATCTTCGATTTTGGCTGCCGCAGCCAGGATGCGGTCTTCCGGGATCTCGAAATGCTTCATCGCAGCGCGAATCACCCATTCATTGGAGGAGGACACGGCCCAAACTTCGCATCCGGCGTCATGGAGACGGCGGATGAGTTCGCGCATGCGAGGAAAGATCTTGCCGGGGAACGCGTGGTCAAAATATTCAGCGGCCGCGCGCATCATCACAGATTCGGAGATGCCCTTATGCATGGTGACCATTTCACCGCACATCTGATCTTCAGCCACATTGCCGGCGCGGTAGTCTACATAGCGGGCGCGCATGGACCGTTCGAGAGCATCGCTTACGACATTTTTCTGATTGAGCTCCCAGTCGAAGAAGCCTTCCCCAACATCACCCGACCAGAGGGTGCCGTCGCAATCGAATGCGGCGACGCGAGGGGCGAGTTTCAGGACTGAGTCAAGAAATGGAGTCATGGACTAACGGACCAAAGCTTCCCTCGGGGTGTGCTGGTTTGAATTTCGCTGCCACCAGCAGAGTACGAAAAAAAAGGAAAAGAAAACTCTGGTCGGAGGAACTTCCGTGAAATCGAGCGGGTGCCCATCGCCGTATGCATGGAGTGCGCCGGCCCAAGCATGGCTTTCTTTAAGGAGCTGAATCTATCCGGCTGTCGAGTACGAATCTTCAATTTCGGTCGTTGGTATCGATGCCGAAGCCGAGAAGGGCGTTGACTTCTACTGGCTGGCCACCGCGCATCGCCGGACGAAATTTCCAGCTTTGCAACGCCGCCATAACTTTAGCGGTCATAACGGGAGGGCCGGGCTCGTCAACTCGAAGGCTCTTGAGATTGCCCGAAGCATCGAGGATGCAGGCAATGACTATGCGCGAGCGGGGAAGTCCCGCAGGGAGATCGGTGCGCAAGCCTTGAGGACCAGTCAGGCTTCCTGCGTAAGGATGTCCGGCAGAACTGGCGTCGGCGAACTGCATCACCACGGTGCCTAGTGACGTGTCGATATAAACCGTGTAGTTGTCGCCCGGCAGCTTACCGTAGAAATTGAATGCGCCACCCGAGCGCGACGTTGCCTGGATGGTGATGGCGGGGCCTTGCGGTTGCTTGATCGAGGAGCGTGGCGGAAGGTTTGAACCGGAGCTGCTGTCTGACCCAAAGCTAGGCAGCGTCACCATTGTGCTGCCGCCACTGACGGAAACACCCGGCACCACCGGGGTGCCACCGGGGCTATTGCCTGTGCCACCAGGGCCGATGCTCGGAGAAATGCCGCCACGGGCGTTGGGATCTGATCCGCGGCCTGCTCCGGCTCGAGCGGCTCCGCTGCCTTCACCAGTCATGCCGCTACCAGAGCCCTCACCGTGACCGATGCCTGATCCTCCACCGCCGCCGCCCACGCCGGGCTTGTCCCCGCCGGCGGGCGAGAGGGCGAGCGCACCGGCGCTGCTTCCGGGCAGGCCAAGTTTGGGACCGGGCCGGTCGGAGACTACGATGCCACCGCCACTTCCTCCTCCACCGCTGGGCGTGGCCAGCAGAGAACCCGCATCGAGCGGCCCGCCCAGACCTGTACCGCGCGCGCCTCGACCTGAACTGAAAAGGCCTGATCCCGCGGTCAGCGACGGTGGCGGCGGAACGATATTGCCGGCGCTCAGAGTTCCACTGCCGTTGGCTCCGCCACTGGTGGCGGCGCTGTCACGGCCAGTACCTGATCCGGGTACAGATGGAGGTGGGGGGACAACGGAAGCGCCAGGCGAGCTTCCTTTCGCTCCTCCCAGCGTGGCTGGTCCAGCGCCCATGGCAGCGCCAGCCACAGAGGGTGGCGGCGGCACGATGTTGGTTGCTGAAGAGCTGACAATGCCTCCCGGAGCGCCGCGGTTGGTTGCCGAGTTGTTATTTCCGCCAACGCTTGGTGGTGGCGGCACTACATCGGTGGTTCCGATCAACCTGCCAAGCAGACTGCTCATGAAACCTCCGCCAGCGACCTGCGCTGGTGGCGGAATCACCGCCTTTGAGGGCTCGGGTAAACCACCGCTGGCGAGCGAGTGCAGGTCGCGCGAGATCTCGGTGGATGGGGGCGGAGCAATCACCGACGGCGCAGGCAGACTCAGTTTGGGATCGCGCACGGATTCGCGTTCAGGCGCGGAGACCGGCGGCGGTACAACCGCCACATTAGCCATCTGTACCGGAGCGCGCGAGCCTGCGCGGCTCACGGCCGGGGGCGCGGGCGGAATGATACTTCCGTCGAAAGCGGGCGCAGAGCGTGCCTTGTCGTGGGAAACATTACCGGGAGCCGGCGGGACTATGCCAGACGTCAGGGCCGGCGCAATGAGTGCGCGATCTCCGGAGACGATGGGTGATGGCGGAATCACGGGCAAACTCAAAGCTGGCGAACTCAAGCTTCGGTCTCTCGCGACTCTGGGCGCAGGGGCGATCACACTTGTGGGAAGACTCGGAAGAGTCAAGGAAGAATGCAGACCCTCCGCAGGCGGCGGCCCCGGGGTGGGCTTGATGGCCAGCAAATTTGCCACAGCGCCCGCGGAAGACGGTAACTTGAGGTCGGGAGCATCCACGACTCGCGGCGCCAGCGAGCCGCCACGGGCGACACGAATGGTCTGGGAACGGTGATGTGCTTGGGTTCCACCAGCACGTCCGGAGCCGCCGGCTTTCGCGCCAGCGAGATCTTCGGTCCGAGGCAATTCGTCGCCCGAGTAATAGAGCACGTCGTAAGTCGGCAACTGCGGCGGGACATACGGGCGCATGCGAGCCAGCCTTGCAGGCAGAAAAATGGCGGCAACCAGCAGAAGAGATTCCACGACCCAGGAGGTCAGCATGCCTCGGTATGGAACAATCCCGTGAGGAGCTTCACCGGCCAGGCGCGCCGGAGATCGGGCGAGGGCGGGTCGGATGGAAGTCACGAACTCCTCCCAGGGCGAGGACCACTCCACCAGAAGCTTAGGTTCGTTATGAAGGCCGATTACCTTCAGTTTGATCGTGTCGTCGAGTTGTAACGTGTCAGTCACCGGGCTGATGTTTTACCACACTTTTCGAGTGTTATTTCAATTTTATCCCCTACAACGGTTCCAGTTGCGGCCAGCGCCTGACGAGGAAGTTCCAATACCGACGCCGCCTCGATGCATACCCGAGCAAAGCGCCAGGGCTTGAGATTCTCATCGATGTGGACTACGGTTCCGTCGCGATCAAGGTAAACCACGTCGATGGGAAAGCGCATGGCTAGAGTATGAACGCCCCGACAGGGCACAATCCAGAGCCCCCAGCCATTACCGAAGTCACCCGGCGAAGCTCCCACCAGGCCCCGCAGGCGAGACCAGTGTGTATTGGCCAGAGCCAGCGTGGTAGCCAGGAATACCTGGCGAGTACGGTTGAACGCGCAGCCCCTTGGGGTAAATTCCGGCATCGATACTCCTGGGTTCCTTTTCTGTCCCTGATTGTTGCTTCGACCCGGTTACTTCGGCCCAAGCTCCCGGATCAGCTCAATGATTGCGGGACCGATAGTCACGAAGATGATGGAAGGCAAAATGAATACCACCAGGGGAGGGACCATTTTGATCGTAGTTTTCGCAGCCTGCTCTTCGGCGCGTTGGCGGCGCTCGGTGCGGAGAGAGTCGGAGTGCACGCGGAGCGCCTGGGCAATGCTGGTACCGAAGCGGTCGGTCTGGACCAGAGTGGTGACCAAGGCACGAATATCGTCAACGCCGGTGCGGATCACCAAATTGCGGAGGGCCTCGGCGCGAGGCTTTCCGGCACGCATCTCAAGATTGACCAGATGAAACTCGTCGCTAAGATCGGCGTGGGCATAATGCAGATCGCGGCCGACGCGCATCATGGCCTGATCGAGGGCGAGTCCGGCTTCGACGCATATCACTGTGAGATCGAGGGCGTCAGCCAGACCCAGGCGGATGCGCTGCTGGCGATTTTTAATCATGCGTTTCAAGGCAAAGCGAGGGATGAAAAAGCCCATGCCGGTTACTCCGGCGAGCATGAAGAGACTGTTGAATCCCGAAACCAAGACCACGCCCGCGAGGCCGAGAAAGGCCAGCGCAACCCGGGAACCAAAATAATAAGTAACGTGGCGCGCATCGCGGAAGCCAGCCTGAATGAGCCAACTTCGAGTGCGCGAAACGTCGGCAGGGGAAAGGGGAATTGCCTTGCTCAGAGGAGCGAGTGCCTGCTCCAGGCGTTCTCTGAGTGCCGGTTTGTCTTTTGCTTGCGGGGTGTGCTGGCCTCCCAGCGCGCGTAGGCGGGCTCCCAGCACCGAGGAGGGCGCAACCGCCGCAGCGGCAAAAGAAAAGACCACGAGCCCGACGGTCACGAATACGACGATGGCGAGAATCAATGGCATGCCTACACCTGGATCCGAATAATCTTCCGAATCACAAAATATCCAACCGTTTGCAGCGCGATTCCCGCGACCAGCAGGGCGTGTCCAATCGGATCCGTAAAAAGCGGACGAATGAAGCCTGGGTTCAGTATCAACATAGTAGTAATGATGATGGGGGGCATACCCATGAGCAGCGCCATGGTGAGCCGTCCCTGGGCAGTATAGACCCGCACCTGGCGCTGAATCTTGAAGCGCTCTCGGATCACGTACGACAGATTGTCCAGGATTTCGGCCAGGTTGCCGCCGGTTTCGCGTTGCAGCATGACCGCGGTGACGAAGAACTTGACGTCGACCAAGGGTATGCGCTCGGTGAGGTTGACCAGCGCGTCGCGAACCGGCATGCCGAACTTTTGTTCTTCATAAAGTTTGCGAAATTCGCCGGCGACGGGTTCCGCAACTTCGTCGGAAATCATCTCCAGAGCAGTCGTAAAGGCGTGCCCAGCGCGCACGGCGCGTGCCAGAGTGTCGATGGCCTCGGGGAAAAGCTCCTCGAATTTCTCAAAACGTTTGTTGCGCCGATAAGAGACGAAAGAGTATGGAAGTACAAAGCCGATGAACATCCCCGCCCAAGCAATCGCAGGATTCCGGCTATAGATAAATACGAGAGCCGCGACGAGTACTCCGGCCCCGGCGCACAGCATTAAGAAGTTGCCGGCGCGGAGTTGCATGCCAGCCTGGGACAACGTTTTCTGAAAGGCCGAAACGCGCTCGGAGCGACGCAGAAAAGTGTCCAACGCGGGAATCTGGCTGAGCATTTCGTCGCGTAGGACCGCGCGCTCTTCGTCGGGCTCCCGTTCGGCAGGTTTTTGAACGGTGGCCAGGCGCTCCTTCATGAGTCGCGCGCGGGCGCTGCGCTGATCGAGGAGCGAGCCTGCGACGAAGGCGCCGACGGCGACCACGATGAAAACCACGATAGCGATCAAGGCGGACATGGCTATTTTCTATTATCGACCTAACTGAAGCGTCCTTCAAACCTCGACTTTGGCTTCAAAGAGCGCGGGACGCAAACGCGCGCCCGCAGTAGCTAAGCGGTCTGCGAATTGGGGCCGTGTGCCGGTGGCGCGAAAAATGCCTCGCACCTTGCCATTTTCGTCGACAGACTGGCGCTCGAACTCGAAGATATCCTGCATGGCAATCAGATCTCGGTCCATCCCAGTGATTTCGGAAACCGTAATCACCTTACGGGTCCCGTCCGAGAGGCGCGCGATTTGCACCACGGCATGCACGGCGGATGCGATCTGATGACGGACGGCGCGCTCTGGAATGTTCAGGTTCGCCATGGAAACCATGTTTTCGATTCGGGCTAAAGCGTCCCGAGGCGAGTTAGCATGGACCGTGGTAAGCGAGCCTTCGTGACCGGTGTTCATGGCCTGCAACATATCGAAAGCCTCTTCACCTCGAACCTCACCGACGACAATGCGGTCAGGACGCATACGCAAGCTGTTGATGACCAACTGCCGTTGGCGTACGGATCCTTTGCCTTCGATGTTGGGCGGACGAGTTTCCAGGCGGACGACGTGTTCCTGTTTGAGCTGAAGTTCTGCGGCGTCTTCAATGGTGACAATACGATCGGAGTTGGGAATGTAGCCAGAGAGCACGTTGAGAAGAGTGGTTTTGCCGGCACCGGTTCCGCCAGAGATCAGGATGTTCAAGCGTCCCTTTACCATGGCCGAGAGCACCTCGAGCATGGCCTCCGTGAGGGAGTGGTTCTCGATCATGTTGCGGGCGGTGACGGGCTCGCGTCCAAAACGGCGGATCGAGAGACAAGGACCGTCGATCGCCAGAGGCGGGATGATGGCGTTGACGCGAGAGCCATCAGGCAGGCGTGCGTCGACCATAGGAGACGATTCATCCACGCGGCGGCCCACCCGCGATACGATGCGCTCGATGATCTGCATCAGGTGCGCGCTATCTTTAAAGGATAGCCCGGTTAGCTCTAATTTGCCGGCACGTTCGATGTAGACGCGATCGTAACGGTTCACCAGAATGTCCGACACGCTGTGGTCTTTGAGCAAGGGTTCGAGCGGACCCAATCCGAAGATCTCATCGAGAATTTCCCGCGACAGCTTTTCCCGCTCGGCGAAGCTAAGAGGGACGACCTCAGCGTTGACCGCGTTGCGAATGACGACGAGTACTTCGTCGCGTGCGGAATCTCCCTGACTGCGGCCAAGTTTCTCGAGATCGAGCCGGTCGAGGATCTTGCGATGCAGATCAGCCTTAACCTGCTGATATTCGGCACGCTCGAAACCCTGCAAATTCGCCATAAATTCTTACACCGTCTTAAACAGGGACCAGGCGGCGCGTTTAACGTCGGCGTCGTCTCGTGTCAATTCCTGCGCCAGCCCGGCAAAGCAGCGGGCAATCTCTGTGTGGCTGTGCTCCATCAGCGGGATGCCGCGATCGATGGCTGCGGATGCTGCGAAGTACTGATTCGGAACACGCCACAAAAGTTTGGCTCCGGCCGCGGCCTCAGCGTCGGATTCGCTGAAACCAGTGACTTTGCGGAAGCGATTGAGAACCAGTCGCACCCGCTCGCGATTACCCGTCTCTCCCAGGTATTGTTGCACACGGGCGGCACTCCAGAGCGAGGCCACGTCGGTGTGCGCTACCAGCAGCACACACTCGGACAGGTTGGCTACCAACCGGGTCGCGGCGTCAAGCCGCGTGGAAGTGTCCACTACGACGTAACGGTAGTGCGTCGCCAGCATGTCGAACAGGCGCACGAACTCTGCGGATGTGGGTTCCTGAGCCGCGGGGACGTTAGTGCCGGCCAGCAGTTGCAGACCACCACCATGACGGGTCATGAAGCTTTCCAGCAGGGAGGCGTCCATCCGGTGGAGGTTGCGGGTGGCGTCGGCGACGGTAAACAGCGGCTTCAAGTTCAGATGCAACGCCGCGTGGCCGAGGGGAGCCAGATCCACCAAAGCAGTATTTCCGTAGGCCGAGTGCAAGGCCAAGGCTAGGTTCACCGCAACCGTCGTGGCGCCGCTTCCACCCTTGGCGTTTACCAGGGAAAAGACCTTTCCTCGGGGGCCCTCCTGACGGACCCTACGCTGAGCGGCGGTAAGGCGCACAAACGCTTCCAGCAGATCCGTAGTGGTCGTGGGACGTTCAATGAACTCACGAGCCCCGGCCCGCATGGCATTTACGATCACTTGGGGATGCGTGAGGCTTCCAATGGCGAAGACGGCAGAATCGGGCAATTCCTGGTGAAGAAGCTCAATCGCGCGTTGCGCAGGAGTGGGATTATCTGCTGGGATGTCCACCAACATGACATCGGGGCTTGCTGCCTGCACGCGACGCACGATGGGGTCGGCGGCAGCCACGGGAAAACTGGCGCAGGTATGCACCGTCCGGGCGACGCTGGTTCCGTCCACCAGCACCTGAAGCACGGTACGCTGTTCGTTGTCGGTGGCGACGATGACTACAGAAAGTTCGGGCATAACTGCGAAACGCTATTTTCTGTATTATGGCAGGCCGACAACGGGTCGGAAAGTTCCTGCTTGCGGTCTTTACTCCAAAGTCACTCCTAGAAAGTGCAACGCCCAATTCTGTGAGAGGGGACTGGGCTTCCAAGCTTAGGCCGCGATCTTAACACTTGTGCATGCCCCTTATTTAATGCTAGCAGGATTGGTTTTATCGAATTTTTCAGGATTCAAAAAAGGCTGCGGATTCGTGGGGGGAGTTGGCGCTTGTCCACTGGGTGAAATCCTACGAACGGTGCACAAAACCATTAGTTCCGAATTGTTTTTCTGCAGACTCTTGCTGCGAAAGAAGTTGCCTAGAATCGGGATATCGCCAAGGCCGGGAATCTTGTTGTAGATGTCAGTAACGCGATTGTCCATCAGCCCTGCGATAACGAAACTCTGTCCATCTTGTAGTTCAAATTCCGTTTCCGCCTTGCGGGTGCTCAAGGCTGGAACCGTGAAGCCGGAGATGGTCAAAGCATTGCTGAAGTCTAGAGTGCTCACTTCGGGCGCAACCTTCAGATGAATGTTACCGTTCGGCATAATGATGGGAGTGAATTGCAGTTTGACGCCGAAATCCTTGAAGGAGATTGTAACGGCCGTGAATCCCTGACCGGGTTGGACCAGCGGAAATGGAAACTGACCGCCAGCCAAGAAACTGGCTTCTTTACCGTTGACCGCGATCAGATTCGGCTCGGCCAGGATTTGAAGCAAGTTCTTTGTCTGCAATGCCTCAATAACGGCTCCGAAGTGAATATCAGGCCGGAAAAGAAAAAGGTTCAAAACGTTATTGATCGTTTCGGTGCTTGCGGACTGACCTATCAGTTGATTTCCGAATCCTCCGAACTGACCTGTGGTGGCTGTCCCAATCGTATTCCCAGCGCCAGTGGAGATGAAATTAGCGCCCAGCTGTGTAAATGCGCTGCGGTCTACCTCGGCGAATTTCACCTGAAGTAGAACCTCCTGAGCGCCCACGGGGCCAAACGTAAGTACATTTACCACGTTCTTGGAGTAGGCTCCGGCGAGTTCGGCCGCACGTTTGGACACATCTTCGGTGGAAACGTGTCCCGAGAGCACGACAGCAGCGCGTGAAGGCGTGACCGTGATCTGCTCGTCGGGAAAGACGCGACGTTCTTCCTCCGCGCAGGCGCTGATGTCTACGTCTACGCGGAGATCGAAGCTACGCGAACGCTCCAGTTCGTCCCAGATGAGTAAGGAAATCTCTCCGGGCGCGCGTCCATGAACCAGGATCTGAGTGGGCGTGATGACCGTGGCATACGCGACATTCGGGTCGGTGACAGAAATACGTTTCAGCCGTTCCGTGGTGTTAATCAGCAGCGATTTATCCACCATGACACGCAGGGGTGCGGAGCCTTGAGGCTGTGCTGATTGCGGAGGAAGGGTGGTGGTCTGGGTGCCGGTGGGGACCGAAGACGGGTTCTGAGCCGCATCACCTGCGGGAGATGCGGGCGCAGGCTGTTGTGCCCTGGCCTCGGATATCGCGGCTACTGGGAGAAGGAACAGGTACAACACTGCCCCCAGTAGTGCGGCCGAAAAGTTCGTCGTCAGATTTTTCTCCACATGACGAAACGCGGGCTGCTTTGTAGTTCTGCGCGGGACGAGCGCCGTTGCACTCATTTGGGTCCGTCACCCTGCTCGGGGAACTTGATAACGTCCGGCTTCTTGTCGCCCTGATACACCTCCACACCGTAAACCGTGGGAGCGGGGGCAGGCGATTCCATCTTCTTCGCCGGATGGGGATGTGTCGTCGGCTTGGCAGGGGCAAGCACGCCTTTGTAAAGGCCTGCGGTACGGGCCGCCGCGACTTCATCCTGTCGTGTGTCGAGCGGATTACGCAAAACCAACTGAATGTGGCCTTCCGAACTCGCAAGAGTGAGGCGTTGGGCATCGTCGGGAGAAACCAAGAGTGTAATTACCGGAGTGTTTTGGGCCTCGCCCGATGGTGTGCGCTCAAGGGTGTGGCCGGCAGCGATCACCGCGACGTTCTGCAGGACGGTGGTGGTCTGCTGCTCTGCGCTACCGGCCGGCGTGCCGGTGAGGAGAACATCCACACGAGTTCCGGGGCCGACGAATCCGGCGACGGAGACGACCTCGTTTACGCGCACCGATACTGCGCGCATCCCAGGTGGGATTAGAGAAGGCAAACCAGATCCAGCATTTTCTCCAGCCAGCTTGCCGGACAAGAGGAACTCTCCCTTGGCAATCGGAAGGATCACGCCGTGATCGAGAACGTCAGCCTTCCGGCGGGGAGCGGTTGGCGGAATGTCAGAAACAGGGATCTTAATAATCTTAATGTCGTGCTCTTCGACCCTGGCGCCAACTTGCAAATCGTCGGCGGCGACCATCACGTCGACGCCAGGTTGTCCGCCACCTTTCGACAGCAAGTTCCGGTACACCACGACGCTTACCAGTGCTCCCAGTGCGAGAGCCACGACTCCGATCATCAACAGACGAGTACGATTCATAACATTTCTCAACAATGGCAAACACGAGACCGGACCAGGACAACACACAGGGTCTCGAAGCAACTCAAGAGCGCCTCGCCTGCGTCAGCAGAACTTACTGAATCGAACTGGCGACCTGGGAGAATACATTGTTCGCGTTGGAGCCAATGAGCCGCACTGTACCTACCACAATCACCAGAATCACGGCGAGCATCACGGCATATTCAGCGATATCCTGCCCTTTTTCGTCACAACCAAGCCTCCGCAAAAGTTCCATACTCTGCCAGCCTCCTTCCCAAGATGCCTTTCTTGACCGGTATCCACCTCAACGCGCACTTCAGACATCGTTGCCGGGGCAACGGCATCTCCTCGACTACGGTCAGCTTCGTGGAATTAACCAAAACGACAAACCATAATACCCTGCAAATTGCCCGATAGGCGTAATTTCTTGCATACCTCCAGGCGGCTCGAGCGGGCCGCTTTGGAGTTTGATCAGTCGCCTTCCGGGGCTAGTTCCTGACCGGATATGGCTGTATGACTTGTGAAAACGCGACCTGTGTCCGTGAAGATGGTCGCTTGCCGGTCCGCATAGCTGATTGTCCATCCGGCCTGGCGACGGAGGGCCTCGGCGAGAGCAGAGTTTGCTGGTACGACCACGGTTTTCACATGCCATTGATTCAATGTCTGTTTCCAGTCGCCTTTCAGTTGAAACGTATCCGCGAATTGCTTCAGCAGATGCTCCCCGTAAAGATCGGCACGTCCGTCGATGAAGACTGGCGCATCCGGATACAGTTTCCAAATCAGGTAGCCGCCCCAATCATAGTGATTGAAGACGGGACCGTCGGTCGGGTGCATCTTGAGGAATTCAACGGCGCCAGCAGGGAAGTGTGCTTGTTCGACCAGGGGTTGCTGTTCGAGGACTCGCACGACTCGCAGGCAGACGAAAACAATCATAGCCGTGGCAATCACTGTGTTGAGCAATAATTTGGGCGAGAAGCGGGTCCTGTGAGCCTTGGTTGCCGGACCTACGGGCTCGAATTCAGGGTTGCCGGACTTTCTAAGGACAATCCAGTCGTGGAGCTGCCGCGAAAGGATAGGGACCGCGATCAAGATAAAAAATGGAATCATTCGCATGGAGAAGAGTGCGGCATAGGCGCTTCCGAGCAGCAGCAGAATATTGTGGACGCGGACTGCGCGGGGGATCCAGGCTAGAGCCGCGATCGTTCCGAGAAGCAGGAGGAGGAACGGCCAGAATTCCCGACTGTGCAAGTTAGGAGAGAACCACTCGACGATGTAATCCTGCATCGCCCGAGAGCGCAAGGTCTCGAGTGGATACGAATACAACCGGACGCCATTCGGGTTCAGCGGCACCAGGGTCAAATTGAACAGGAAGGTCAGCGCCAGTGCTTGTAAATGTGGGCGCGCCTGCTGTACGGCGACAAGTCCGAACCAGACTTCCACAAGTTCAGCAGCGATGAACAATGCCAGAATGACGAGGCCGAGTGCGTAACTGGCGTGCAGATTCACCCACAGCAACATTAGGGGGAGCGTCCACCAGAGAAGGAGGCACTTCGCTTTGGAGCGATCAAGAATTAGCAACCACAGGCTGACCAGCAGCCACGTCAGTGTCTGTGGCCGAACTCCCCAGGAAGGCGCCCCGGCGATGGCTCCCCAAACCGTAACGAATCCGGCTACGTATGGAGTCTCGGCGCAACGCAGATACAGCAGGAAGAAAGTTGCGGCGGTGATGGCGGCAGAAACCAGAATGAGTCCCGCCCATCCCCCCGTTCGATAGAGCCCATAGAGAAAAAGTTGCGACAACCACTCGTGGGCTACCCAAGGCTGTCCGCCTCGCGTGTAGGAGAAAGCATCGCTGTGTGGAACTGTCTTGTGCGCGATGATGTACTGCCCCGTCTTGAGATGCCACCACAGATCGGGATCAGAGACGTTGCGCGCCCCTACAAGGAACAGGCCCGAGACCAGGATCAGGATGAAAATGCGTCGGGTTTCGAGCAGGTGAAGCACGCGGATGGATCATACCGTGGCGGTCACAAACCAGTATAGAATTGCTCCTCTTGTACCAAAATGCGCAACGTCTCGCTTTCGGCTCAAGGAAATTCCCGCCTGATCAGCTCTTTCGCGTTCCGATCGGGAGTGCTTTGTTTGCTGGGGTTCGCAGGGCTTAATGCTTGGATGATTTGGCAGGTGCGCGATCCGATTCTTCAGGGATACGTCGACTTCGCGTCTTTCTATACCGCCGGCAGGATCGTCCAGAGCGGTCAGAGCCCAAGACTCTACGACCCTGCCCTCCAGTGGAAAGTGCAGCAGGAATTTGCTTCGACGGTCAAGATCCGTCGCGGACCTCTGCCTTACGTTCGGCCGCCGTTCGAAGCCCTTGTGTTTCTTCCTCTTGCTTATCTGACCTATCCGACCGCGTGCGTGGTCTGGATGGCACTGAAGACGATTCTTTTGTTGACGATCCCGTTCCTGTTGCCTCGCGAAGGTCACAAGGGCGAGGCGATCTCTGCTCATGCCTGCGAGGGCCTGTTGTGCCTGGCCTTCTTCCCGGCTGCTTTCGATCTTCTACAAGGACAAGATTCTATCCTGTTGTTGTTGATCCTGGTATTCGCGTTGAGACTGCTTTTGCGCGGGGCGGACGTTCAATGCGGAGTGGTGCTGGGATTGGGATTGTTCAAGTTCCACTTGATCATTCCCCTTGTCGCGATATTTTTACTGCGGAAGAAGAGCAGCTTAGTGATGGGGTTCCTGGCAACGGCTTCGCTTCTGTTCGTCGTCTCGCTGATGTTGGTAGATTGGGCTGGAATCTTGGCCTATCCGAGATATTTGTGGGGCCTTAACCAGTCGTCTGAACTCGGAATGGTCACACCGCAGAGTATGCCAAACGTTCGTGGTCTTGTGACCACGTTCCTCGGAAACGGGCCTCTTCCTGCGGTCGCGCAGTGGTTTCTTGGGGGAATGGTTATCATTGGGGTAATCGTTGCAACCCGATCTTGGCGGGGCGATGAGCGGCGTTTTGTCGCCGCATCTTTCTGTTTTTCGATCGTGGTGATACTAGCGACGAGCTATTACTCGTATAGCTATGACATGACATTGCTTCTGTTGCCCTTATTCCTTCTCAGCAAAAACATCTTCGAAGGCTCTGAAATCACCGGATGGCCGCGAACACTCTTTATTGCAGCCGTTGCTGTGCTGCTATGCACTCCATTGTCCTGGATACTGGCTTTACGTGTAGGCCAGTTCCGCTTGATGGGACTTGTTCTGCTGGCTCTTGCCGGGTCGATCTCCGCCTTATTGAAATCTTGGGAGGGTTGTCCTGGCGAATTCTGACTCTCACGTGCATTAGCGGAGTGCAGGCTGGAATGAAGATTGTGGCTCGCAAATTAGTTGATGGCGCCTTGTCCCCCAAGCGTTCCGTTGGGTGCTGGAGCCTGACCAACACCATCGCGGCAGAACAATCGCCTGAGCGCACGGATCAAGCGGTGGCAATGGATGGTTTTTCCGCTGCTTTTCGAAGCAGCACCACGGCTAACATAGGCAGGTACATGAACAGCACCATCCACCGTCCCACCTCAATGTAGCTATGTGGTGCATGATACCAGCGGTAGAGACCCGCGCCCCAACTGAAGAAAATCGTCCAGATAATTTCCCGGCGCGTCTTGGGAATCAGCCAAAGAATGAAGGTGTCGTAGAACCAGCGCTGCGGCATCAGCGCAGCCAGCAGCAAGAGCAGCGCATCGCGGTCGCGATACCTGAGAAGAGCTAGAGCGAGCAAGGGGCCTGGGACGATCAGCAGTGGCACGAAGCGGTTGTAGAGGTAAAAATGGCCAGCCCACAACCACGGCCATCCTGGCATAACGAGAAGTGAGAGCGCTATTAGCATGGTGCAGGCCAGTACACCTCGCCAAGTTGGTGTAGTGAGTGCGACCGGAAGTCCCAACTGCGGCTTTGCTAAGGTGGCTGGCAACAGGAGGGGAAAGAACGCGCTGGCCATAATAAGGGGTGTCCATTGCGCCTCGATGATGCCGGCCCAATAAGGGTAGGCAAGGAAGACCAGCAACCGGCGATAACCATAGCGCGATAGGCCAAGGGCCATGAGGGCCGAACTGATTCCGTAGAACGCGCCTCCGGCAGCTTCGGGGCGCATCCACGCAAAGGGCAGGCCAAAGACCGCGCAGGTGAGAGGATACAACTGCATTGGTCGGGCGTAAGGATTGCGGTGCGCCAGCAGGTCTTCGGCAGCCCAGACGGCCCAGTTGAAGTCCCCGGCGCCAAGGTGAAAATGCATAAGCAGGAACCAGCAGTAGACCCCGCTGCCAACCCCAATTGCCATCGAGACCGCGATGCGCCATCGCATTGAACAATGTTTCGCCCACTAAGTTGTAACATGAAGCGGTTTGATTAAAGACTCGTCCAAATTGGGATCACCCCGATTGCGAAAACGCCCGCGATCCGCCTTTCCTATCGTTCTTACGCTGCTGGCGGTGGCGAGCATGTGGTTTTACGTGGAGCGGATCTTGATACCGCAGCAAGTTCGAGATGCAACGGCTCACAACCGGCCGCGCGGTAATCTTTCCGACCTTTACCCAAGGTGGCTGGGAGCCCGTGAGTTGCTGCTTCACCGGCGCAATCCCTACAGCCACGACGTTACAGTGGAAATTCAACAGGGATTTTATGGGCGCCCCCTTGATGCTTCGCGTCCGGACGATCCCAGGGATCAGGAAGCCTTCACTTACCCCGCTTATGTTGTGTTCTTGCTGGCGCCGTTTGTCGGGTTTCCCTTTCCCGCGGTGCAGATTGTTTTTGGTTGGATTCTCGTAGCGCTGAGCGCGGCAAGCGTTCCCCTGTGGCTAATGGCATTGCGTTGGAAGCTACCGCCCATGACGATGGCGATTTGTCTCGCACTCACTCTAGGCAGTTTTCCAGTAGCGCAGGGCGTTAAACTCCAGCAGTTGAGTCTGCTGGTGGGGGGGGTTTTGGCCGTATCTGCGGCCTGTGCTGTGAACGGGTATCTATTTTGTTCCGGAGCGCTATTAGCACTGACCACCATCAAACCGCAGCTGGCCGGACCCATTGTGGTCTGGCTGCTGTTGTGGGCATCCAGTGAGTGGCGGGCGCGGCGGCGGCTGGTATTTGGATTTGTCTCGCTTATGGCGCTGCTGCTTGCGGGAGCCCAATTTCTATTACCCGGCTGGTGGCGGATGTTCGCAGAGGCACTCCGCCAATATCATCAATATGCGCAAAACCAATCGGCCCTTGATCTGCTGGCCGATGGGACACTCGGTCCACGGGTCGGACTGGCGCTGGGTGTTGTTGCCGGTTTAGCGTGCGGAATCGTGGCGTGGAGGACGCGGGGTCAAAAGGCAGACACTCCCGAATTTGCGCACGCTCTTGCCCTGGTGCTGGGGTTCACGGTAGTGATAGTGCCCGTTACTGCTTATAACCAAGTGCTACTTTTGCCCGCAATTTTGTGGCTGGCACGGCAATGGGCGGTCAGGAGTCGCGCGCCAGCAATCGAACTCTTGCTGTATGCGGTCGCCGTGGTTGTTTTGGCGTGGTCGTGGATCGGCAGCCTGACTTTAAGCGCTGCTTATTTCCTTCTGTCGCCCACGAGGGCACAGAGCACCTGGAGGCTGCCGTTTTATTCGACGTTGGCGCTACCAGTGCTAGTTCTTGCCCTGCTTTTTTGGGAGCGGGGAAGAACGCGCCTTGCGGGACCGCGTGTTGCCAGATCATCCGGCGGGGTAAGTGATTGAGCGATCTACAGGGGTGTCCTAGTCAGCCGAGCGCCGATTTTGTCGATCGTACCTAAGATGGGGCTGGCAGCGATGAGTGCCCGCATAACTTCAGCAGCCCGTCAACTAAGTTGCTGAGCTCGGTTCCGCCGTAGCAGGAATGTGCAGACAATCAACAAGGTAAGCAGTGGAACGGCGACCATTACGTACCTGTGCGCCTCCAATGCCAGCAAGTGCAGTGGAGGCAGAAACAACAGTGCGATCAACCCTTCGACCAGCCATCGCGCAGGTTTAGTAAGAGCAAACCTGCCTTCGACACGCACGCGGTAAAGCAGCAGAGAAATCGGCAACAAAAGGAGGCTGAGATCGTGAGGATTGAGATGATAGCTGATCAGGAGCGCAAACAATATCGTATTCCCGAAGTCGACATCGAAGGCCACTTGGTTCTTGGGAGCGCAGATGGGATATGATGCGACGGTCGCACCTTGCCACCCGATCAACGCTATAAGCAGTGCGGACACCGACAAGAACGCGGTCGTAAAGATCGCGAAAGGCGATCCGTCGTTGTGGACGAGTAGATAGGACAATCCGCGGAAGTTGGCCATGGCTTGCGGAAAAACTCCGGCAAATGGCTGCTCTCGTAGGTGAAGGAGGAATTTTGGGTAGGCGGCGAACACCGCCCATCCTGAGATCGCCGCCGACAGTGCGGCCAGGGCTACGGCCATAAGAGCAAATCCGCGCAGAAAACCCTTTCGGCATTTATGCAGTGCGAGGACCAGCGCCAACGGTAGCACGAGATGAAACTTGAAAAGGCCCAAGCCAAGCCAGCACCCTGCGGCGAAAGCGCGGTTGCATTTGAGGGCGGTGAAGGCAAGAGTGACGAACAACAGCAGAAGCACTGAGTCCTGACCTTGCAAGAAATTCAGCAACGCGGGAACAAAGGTAAGCGAGGCCATGAGAAGCAGGCGCCAGTCCCAAGCCGGCAATACCTCACTAGCTAGTTTCCGTGCAATTAAAGTAAGAAATGCTAGATTGAGCACAGTCCAAAGCGCGTAGGCGCTGTTCAGCGGAAGCCAGGCTACTGCGAGATAGAACAAAGCTTCGAAGGGCGGATGAATGTAAAGCGTGCCGACTCGTCCCACGTAACGCGACTGGAACTGACGCTGAACTTGGGCATCGTAGAGTTCGTGTCCGTGGCCTGCGATCAACAAACGCGAAGCGGAGTAGAAGTCAGGAAAGTCGGTTCCGTCGGAGGACGCGGAGAAGTGCGCGCAGAAAAATACGGTGAGGGCGCTCAATAGGATCAGAAGCATCAGGGTCTTCATCCATCGGATGAGAGAGTGGGGTCGAGTAACAGCCACGGGGAGCACGCCGCCGAGTCTATCGAAGGCGTGGCAGAATCGCTAGCCTTGGTTTCGCGAAAGCCCTTGCCGCCAGAGGATGGATTTCCGGTGATATTTCTGTCAACAGCAGTTGAGTCCGGACTAACATACACTGGCGTTACATCTCAAGGTCATGAAAACGACATCCCATCCTCATAGCTCTGGCTCGGGCGTGTTTCCGGGCTTGGTTTTCGTCCAGGGTAACGAGCAAACCAAGGTTGTGCTCAACCGGACTCCGTTCAGCGTGGGGCGGAAGGTGGACAAGGATTTAGTAATCGCCGACCCGCGGGTCTCGCGCGACCACGCGCTCATCGTCCTAGAAGACGGCGATTTCTTCCTGCTCGATCAAGGCAGCAAGCACGGCACGTTCGTAAATGGAGAGCGCATCCAGAGGCAGAAACTGGAGCGCAACGACCGCTTGGAGTTCGGCGCGCGCGACTCGGCCTACGTTATCTTCAACCCGGCGCAGGACACTTCGAACACAGCGCGCGAGTTTTTAAGCCAGATCTCAGGCATCCAGATCTCGCAAGAAGCCACCGACTTGGAGAAGTTAACGCTCTTCCTGGAAGCGGCGCGCAAGCTGAATACCATAGGGGTACTCGACGAGATTCTAGTGACCATGCTCGACGTGACCTTGCGGCTGATCCGAGCCGAGCGCGCCTACGTTTTTCTCAAGGAGGAGGACGGGAAGCTGCGCCTAGCCGCGGGACGAAATGCCCAAGGCGAGCCTCTGCTGGATGACAAGACCATTTCGCACTCGATCTTGGAAGAGTCGCTGCGTTCCAACTCGGAATTTCTCTTGAGCGATACCAGCCAATCACTCGATATGGCGGGGCGTCAGAGCATTGTTGCTTACGATCTGCGCACCGTGGTCTGCATTCCGCTGCGCAAGATGCGTGTGCAGTCGTTCCGCGATGTCCAAACGCCTGTGCCTCCCCCCAGGGCCGCAGAAGTTTTGGGAGTCTTGTACCTGGATTCACGCTTTGCTTCGCGGGATATCTCAGGGGTGGGACATGACATTCTGCACGTAATCGCGACTGAAGCTGCGTCACTGATCGAGAACGCGCGGCTGGTGCAGGCGGAGGAGGAAGCACGCCGTTACCAGCAGGAACTGGCCATCGCTGCGAGCATTCAGCAACGGCTGATGCAAGTGAAGATTCCCGAGGTACCGTTCGCGCGGCTTCGGGGACGGAATCTCTCCTGCAAAGAGATCGGAGGAGACTTCTTTGATGCGCTCAACACCAAAGAGGGTCTGGCGGTCGTGTTGGCCGATGTCAGCGGCAAAGGAGTCTCGGCGGCCTTGCTGGCCTGCCAGCTGCAGGGGATGATCTATTCGCATCTGAGCGCAGGCATGCCGCTGCTGCAAGTGGTCGAGGCCGTGAATCGCTTCTTTACCGAAAAGCTGGTTGGAGAAAAATATGCAACCATGCTCCTGGCGCGGTTGCGGCGGGATGGCGACCTCGAATACGTAAACTGCGGACACGTGCCTCCCCTCCTCATTTGTAACGGAGAAGCCATTCGTCCACCACACGGTAATGTGCCCGTAGGGCTTCTGGCCGACGTTACCTATGAAAGTTCGCGCTGCCAACTGAATGCCGGCGACAGTTTCATAATGGTAACCGACGGCGTCACCGAAGCCGAGAACGCCATGGGAGAATTCTTCGAGGACTCGCGGCTGGAAGCGGTTGCGGCCAAGGACCCAACGCTGGAAGGCATCTTCTCGGCGGTTGCTGCGTTTTGCGGCGGGACGTCTCTAGGCGACGATTGTACGGTAGTCGAGCTGTACTACAAGGGGCAGCATGCGCCAGCCGGCTAAAGCTTCAGTTCCCAGGTTTCCGCGACCAGGTTCTTGCCCCAGCTGAAGTGTGGTTTTTTCCCGACGAGCTTAAACCCGGCCTTGTCGTAGATATGGCGCGCGGTCTTGAGTTCGCTCTGGGTCCAGAGCGCAATCTTTTTGTATCCAGCGTGCCGCGCAAATCGTATGCATTCGCTCACCAGGCGCGCGCCAATACCCAAACCCCGTGCCGCGGGTTCAACGAGCAGAAGGCGTAGCTTCGCGATTGTCTTCGATTTTCTTACCAGGAACACGCTACCGACAAGTGCACCATCTTGCTCAGCCATCCAGCAACGCTCCCATTTTGCTTCGTAATTGGCGATAAATTCCGCCACAATCGACGCCACCAGGGCCTCGAAATGCTCGTCGTACCCGTATTCCTGAGCATAAAGAACGCCATGCCTGTGGACGACCCAGCCGATATCTCCCGGCTGATGATAGCGGAGCAAGTAGGGAGGCGTGGCTTTCTCTGTAGTTCCGCCGAGCAGGAGCTCAATCGTACCCATCGCATCGATCAGGCGTTTCTGTTCAGGCCTCGAGAGGCGGCTTAGCATCGCTCCCGTCTCTTGATGCGAATGCGCGTCAAGCGGGGCGAAGGCCGTGTGCCCTCCCGGAGTGAGTCGGAGCAGGCTCTGGCGGCCATCGGCTTCCGACGGCGTTTTCGCGATCAGACGCCGTTTCTCGAATCGATGGACAATCCTGCTGAGATATCCAGGATCCAGCCCCAGATCCTTTCCTAATGCCGTCGCGGTGAGATTGGGACGATGAGCGAGCTCGTATAAGACGCGACTCTCGGTTAGAGAAAACCGGGTGTCATAGAGGCCTTCATCGAGGACACCAATACGCCGGGTATAGAAACGGTTGAATCGCCTTGCTCGCGCAATCGAATAGTCGAGTCCGGATGGATTCCCGATCATCATGCGGGGGGTTTAAGTCATTGCTATTGTCAATTAATTATTTGACTTAGTCAACTATCTAAGTTGTTCCAGGAGACGGAACGCTGACCAGTTCCCGCGGCCGGTTTACGTCTACATTAGGCGTAAAAAACCGATCGAGATGAACAAGATCAGATTACTGCTCCCTCGAGCTCCGGCTCAGCTTCCGCGGTGTCTCCCGGTTCAGCAATGGCCGCATGCTTCCGAGCTACCAGCATGTAGATAGACGGCACCACGAATAGAGTGAAGAGCGTGCCTATGATCATGCCGCTGACCAGCATGATCCCGATGCTATTGCGCGCGCCAGCCCCGGGACCTCTCGCGAGTACAAGCGGGAAGTGACCGGCGACGGTGGCGGCGGTCGTCATGAGAATCGGCCGCAGGCGAGTCTCGGCTGCTCCAATGACGGCAGCCATCTTTTCTTTTCCGGTTTCCTGGAGATGGTTTGCAAACTGCACAATAAGGATGCCGTTTTTCGAGACCAGACCAACCAAAGTGATCAGTCCTACTTCGCTGTAGATGTTAAGCGTCGTCAGCCCCAGAAACGAGAACATGAGTGCCCCAGAGATGGCTAGCGGCACCGAGCCGACAAGGACGATGAAGGGATCGCGGAAGCTCTCGAATTGCGCGGCCAACACCAGATAGATCAGGACGGCTGACAGCAAAAAGGTACCGAGAAACTTGCTGCCCTCAACGCGGAGCTGGCGAGACTCGCCCGCGTAGTCAACCGTGAAGCCCTGAGGCAATATCTTTTTGGCTTCGTCTTCCAGGAAAGTGAGTGCCTTATCGAGCGGGACGTTCGGGGGCACCACGCCCTGAATCCGCACAGCGTTAAGCTGCTGGAATTTCTTCAGCTCCCTCGGCTCGGTGGTGGTCTTCAGGGTGGCGAAGGTGGACAACGGAACCAATTTGTTGTCCGATCCTTTTACATAGATCTGCGCCAGTTGATCGGTCGTCAAACGTTCCACGCGCTTGACCTGCGGAATGACCTTGTAACTCTGTCCTTGAATGCTGAAACGGTTCACATAGTTTCCGCCGAGAAGGGTCGAAAGATCCTTGCCGGCTTGGCTCAGGTCAACCCCTTGGGAGCGCAGTTTGTCGCGATCAAAGACCACCTCGGTCTGGGGCTGGTCAAACTTCAGGTCCGAGTCGGCGAAGATGAACATTCCGCTGGCGAAGGCCTTGCCCACGAGCTGGTTGGCGAACTGGACGAGTTGCTCAGGCTCCGCCGACGAAGCGATGACGAAGTCCACGGGGAAGTTGCCTCCCCCCGGCAGCGGCGGTGGTGTGAGCGGGATAACGCGAATGCCAGCGATCTTCGATAAGGGCCCAGTGGACTGGACCAGAAGCTGCTGAGCGGTCTTCTTGCGCTGGCTCCATGATTTGGTGACCATGCCTCCGAAACCGCCGTTAGGACCAGTGATCTGGAAGATGCTCTCGCTCTCGGGAATCGCGTGGTAAACATCGTAGATCTGCGAGGCGAAAAGCTTGGTCTGATCGAGGGTTGAGTTGGCGGAAGCCTGCACAACTCCGAAGACCACACCCTGGTCCTCCGCCGGTGCAAGCTCGCGCTGGGAGAAGATATAAAACGGCACAACCAACAGCACCACGATCACCCAAACCCCGAGAACCACTGGCCGGTATTGCAGCGTGCCCGTCAGAATCCGGGCGTAAGCGTTGCGCACGCTGTCAAAACGGCGGTTGACCCATCCCGCGAAGCCGCGCTCGGTATCGCCTGCGCGCAGCAACTTGGAAGCCATCATCGGTGATAGCGTCAGCGCGACAATTCCAGACACCAGTACCGCCCCGGCGAGAGTGAAAGCGAATTCACGGAACAACGCACCGGTTAAACCTCCCTGGACGCCAACGGGCGCATAAACCGCGGCCAGGGTGATGGTCATCGCGGTGATCGGACCTACCAACTCACGGGCTGCGTCGATGGCCGCGCGGTAAGGGGTCTTGCCCTCATGCAGGTGCCGCTCCACGTTCTCCACCATCACGATAGCGTCGTCCACGACCAGGCCGACGGACAGCACAATCGCCAGCAGAGTCAGCAGGTTGATGGTGAAACCGGCCGCAAACATCAGGAAGACCGCGCCGATGAGTGAAATGGGAATTGCGACCACCGGGATAAGCACGGATCGGAACGAACCCAGGAACAAAAAGATGACCACAACAACGATGAGGAGGGTCTCGGTCAGGGTACTCAAGACTTCTTTGATCGCGTCCTGAATGTAGGCGGTCGAGTCATAGGGTATGCCGACCTTCATACCGGCCGGCAACTGCTCTCGAATTTGCGGAATGACATCGCGAACTTGTTTGATGACATCGAGCGAGTTGGCCGTGGGCAGCACCCAGATGCCCATAAAAGTCGCAGCCTCGCCGTTAAAGCGAACATCCTCGTCGTAGGTCTCCGCGCCCAGCACAACGTCAGCAATTTCGCCGAGATGAACGATCGTTCCTTTGTCCTGCTTCACCACCAGTTGGCGAAAGTCCTCGGCTGTGCGCAGATCGGTGTTCGCCACCAGGTTCACCGACACCATGGAGCCTTTGGTTCGCCCCAGGGCTGAAAGGTAGTTATTGTTGGCCAGCGCATCGTGCACCGCAGATGGCGTGATTCCAAGAGCCGCCATCTTTTCCGGTTTGAGCCAGACGCGCATAGCGAACGTACGTTTACCAAGAATGTCGGCGCGCTGGACGCCACTGATCGCACTCAGTTTGGGCTGGATAACGCGCGTCATGTAGTCCGTGATCTGGTTCTCATCGAGATCAGAGGACGAGAACCCCAGGTACATTGCGGCAAATTGAGTGTCTGCGGTTTCGAGGTCAATGACCGGAGCTTGGGATTCAGGAGGCAGGTCATTACGCACCTGTGCGACCTTAGCCTGTATCTGAGTGAGTGCCGCATTCGTGTCGTAGTTAAGCTTCAAATGCACGGTAATCGTGCTAATTCCCTGCGCGCTCGACGATTCCATGTAATCAATGCCGTCGGCGCTGGCGATCACACGCTCCAACGGGGTAGTAATAAATCCTCGAACCAGGTCAGCATTGGCGCCGACGTACACCGTAGAGACCTGGACGACCGCAATGTCGCTACGCGGATACTGACGCACGCTGAGTGACCGGATGGACTGCAGACCCGCGATCAAAATAACTAAGTTGACGCAGATGGCGAGAACTGGCCGCTTAATGAACAGATCTGTAAATTTCATTCAGTTGTCCTCGGGCTTGGGAGACGGATTGTTTCCCGGTTGGATCTTGTTGTTAACGGCCACTGCCGCCCCGTTACGCAGTTTGAAGGCACCCGAGGTGACAACTTCGTCGCCCTGGTTAAGACCGGACACGATGCCGACTTGATCGCCGCGCGCGCCCGCAATTTTCACGAACTGCTGACGTACTCCACGGTAGGTTTTCCCGTCTGGCCCTTTGAGATCCGTGACAATATAGACAGAATCGCCGAAGGGCGCGTAGTTAATTGCGGATGCCGGTAGGGGGAATAGCGAACGCTGCGCCCCCACCCCGACTTCCACTTGAACAAACATGCCCGGACGCAGTTTGTTTTCAGGATTAGCCAGCGTCGCCTGCACCTGAACGTTGCGGGTAGATTCGTCCACAGTCGACTCGAGCGCATTCACCCGTCCCGAGTACTCGTGGCCACTCGCACCGTCGGTCGAAATCTTTACGTTCTGTCCCGGTCGCATCTGGCTCATTACCTGTTGTGGCACGTTGAAGTTGGCATAGATGGGATTCAATGCCTGCAAAGAGACGATTGCAGTGCCTGCGGACATGTACTGCCCCAGGTTGACTTGCCGGATACCCAAGATTCCCGAAAAAGGCGCCCGAATCGTCTTCCGCTGAATCGTCGCTTTGATTTCTCCAACGTTTGCTTCGGTCTGCCTTTGCTCCGCTGTCGATTTGTCATAGTCCATCCGGGAGATAACGCCTCCATTCACCAGCTGCCGCATCCTGTCGTAATTGATCTTTGCGAGATCACGCTGCGCCTCCATGGCGGCCAACTGGGCTCGTTCTTGCCGGGTGTCAAGCTGTACGAGCACGTCTCCCTCATGAACGAACTTGCCGGAATCAAAGGTGATTGTGTCGACGGTCCCAGGCAGGTCGGCGCTCACGGTGACACCATGTACGGGCGCCGTCGTTCCCACCACGCTAAGTGTTGACGGCCACGTCTCCTGCTTAGCGACAATTGTGGTCACCGCTGCCGGAGGTGGCTGGAAGGCGCCACCTTTTACAGCCGCTTGAACTTGCCGCAATTTGAAGTACCCAAGAGCCCCGACCAGCAGCGCGGCCGCGACCAGCATGAGAATCATCCGTTTGGCCATAATGTCCCCTTACTTTTGACAAGTGTTCAGAAATTCGGTGAGCAGCGGTTCCCAGCGTGATTTCCGAAGGTCGAGCGGTGGGGCATGCGTGACCATGGCACCAATTGCACGATCCCCAGGTAGAAGGGCGCGGTCTCGTCACCCGACTTCGGCGAAGCCAGCCCATCGTTCAATCCCGCTCGCATGCACTTCGCTAACACATACGCATCCGATTTGCTAAGCTGGCAAAAAGATGCGAAAACTTTTGTTGAACGACGGCGGATAAATCTGCTGTATTCCTCCGAACGCATTGAGGCAACGTCGCGCATGGAACAGGACCACCTCTTTCTTCTCTTTTCAAGGGGTTAGAATCATGACGCTATTCGGCCCGCATGAGGAAATTCCGACCCAAGATAAACATAACAACTCGACTCCTGAGGAGGGCTTTCGGAGATGCTTGCCGATACTTCCCGGTCCTTTTTCTTTTGCTGGGCATGCTCGCAGTTCTGCTTTCTGTTGTTGAACGAGCGACACGTCGTACTCATCGAACCGGTTGGAACCGGTTCCAAAGTTGCTCAACTCATCGAAGCCGACAAGAACAAGCATTCGGGATTTTGCGCTCAGGAAACTAGCCCGTCTGCGCGCAGAGGCTCCGACTCCACGTCCCGCCTGCACTTCGCAGAAAGCCTAATATTTTTCGCACGGGAACTCCATTCTCGCCCTGGCAATCTAGCAAAAAGCCCCGCCACACAGATCGGCTTTTCTTCGAAGAGGATTGCCCGCATGGTTTTACGTTGTACTTCCGAGTGCTATCAGCAAAGTGAATGCTATTATTTCCCGTGAAAGAAGCTGGGAGTGTGGTTTCGTTCTTTTCACACAGTGAAACTTCTTTTGACCGGCTGCTTCTTGTTTTGCGGTTGCGAAACGGGAAATGCGACGAAGGGAGGGTTCGAGGGTGACTGCATGGAGATGGATGAATAGGAAAGGGGTTCAGCGGAAACCCTCCACTCGAACCCTCATCACAGCGATTGCGATCTTTTCGTTGATGACGCAAACCGGATTTGCATTTGCCCAAAGTCCGGGGACGGAACAAGCCGCGACCGTTCGCGTCGACGCAACGCCGGGCCACGCCATCAATTCGTTTGATCCTGACAGCGCCCTTGGCAGTTCGATTGATGTCCTGTCTCGCACCGACATCAACAAGGTCTATACGCCGAACATCATCCAGGAGGCCCTCTCGGCGGGCTGGGGTCCGATCACATACCGCAACAACACTGAGCTCCGCATGGCCGCATGGCACTGGACGGAAAATGGCGTCTGGAGCGATGCTGCGCACCGCAGTGGATACTTCACCGGTAGCGTCGAATTGAAGGAGCCCACTCGCTACATTCTCGCCTATGCGTTGCCCCACCGCGGCTTCGCGACCAGCGGCGATCGTCCTATTCGAGGTCCTAACCTGACCTATTGGAAGAGTAATCCGTATCTGACCAGCAAGTTCACGGGCGAGAGCGATGCCCAGCATCCGCAGTGGGTGATCGTGGACTTGAAGGCCGAGAAGCCGCTCAGTGCCGTCCGGATCGAGTGGGCCAGCCCATATGCCGCGACGTACCAAGTGGAATATTGGAGTGGTACAAACGCGCTCGATTTCGACGGAGGACCGAAAGGGGAATGGAATGTTTTCCCCGCCGGAGTACTGAAGAAGGCCCATGGCGGCACGGTCACCCTGAAGCTCACGGACCGGCCTGTTTCTACGCGATACCTTCGCATCTTGATGACTGAATCCTCCAACACCTGCGACGAACATGGCCCGGACGACATTCGCAATTGCGTTGGTTATGCGATGCAGCAGATCGCCGTGGGCGCGCTTGATGGCACTGGTGCTTTCGTTGAAGTAGCGAAGGGTCCTGGCGAGGGAAAAACTACATATTGCGTTTCCTCTATTGATCCCTGGCATTCCGAGGAGGACGTGAACGATAGTGGTGCCTACCAGCACAGCGGCTTCGACGTTTTCTTCAGCAGCGGACTCACCAACAATCTTCCGGCGATGATCCCGGTGACGATGCTCTACGGCACGCCCGATGATGCAGCCGCACAGATTGCTTACATCGAGAAACGCGGCTATGCGATCGGATACATCGAGCTGGGAGAAGAGCCCGACGGGAAGCATGCTATGCCCGAAGACTATGGCGCGCTTTACTTGCAGTGGGCCACCGCCATCCACAAAATTGACCCGAAGCTCAAGCTGGGAGGGCCAATTTTTGAAGGGGTCAATGAAGACATACGCGTATGGCCTGACGCGCAGGGGCGAACCTCATGGATGGGACGCTTTGTGGACTATCTGAAGGCGCACAACCGCCTCTCTGATTTGGCCTTCGTCTCATTCGAGCACTATCCGTTTGAGCCGTGCACCATCACTTGGAAAACGCTCTACACCGAGCCGCAACTCATGAAGCATATCTTGCAGGTGTGGCGAGATGACGGAGTACCAAAAGATGTCCCGTTGATGGTGACGGAGAATCACCTGGCCGCCAGCCTCACCGGGCCTATGACGACGATTTTTGCGGCGTTGTGGCTGGCCGACAATGTAGGGTCGTTTTTTGAAGGTGGCGGCGCTGCCTTTTATCACTCACCCATTCAGCCCCAGCGCGTGGAACCGTCTTGCCTGGGTTGGGCCTCGTGGTCAAATTTTGTCTCGGACGAAAAATACAACATCACGGGCTACACCTCTCCTTATTATGCTGCTCACATGATTAATCTGGAATGGGTACAACACCGCTCGGGTCTGCATTCCATGTTTCCTTCGTCCACCGATGTCAAAGACAATGAGGGAAATGTGCTGGTGACTTCCTATGCGGTACGCCGTCCCGACGGGAACTGGTCGTTGATGCTGGTAAATCGTGACGAAACCAATCCGCACACAGTGCGCGTTGTATTTGAAGATTCCAAGAACAAACGAACTGAGTCGTTCACCGGGCCGGTCGCCTTCGTGACTTTCGGCAGTGAGCAGTATGTTTGGATCAACGACGGACCGAACAGTCATGCCGATCCAGACAATCCGCCCTTGGCCACCACCGCATCGACAGGTCCGCAAACCACGTTCACTTTGCCTAAAGCCTCGATAACAGTAGTGCGGGCCAAGGTGGCGGGTCTTAAGGACTGAAAGCGGCTCGCGGAGCTGCTGCAGGAGGCCTCACGCCGGGACACGAATAAGTGCTGCGCCTCCGGCAATGCCTGCGTCCGCGCCATAGTGCGTCATCAGCAGTGGTATTTCCTGGACGCGCGAGTTGACGCAGCAGTCCGGGAGCAGTCGCCGCACTTCATCAAAGAATGGATTAAGCATCGCCGCAACTCCGCCGCCCACAATCATCACGTCCGGCTCAAGCAGATCGACGATGTTTCCTAGCCACAGCGCCAATAATTCCGTTGTCTCATGCAGAACCTGTTTTGCCAGTGGGTCACCGGCCACATAAGCTGTTCCGACCATTTCGCTGCTTACGGCATCGAGGTTGCCACCAGCCAGGCCAAGAATGGCCGCACTCCCTGAGGAATCCGCAGCAAGCTTGGCGCGTGCTCTTTTTGCGATGGCGGGACCGGCTGCGAGCGCCTCAATGCATCCAAGCTTTCCGCATCCGCAGCGGGGGCCGCGGTAGTCGATGCTCATATGCCCACCCTCGGCGGCACCGCCGGTACGGCCGTGATAGATATGTCCGTCGAAAATAATTCCGGTACCGATGCCCGTACCGATGGTGGCATAAAAAATGTTGCGGTATCCGCGTCCAGCACCCCATCGGGCCTCGGCCAGTGCGGCGGCGTTGGCATCATTATCGACGACCACGGGAACGCCGTAGTGTTGCGCAATCTCGGAAGCCAAAGGGAAATTCCGCCAGCAGGGAAGGTTGGGTGGATTAATGATGATTCCGGTCTTGGGATCCAACGGACCTGGCGCGCAAATGCCGATGCCAGCGACTGAGCGTTGATCAACCGAATACTTTTCGGCCTCTGCGAACACAGCGTCGATTGCCGATCTTACTCTTGCCACAGCTGAAGCCGCGTCGCGGTGGCTGATCATGGGCGTCCGTCGTTGTGTAAGGATCGCCCCTTGGTTATCCACAAGGCCAGCCGCAATCTTCGTGCCACCAATATCTACGCCGATGATGACGCGCTCATTCGGGGCAGTGTTCGTCATGTCTCCTTCTGCCAGCTTAGTCTGGGTGCGCGCGAACTTCAGATGTGCGGCAAGTTGACTAGTCTACCAAGCATGTTAGAGCAAAGAGGGAATGGGTTCAGGTCCGCCGGTTGGCAGCATGGTCATCAGCGGGCTTCGGCGGCTTCAGCGCTAGGCAAGGCTTCACCATGCAATGGGTGGGTTAGAGAGGGATAAGGGGTTTCCCCCGTGGCGGTGAACGTGATTCTTCACGGTATGTTCTGAGAGATTCAGACGCGAAGCGATCTCTTCGTTGGTAAGTCCCCAGCAGATTAGTTCGGCTAAGCTAATACCGGCTCGAGCTGCAGGTTTTGCCGAATTGCAAGTTGCCGAGCTGTGCAGCGGAATAGTGCTGCTGAGAATCAGGGTGTACCAACTGCTTTCCCTGCGGCCACAGCACGAATCGCCGACAGCACTTCCACTGCGGATGCATCGCGACGCACATATCCCGTCGCTCCCTCAGCGAACGGCTTGCAGGAAGTTCTCTTCTTCTGGGCTCACAGTTCCTGATGGCGAAGATCAATCCACTTGCCGACTGGACCCAGAACATGGTCTGGGTCCACATCGGATGCACGGGTCAAAAAGCATCGTCCAATCTGCCGTCGGAGCCGGGACGCCCTTATTATTTGATTTCTAGAACCGCCATTCCGAACCTGTACCAAGGTCAACGAACGCTATGTCGATATTTCAACCGCTAGCCTCAACTCGTGGAGATGTGCTCGAATAGTGTCGTGGCTGAGCGAATACTCTATGCCCTGACAACCGTTGCGACCGGGATGCA
>QIAN01000122.1 GCA_003225005.1 Acidobacteriota bacterium | reverse complement strand
TGGGGTCTTCGACTACGCCGGACTGAACAGGAACTCGCGCTAACGTTCCCGCTCATGTTGCCTTCCGCGCATTACAAAGACGTCGGCGTCCGGATTGCATCTTTTCGAAGCTCGATCGCCCACCCCGCCTATCCCCTGTCTACGCTTCGCTGGGTCCCTCGCGGTAGCAGCGCAAGACTCGGGGCCAGGTGGTTCGCTACTCCTTTCCTGTAAGACTCTTTCATTCTTTACTTCATGCCGGTTTATCCCGGCGCACTGTAACCGCGATTCTGCAACAGGGTCGAAAATCACTCCGCTCTTGCTTGGTTAGCAGGTTGAGAAGTTGTTAATTTTCATGAGGTTTCGCGGCCGGAGGCCCTAAATGACAGTTAAGAAGACGTGCTCAGCAGGTCCTCAGCATCTTCTCGGCTGATACCTTTCGTTGCATGTAATTGCCATCCGCCCTGCCGAGTGAATGCAGCGAACCAGCATTTAACTCGATCAACCGTTACGTTGTAGACCATGGCGGTTGCCCGACCGTTGGCAAGCATATTGGCGCTATATCAGATAAAACAGGCAGAGCGGCTGAAGTCCTGAACTCGCCTCTGGGTTCGCTTCGCTCGATTGTTTCTCTGAGCGGTGCGGACGGCCCTCAGAGTGAAAGGTGCATGAGGGTACAATGATGGCCGTTGTCGAAAGTCAAGACGGAAACGCCGGCTAGAAGATGGACCGCGCACTAAACGAGAGAGGTCGGGGTAGGTTTCGTCCAATTTGGCACAGAGGCGCAGTGTTAGCTGGGGCACTCGTCATGACCTGGCCGGCGCTCTATAACCGGTTTCCGCTGCTCTATCCAGATTCGATGTCGTACCTGGAAGATGGCGCTCTTGTCGCGCGGGCAATCGTCCTGCATAAATTCTCGGCCGATTACGGGGGGCGGTCCTTCATCTATTGCCTTGGGATCCTGCCGTTGCACTGGAATGTAAACTCCTGGCCCATCGTCGGTCTTAATTCCCTCCTGACCGCATATTTCATCTGGCTTGTCATGCGATCAATCCTGCCGCCGCAACCGGTAAAAGGTTACCTCGTTCTCGTCATCTTGCTCAGCCTGCTGACTAGTTTGGCGTGGTTCGCCAGCCTGATCATGCCCGACATTCTCGGTCCTGTGGCCTATCTTTGCATCTATTTGCTCCTGTTTGCCCGAGAGACCCTTTCCCGCGTTGAGTACTTGACCGTAACTGTTATCGCATGGTGGACGATCGCGTCGCATGTTACCCACCTGATGTTGGCCACTGGGATGTGCGTCCTGTTCGCTTTGCTCCTGGTTCTTCGGCGTCAGTCAATGCACAGTCGCTTGAGAGCATTAGGCGAAGTTGCGGTCATCGTGTCGCTTGCGGCAGTCGCCCACCTGGCTCTCCACGATTATTTGTATGGTAAGCCTTCCCTGACCGGCAAGCGTCTACCCTTTCTCATGGCCCGGGTAATTGCCGACGGCCCCGGGGACTGGTATTTGGTGCATCATTGCGGGCAGGTGAAACTGACCATCTGTGATTATGTCGATGAACTCCCTATGGACACTGACGATTTTCTCTGGGCAGCGGACGGAATTTGGCAGCGTGCCTCCGAGCAGACAAAAGCACGACTGCGGGAGGAGGAAATCCCGTTCGTCCTAGCCACCCTGCGCGCGTATCCTCGCGAGCAGTTGTCCAAGTCGGCTAGCAATTTTTGGCATCAACTGATGACCTTCGACTTGAGCCTCTTCCACCCGGACGATTGGGTATTGCAGGAATTCGATCGAGTGCTCCCTGCCGAACGGTCGAGTTATATTCAAAGCCGACAAGCGCGGGACGCTCTGCCTTATAAAGTCTTCACATCCATTCAAGATTGCGCGGTCATTGTGGCAGTCGTGCTCATAGGCGTTTTCACACCTCGCATGTGGAGCCGCCGGTCCCCTCGGCTTGCCGGACTCGGTTTGGTGATCGTTTCCACAGTCGTTGCCAACGCGTTTGTTACGGGCATCTTGTCGATGGTCGAGAATCGCTTCCAGAGCCGTGTGATCTGGCTACTGCCACTCCTCGCTGGGATTTTGGTGCTGGATCGGTGTTATGGCTGGCCAAGAAGCGATCACGCTCGTTGACTTCGGCGACCCTTCAATGAATGTGATCGCGATTTTCCGACAGTCAGTGTGGTGTGCCCACGTATTTCTTGACAGTCCCTCTAAATCGACGCATAATCTGGCGCATCAGTTTTCGGGAGAGAGCGTCAACATTTCGGCGTTGTCTAAGGGCCGTTCCACTCTCCTTGGCTGATCGGCCCATTCCAAACGAAGCCTTCACGGAATACCGTCCGGACACGACTCACAGTGTAGGCGGTAAGTCTCAGTCCGCAACTCTTTTCGGTCCTCGGGTCAAACAACACGCGGGATAGGAAAGAAAAGAGAGGACAAAATGAAAAGCATGACAAAGCTGCTGTTTCTGTGCATCGCGCTCGGCGCACTCGTCGTCGCCGCTGGGGCCCAAGGCACGTGGAAGCTGTCCAGAGACTTGCTGGCAACGAACAACCAAATATCGTTTAGTCAAGGGAGCAACGGAGTATGGTATTTCTTGCAGAGCAGCTCCTCTAAGCATGACTCAAAGACCTACAAGTTCTTGTCGGACTACTCCATCCCGTGCAAGACCAATGGGGCTGAGGCTCTAATCCCGGGAGTGGATTGCTGGCGAAACCCAAACTTAGACCCGCAGGGGAATAATGCTCCACTTGTGGGAGCCAACTTTACTTATCAGACGCAGTTCCCCAACTTGGCCAGCGGAGACCCTTTTGGAATCCCGGCTCGCTCGGTGTGGATGCATCCGGGTATTTCTGGCGAGCTTGCGATAATTGGGTGGAAAAGCCCGATTACAGGAACAGTAGATGTTTCCGGGTTCTTCAGCGATCTTGATCCGAATTGCGGAGACGGTATCGTTTGGTCCGTGGACAAAGGCGGCGGCGCGAGGCTAACCAGCGGAACCATCGGCAATGGCGGACCGCCCCAGAGCTACAGCCTTACTGGAATTTCTGTCACCGCGGGTCAAGTATTGTACTTCGTAGTTGACCGGAACCGAGACTACTTCTGCGACAGCACGGGTGTAGACGTGACCATTAAATCCGAGTGAAACCGAACGGTTAGGAACTGATAGCGTTTGCGCAGAATGCGCCCATTCGTCATCGAGCATCGGCTTTTAAGGAGCAGGTCGCTCAGCCCCGTGTTCTATTGGCTTTACTCTCGTTGACGAAATCAGATGGGACTATACTTTTCTCGGTCATGGATTGGTGATTTTTGAGAATTGTGGAGTTACTTAGATGAATATCGTCGGCCACGTGGATAGTCTCTGGCGTTATCCGGTTAAGAGCATGTGTGGTGAAGAGTTGAAGGAATCCTTTGTCGGATTCTCTGGAATTTATGGTGATCGGCTTTACGCCTTTCGTAGTTCGGCGGCACCAAAAGGTTTCCCATATCTGACCGGACGAGAGCAGCAGGAGCTGCTGCTGTATCGGCCGAGATACCGACATGCTGAGAACATGGCAAAGCCGACCAATCTCGCAGAAGCGGAGGCGATCGCGCCTGGGCTCACCCCGGTCTACGCGAGCCCTGCCGATCTTGAGGTAGATGTAGAGACGCCTTCGGGAGAGTCGCTTCCGATTGGTGATCCTCGGCTGATTAGCAAAGTGCGAGATGGAATCCGTGAGGTGCATGAGCTGACATTGCTCAGGTCCGATCGAGCGATGACGGATTGTCGCCCGGTCTCTCTGTTTTCATTGCAGACAGCACGGAAACTGAGCGAGGAGTTAGGAAGCGAGTTGGATAAAAGGCGCTTCCGCGCGAACATCTATATCGAGCTCGCATCCGAGAAAGGCTTTGGCGAGAACGAGCTCGTTGGAGGAACTCTGCGGATTGGCACTAAGGTGGTCATCAGGGTTACGGATCGGGACCCCCGCTGCAAAATGATCACACTCGATCCTGATACTGGGCAAGCGAACCCCGAGATCATGCGCCGCGTAGCTAGAGACCATGACGGCAAGGCTGGGGTCTACGGTGCGGTGTTGGTAGAGGGAATTATCCGTCCCGGAGACGAGATTACTCCGCTTAATAAATGAATGGACGGTCAGACTGGAGGTGAATCCCGTGATTGAGGATGCCGCAGCGGCAGAGGCGGCGTCGAAGGCTTTCGGGAAGTAGCGAGCAATTGCAACCTGATCCTATCGGAGCGAAAAACAGTGAGTACAACAGTTAGTACTTTATCGCAGGTCCCGCCGAGCAGGAATGCGGCCCGGTGCTCGGTCCCTGCGCGGAACCCGCTAGTCAGGTAAGCTTCAATGCCAATTTCGCAAGAAACAATCTTCAGATGGGTTGTATAGCTTCTACCAGCAGGTTCAGAACCCGCATTCCGAAGGAATTCGATTCCGGGTCAACCCAAGGTTGCGTTGTCGGCGGAATCAATTGGGTATCTCAGGTGATTGATTGTTAGTCAGTTTCGCGAAAATCGACTTCAAGGCTGGATAAAGCGCGCGATAGAGTTGATATTGACGTCGCATTGCGGTCATCACAGCTGGACGTGGCTGTGCGCGCGTTCGAATGTGCACTGCACACTCGCAGGCTTCCTCTACTGAACTCCAGACTCCATTGGCCACACCGGCCAGCAGCGCCGCGCCATAAGCTGCGCCTTCTTCGGCATCGGCGATTTCCGCCTCATGGCCGTAAATATCTGCCTGTATTTGGCACCATAATGGTGAACGGGCGCCACCTCCTCCAAGGCGCACGGTGCGAATGGGTACTTTCATCTGATCGAATAGCGTAAGGGTATCCTTCAAACTGAATGCGACCCCTTCGAGAATGGCACGAACCACATGGCCTCGAGTGTGGCTTGCCGACAAACCCACGAGTGCCCCACGTGCCCTTGGATCGAGATGGGGCGTACGCTCACCCATGAGATAGGGAGCCCACAACAAGCCATCAGCGCCAGCCGGCGTAGCTGCTGCCTCATTTATGAGTTCTTCATAACCTTTCTGATGAGTCGGTAATCCCAGCAGCAGATCGCGAAACCAGCGCAGCGACAATCCAGCCGCTTGTGTCACTCCCATCACATGCCAGCGCTCGGGCGTTGCGTGGCAGAACGTATGCACACGGCCTTCGAGATCCATCGCCGGTCGATCCGTTGCGGCAAACACCACGCCAGACGTTCCAATCGTGGCGCTCACATCTCCTGGCCGCACTATTCCCAGCCCGACAGCGCCTCCAGCTTGATCACCGGCTCCCGCGACGACCGGTGTTCCTGCCCGTAAGCCAGTGGCGCGCGCACCCTCGTCACAAACACGCGCGCATATTTCCTCCGACTCGAAAAGCCGTGGTAAACAAGCTTCGGGTAGGCCCACTGCGGCCATGAGCTCCGAGGACCAGCGCCGGCGAGCGACGTCCAGCATCAGCGTGCCGGAAGCGTCAGCCACATCAGTGGCGTGTTCGCCGGTCATGCGGAGTCGAACGTAATCCTTCGGAAGCAAGAAACTTCGGAAGCGCTGCCAAATATCTGGCTCGTGATTCCGCACCCAAAGCAGCTTCGTCAACGTGAAATTTGTGAGCGCAGGATTACATGTCAGTTGGATAAGACGCTCGTGTCCCACAACGTGATTCAGCCAGTCGCATTCTTGCTGGGTTCGTTGATCGCACCAGATGATCGCGGGACGGAGCACCTGATCGTCGTCATCGAGTAGCACTGCGCCGTGCATCTGCCCGGCCAGACCTACGCAGGCGATGTCCTGGCCACCGAGGTCAGCTTTTGTGATGCAGTCCCGAATAGCGCCTGCTGCCGCGCTCCACCAGTCTTCCGGGTGCTGCTCGGCCCATCCCTCACGTGGCGAAACAATTGGTTGATGTTCTCGCGTTGCTGACGAGATGATCGCATCACCTTTGCCGAGTATGATGGCGCGCGTTCCGCCGGTGCCGACATCCAAGCCGAGCAGGTATGATTTCATCTGATTTGCTGCCGTGGGTATGCTAATTCCGCAGCTCCGTTTACCATGAGACGAGGATGGCTTGTGGAGTATCGAGGTTTATGTCCAGAATCTTCTTGCTCTGGTCAACTCCGTAATTAGGCGCTCCATCCTGGTTCCAGTGATCGCCGGCCCAGGAGACCCTTTCCACACGAATCTGCTTCATTGCCGGCCACTGGAATGTTGGATCTGTGAACGAAACAGTGGCGCGGTAGCCGACGAGCAAGAATTCGTGACCAGCGGGATGGATGACAATCGCCTGACCATTGTTCTCGCCCGTAACGGTTACCGGGAACCCGCCTACGATTTCGGTTGTGGAGAATCTTTGGCCCGGCGAGCGGGACATGAATACCTTGATCTTATCAGTTGTGGCGTAGTAGGAAATCTGCGGAAGCGCCTTGGCGAGGGAGGAATAGGTATCGCGTAAAGCATATGCACCATTGGCCAAAGTGCTGTCGCTCAACACATAGGGCTGATTGGATTCTGGATAAGAAACGATTAAAGCCCAGGGCGAAAAAATCGGGACCCCGAATTCGCCGACTGCGATATAGGCAAGGCGAGAGGTAATCGAAGTCGCGCCGCTGTTGATCTCAGTAATGGCCGGCACGTTGCGTCCTACGCGATAGCGCACGAGCGGCTCCCTGAGTTCGGTGACCGTCGCGTCTGACTCTCGCCCACAACTGTAGTCGGGCCGCCAGTCCGCACAGAAATATGAGTTCACGCCGATGAACGAAATGTTGGGACAATTCTGGAGATACGTTTGCACATCTTCGCCGGGCGCGCCACCGACCATCCGATCTGCGAGTTTTCCGCCGACGTAGTTGTGAAAGAAAGGCATCGGATATACTTCAGCGCCTGCATCGGTAATGCGCCGGATCCAGTTGTAACTCAGGTCCCAGGCGCTGAATTTCAGGTCGTCCGTAAAGCCGTTGTCGGCGAATCGCTTATCTGCGGCGGGTGAGTGGTCGCGCCACATCTTGGGATTGTTGCGATCCACACCGAAGACCGCGATTTCATTTTCGACCTGGATCATAACAATGGCGTGGGATTGAGAATCGACCTGCTTGATGTGCTGCATGAACGCGCGGAAAGCAGCAATTTCGCGATCAATAATCGGTTCATAATCGTAGGATGCGGCGTTGTGGTGGACGACGCCATTTCCGTCCACCGCGCGAGGATATGTTTTCTCATCGTTGACAATGTACATGGGTGCGTACAGCTCGCCCGTCAGATTGCCGTAGATAGTGCCGTCTCCGCTGGCGTAGTGGCCGAACCAGTTCAGCACAAGTTTGAGGTGATGTTTCTCCGCCATGCTCTTGGCGTGATCGACATAAGAGAAGTCGTAGACTCCCTTTTCCGGCTCGACCATCGACCACTTAATGGGAACCTTCAGAGTATTCAGACCGATCACCGCCGCGGCCGGATATAAAGCGTCGTAGACCGTTTCGGTCTCCTTGTATCTACCGTAAAGTAGATCCCACCAGGGAATCTCGACAGCCAGCACTGTAAACGGCCTGCCATCCACGTAGAGAAACTTGTGCTCGTTGGCCTCTTCGAAATGCGGCATTAGGCTGTGGCTGAGCGGAACTTGCCAGACTCCTGACGCAGGTCGGACCTGTAGACAGAATGACGCGGGAATCAAAAATATCGACAGCGCAAATACGCCGGAATAGCGTCTGAAGAGTGAAGTCAATGATCGCATTGGAAGGTGCTCATTGCTCGGCAACGATTGCTAAATCCCACGGCTTAAGCTTGAGGGTCTGCCCCTTTACGACATACGTGTTGGTCAGAAGATCCAACCCATGGCCATATGGATAAGAAACCGTCTGCTCTTCACCAGAAAAGTTCAGATAGTAGTGCAACAACTTCGCCTGCGCATTTCGGCCATGCCGGACCTTCACGACGCTCGGCAGATTCTGGTCCGGACCGGCGAGGCCAGCGCGCCTCACAACATCGCGAATAACCTCGCGCTGTAAGGTGTCCGTCAGAAATGTTCCTTCATACGTCAGTGCGCCTTTGCCGTATTGGTTTCGCGTGATGGCGGGAAAATGCCAATACGGATCGTCGAAAGACGCGAGCACTTGGGCAGTCTCGGGGATCAGGAATTCCTCCCATACAGAACCTTTATTCTGGTCACCGGCGCTATAGGGATCTGGCGTGAGCTGCTCTGGCTTGGCGAGGTTCGTGAACTCCTGATAGTGGAACCCTGCCGCGGCGCGAAGCGGCCCAGGCGCCATAGCGTCGCGAACGGTTGAGTATTCGTTAGTAAAGCCGCTCTTGAAGGCCATTACAACTTGGCCGCCGTTCTTCACGTAGTCGGAAATCTCCTGCAGTACACGGTCAGATGCGCTGTATAGCGGTGGAAACAGCAGGACTCTGTAGCGGGCGAGATTCTGATCCCCAGCCTGCACGAAGTCGGGCTCGACATTCAGATCATAGAGCGCGTCGTACATTTGCTTGAGCACCGCCATGTAGTTCACATGATCACTGACTGGCATGTAGCTAAGGGCATTCGCGGAATCGGCGCTGAACAGGATCGCGACTTTGTTTTCTTTCTTGAGATCAACCAACTGCGGACCTAGTTTCTTCAATTCGATCGCGACGCGCGAGACTTCGGCGTAAGTGCGGTTCGGCTCTAGATCGTGCGAGAGGACTCCCTTCCAATAAGTTTCCTGGCCGTAATGCAACGAGTGCCAATGCCAGTACTCGACCATATTGGCGCCAGCAGCTAAGTGCGTGTAGACAACTAGACGCAGTTGACCCGGATATTGCGGATATTGCGTGCGGGAATCCCACCCGATCGTCTGCGCGTTGGTCTCGGTCACCAGATAGTTGGTGTGCTTCAGCGAGCGGCCGAGATCACCCGAAAGCCAAATAGTCCGCGCATCCAGCCGTTGCTGTGTCTCGAAATAAGGGTTCTCTGCGACGATGTCGAGATTGCCAGCAATCGCCCACTGATCGAGATTCGTGTGTGCTCCGCCACTGAAGTCCTGCGTGATGAACTGCTCTGAACGCTTGTACTGGTCGACGATCTTTGCCTGCCAAGCGAGATAGTCTGTCACTACATCGTGCTGAAAGTTCTCCCACTCTAACTTATAGCCGGGATTCAAAATGCCATTACGCGGCGGAAGGTCGTCCCAACTGTCTACGAGTTGGCCCCAATAAACTAGCCCCCAAACTTTGTTGATTGTCTTTGGCGTCTTGTATTTCTGCTTCAAACGCTCCAGGAAAGCGGAATTCATGTACGGCGTGGGGACGCCGGTCGGAAAGGTTTCATTGTCGAGCTGGTATCCGATGACCGCAGGATGATCTTTGAAGTGGCTGACGATCGCGCGGATAACCCGCTCCGCATGCTGCCGGAAATAAGGATTGAGAAAGTCATAATTCTGGCGGGGACCGTAGTAGCCGGGGGTTTTAGATGACGGATAAGTAGGAGCATAAGGATCAGTGAGTGGCGGTGCGGTCCCGTCATGAGTAACAACAATTTCTGGATGCTCCTTGTAAAGCCAGCTTGGGATGGAATACGTCGGAGTGCCGAGAATGGCTTTGATGCCCGCCGCGTGCAAGCGGTCGAGAATGCGCTGCATCCAGGCAAATTGAAAATCACCATCGCGCGGCTCCCATGTGCTCCAAGTAGACTCGCCTACCCGGACCACAGTGATTCCCGCTTTCTGCATTAATTCGACGTCTCTTTCGAGCCGGTCATATGGCATGTATTCCGGGTAATAAGCAACGCCGTAGAGGATCGTCTCCATTTTGTCGGGAGCGAAAGCTGGCTTGCTCTGGGCAGAAGTGTCCTGAGCCGGAGTGCTCTGGACCAAAGCGGTGATCGCAGCGACAACGAGAAAAACAATCGCATAGCGCGCAACAAGTTGGTAAGGAGGTCGTCCGCTCATCCGCGTTCCTCTCTTAGGAAAACGAGTTTGTCGATTCAGCCCTTCACAAAACCGAGTCTTTCTTCGCGGCGTGGGAGTTGATCACGATGACTGCGGGTTCCAGCCCTGCCGAAGTCGCTTTCAATCGCAGTTCGCCCGGTTCTCTGGTGCTCTGCACAATCGTCATACATAGGCCGTTGAAGGCACGCCGCCTGTCTGCTTTATCGGCCTCATGACTGCTGGGGTTGCCATTACCTACTCCGATCAGGCTGCCGTTGCCTGAGAGGTAAAAGTCGATCGGGAGATCCGCCATCGGAACCAGCCGGCGCTGGGCGTCAAGAACCTGTACTTGCACTATCGAGAGGTCGCGTCCATCGGCTGAAATTTCCTTCTGGTCGGCAATCAGAGCGAGTTTTGTCGGACTGCTGGTAGTCTCCCGCCTCGCCGTGAGGATCTGGTGGCGATCTTTAAATGCTCTCGCTTCGATGGTGCCCGGCACATACGTCACTTTCCATTCCACGTGCCCATAGCGCGGAACATCTTTTATCCCCAAACTCCGGCCATTCAGAAAAAGTTCAACCTGTTCAAGATTGCTGTAGCACCAGACATCAATCTCGCGCTTCCCTTTGCCATCCCAATTCCAATGCGGAAGTAGATGGAGAACTGGTTTGTCGCTCCACTGTGCCTGGTAATAATGAAAATTGTCCTTGGGGAAGCCGCAGGTATCCATGACGCCGAAATGAGAGTTGATACATGGCCACTTGTACGGCGTGGGCTCGCCGCGATAATCAAAGCCGGTCCAGGCAAATCCGCCGGCCACCCAGGGCCGCTCGGCGTAAACGGACCACCAATTCTCGGCAAGTTGTGCCCAGGGAGGAATGTTCAGATCGTAAGCGCTAACGTAACCCGCCTGTTGGTCGTTCTGATAGATCCCGCGTGTGCATACGGTACTGGCGGTTTCAGTACCGATCGTTGGCTGCTTGGGAGACTGCCGATGAAATGCGTCCATCTGCTCCGCGCTGTGATAATTGAAGCCCTGCACGTCGACGACCGCGGATAGCCCCTTGCCCCAATCATCGTTCATGGCTTCGGTGACGGGACGAGTTGAATCAAACTGACGCACGAGACGCTTCATTGATTTTGCGATGCGCGCGCCAGTGTCACTCCCCTGAAGGTCTTCTTCGTTGCCGATCGACCAGATGATCACGCTGGGATGATTGCGATCCCGTCGGATCATCGTCTCCAGTTGCTCCAATCCCTCGGGACTTGACGACATCATGCGAGTTTCATCCATCACCAACATTCCGAGTTGATCGCATGCTTCTAAGAGCGCCTGCGTGGGCAAGTTGTGCGACATTCGATATGCGTTCGAGCCCATTTCTTTCAGCTTCTCCACCCGGTAGAAGTGAATCCGGTCCGGCAGCGCGATGCCAACCCCCGCGAAGTCCTGGTGGTTGCACGTGCCCTTGATTTTTACGGGCTTGTCGTTCAGCAAAAAACCTTTATCAGGATTGAAGCGGATGGTGCGGATGCCAAAGGGCGTTTCGTATTCGTCTACAGTTTTCCCGGCGACGCCGACCATGGTGACTGTTCGATATAGGTTGGGCTCTTCAAGCGACCACACCGCAGGATTGCTAATCGTAAGTTGCTGTCGGAACTCGCGCCTGCTCAGCGCAGGAATTGAGAGCGGGGTCGACTGTGCCTCGGCGACGCTCCGTCCGTCCGAGTCGACAATCTTAGTAAGGACACGGCAACTCTGTTCCGAGTCGCTCTCATTATCAATTTCGGTCGAAATGCTGACCGTGGCTAGACCCGGGCCGAGTTCTGAGGTGACGAACGTGCCGTTGTGTGCAACGTGAACTGGACTCGTCTTGCTCAGCCATACGTGACGATAGATACCCGCGCCCTCGTACCACCAGCCTTCGCCGAGGGTGGCGTCTACGCGGACAACCAGGATGTTCTTTGCGCCATAATTCACGAAATCGGCTACATCGTAGCGGAATGGCGTGTAGCCGCTTGCATGTCGTCCCAGGTAAATCCCGTTCAGAACCGCGATTGAATCCCGAAACACACCTTCGAATTCAATCCAGATGCGCCGGCCTTCATCGGATGCAGGCACATCAAAACCCCGGCGGTACCAGCCTATGCTGGTTGCCGGATAATCCCGCCCCAAGGGCTTATATCCGTGGCTGTCGAGTTGAGGGTCGTTCTTGAAATCGAGCGTCACCGCCCAATCATGAGGAATGTCAACCCGGCTCCATGGACTGTCATCGAACTCCGGCTTGGAAGGATCAAATAATCCTCCCGTCTTCGAAAAAAGTGACTGGCTGGTGTAACCGAAATCTTTGCTCGGATCAGTGGCATGACCCAAGTGAAAACGCCATCCGAAATCGAGACTCAGCCGCTCGCGGAGAGGCGATGTCCCGCCACTGCTGGAACTGCGAGATGCTTCCGGTCCGCTTGCGGCTGTCTGTGGCGCCGATTGTGCTAGTACTCGACCCGCGAGCAGTTTCGACGCCGCGCTGGCGGAAATCGCCAGGCCGCTGCCCTTCAGGATCTCGCGCCGGGTCCAATCAGTCATAGTCGGTTCGGCACATTTTGCATGTACAGCCTGAACAGCTGGGAAACCCGCGCCATCTAAATTGTGAACTCAGGTCCGGGAATGCGCTGCGCGCGATGCTGCTACGCGGATCAAGGTTGGCAGTACGTTCCCAATTCCGTTGTTTCCTGGCTGGCCAAAAGCAAAATACAGCTTGCTATACATCGGATAGAGTTCGTTGTAGATAGCTCGCTCGAAGGTATCCGGATCGAATTGTCTATGCTGAGGGCAGATTTTGTCTTGCGCCTCTTCGACCGTCTTGAATGTGCCCGCCGCGAGGAAGGCAAAGATTGCGGAACCGAGGCTCACCACGGGTTTACTGGGAACCAGCACCGGTCTTCCCAGAATGTTGGCGTAAACATGGTTCAGGACGTTATTCTTCTGCGGAATGCCGCCGGCATTAATAACGCGTTTGATGTGTACTCCATGTGCGGCCATGCGGTCGAGAATCACGCGCGTGTGGAACGCCGTGCCTTCAATCGCGGCAAACATCTCATCTTGAGCTGTGCTCTGGAGGTTCCAACCGAACGTGATGCCCCTCAGGTTGGGATTCACCAAGACCGTGCGGTCGCCGTTATCCCAGGTCAGGCGGAGCAAACCCGTCTGTCCCGCGCGGTAATATTCCAGTCCCCGGGTCAAGGTATTGATATCAGTTCCGGCCCGGGTCGCTATGGCGTTAAAAATGTCGCCCACGGCCGAAAGGCCCGCCTCGATTCCGGTGCGCTGGGGATGCACGCTTCCTTGAACGACCCCGCATACGCCAGGAACCAGGTTGACCGAGGGCGTGATTCCAATAATGCATGTGGACGTGCCAATAACGTTCACCATGTCATCGGTGCGGCAACCAGCTCCGATGGCGTCCCAGTGAGCATCGAAGGCGCCAACCGGGATCGGAATGTCCGGTTTGAGTCCAAGTCTTTCCGCCCAGCAGGGCGAAAGCCTTCCTGCAATTTGGTCCGAGGTTCGATACTCGCCATCCAATTTCTCGCGAACTCCCGTGAGTAGCGGATCAACTTTGATTAAAAACTCCTCAGGTGGCAAGCCTCCGAGCTTTGCGTTCCAGAGCCATTTGTGTCCCATGGCGCAGATGCTGCGCTTTACTTGTTTCGCATCGGTAATGCCACACAGCGTGGCCGCCACCATGTCACAGTGTTCGAACGCGGAAACGAACTCGGAACGCTTGGCGGGATTGTGGCGAAGCCAGTGCAGCAGCTTGGAAAATCCCCACTCGGAGGAGTAGACTCCGCCGCACCACTGGATGGCTTCGAGGTCCTCGCGGTGCGCCACTTGCGTAATCTCCGCGGCTTCGCCTTTCGCACGATGATCACACCACAAATAATATTCGCCAAGTGGCTGCAGATTCCTGGCAACCGGAATGACGGACGAACCGGTTGTGTCCAGTGCAAGGGCTTCCACTTGGTCGCCTGAGACTCCAGCCCGCTTCACCGCCTCGCGCATCGCGCTGGCCAGAGCGTGCATGTGATCTTCATGAGACTGAGTAGCGTACTCTGGGTCCTCACGTTTGCGGTGCAGAGGGTATTCCACTACAGCGGAGTCAAGCAACCCACGGTCGCTGTCCACGATAGAAACGCGCACATTCAGGGTTCCGAAATCAACTCCCGCTACGATAGCCATTAGCAGGCTCCGTTTGGCCTCTCGTGCCAGTACATTTCCCAGCCAAGATAACGAGTGGTTGCTTCGTAAACCGCAGAGGCGACCCTGGAGAGATTGGCGGCAACGTGATGTTCGAAGCCGCGCTCGCAGATAAAGTGCAGCAACTTTTGCATGCTGGGGATCTCAACGACCCCCGCGCCTCCGAAGGTATTCAACGGGTCGTCAGTGAATCGGCCCTCGCCAACGTAGCCGCGCATGTTACCCGCCGTGTCGTCAGTAGAGAAGCGAGCGAAACTCATCTGTTCGGGTTTGATCAGCCCCACGCACGTGCCAAACGTGTTCTCTTTGCCGACGGTGCCTGCAATAATTTCTTGGAAGTCCATCTTCACCGAACGGAAAAAGTGTCGGGGCAGATTCGAGCAGTGGAAGCAAACCGCCTTGTTGGGATCAGATCCGTAATTATTGTTCCAGTCCAGTAGCGCCGAAGGCGTGCCGGATGCGAGTTGCAGCGCGTGCATGCCGAGGACGCCGCAGATATCAACTTCACAGGCGCTCGACAGCAATTCATTGCTCATCATGCTCATCACGGTGCATGGTACCACCCCGAGGTTTTCCTCGATGGACGTCCAGCACTGTACCGCACTGATGGTTACCTCTGTCGCCGCCATCCATTGATCGATCACTGCCCCGAGCTTGGCCATCTTGAGCAAAGCAGGCTTAGGCACATTTGTGGAATCAACATACGTCTCGATGGCTGCAAGCTTGGCCTGTGGAGCATCATCGTTGTCTTTCATTCGCTGAATGCGGCCGAGCACTTCAGAAAGATCCAGAGTCTCAATGGAAATGCCGTTGGCCTCCAGAATCTTTTCGCTGTAGCGCACTGTGTTGAACGCCGCGGGACGGGCGCCGATCGCTCCCACGCGCAGGTTACGAAAACCGTTTGCCACTCGGCAGACAGCCCCGAACCAGGCCAGATCTTTGGCGAACTCCGGCGAATCAGGACTTTCGGTGTGAAGGGCAGTGATGGAGTAAGCAATTCCGTACTGCCTGAGGTTATTGCAGGCTGACATTTTGCCGCAGAAGCTGTCGCGGCGGAACGCGAGAGTCATTTTCTTTGGATCATCGGGCGTAGCTTGCATCAGCACCGGAACCCGCAAGTCAGCCAGGCGTAATGTATCTGCAATCGCGCGTTCCTCGCCAAAATTCGGCAGGGTAACGATCACTCCATCAATGCGATCGCGGTTGAGTCTGAACAGCTCCGCGCAACGTTTACTTTCATCGCGCGTCTCCACAGCGCCGTGCTTGCTCTGCTCCGGGGTAAGTGCCACAACATCCATGCCGGCTGACTCGAGCGCGCGAAGCATCTCTTCCCGCCCGCTCTTGGCCAAATGATCGGGAAAGAAACCACGGTTGCCTACAATCAATCCCATTGTCATTCGCTTTGCCGGCATACAAATCCCTTTTAGAAACTCCCCTGCACTTATCCCTGCCGCGTCGGAGCGAACTTAATGCAGTACATGAGGCCAAACACCAGCAGCGTCGCTCCCCACCACACGTTCGCATGCAAACGAAACAGCACAACCGGATTGGCGGGCGGATTGAAGATTTGCCACACGCCAGCGCTCACAATCAGGATTCCATTCACCAGCAATGAAAGCCCGATAAAGAACCAGATCGAAATGCCGCGCTCGCGCATTCGCCTTTCCGTCACTTACCAGAACAGAATATTGAGCACTACAAATGCAACCCCCACGATTGCAGCCCAGAAAGAAGGCCGCTGATAAATCGGGACTTCCGCCTCGTGCGGGATCGCGGTCACCCCGTAAACCAAGCCCTCGAGCTCACCGATTGGCTTCGGCTGCGTCATGTAGCTGACAACCACCGTTACCAGCACGCATATGATCCACGACCACAACGCGCGGTACATGTTCTCGGCCATGTCGCGTGCACTGGCCGAAAGGGCGACATAACGTAGTGCGCCATGGTCCGCCTTCACCCACGCCCACATGCCAATCGAAGATAATGTGCCTACAAGCAAGCCCCAAAATCCCCCCGGCCCAGTGGCCCGTTTCCATAACATGCCCAGGATCACCGTGCCGAACAGCGGCGCAATGAAGAAACTGAACAGTGCCTGCACGTAATCCATGATGCTGGCGAATTGCATCACCAGGTATGCCGTGCCCACGCTGATCAGCACCCCGAAGATCGTGCACCAGCGTCCCATATTCACGTAATGATGATCACTGCCCCGCGGATTGATCAGCGCGCGATAAATATCATAGGTCCACACCGTCGTAAACGCGCTCACGTTCCCCGCCATGCCTGACATGAAGCCCGCAATCAACGCCGTAATGCCCAAGCCCAGAAGCCCCGGCCCACAGTAACGGGCCAGCATCAGCGGCAGGACTTCGTTGTAGCTGTGGCCGCCGGTAGCCACCGCCATTGCCTCGCCGGTCAGCTTCATCGGCAGCACAGCCAGCCCTAGCAGGCCCGGGAGGATCACGATGAACGGCACGAGCATCTTGAACGCTCCTCCAATGATCGGAGCCAGCTTCGCGGAGCGGAGATCCTGCGCCGCGAGCACCCGCTGCACTACCAAAAAATCCGTTGTCCAATAGCCAAAAGAGATCACGAACCCCAAACCAAACACGATGCCAGTCCAGTGAATCCCCATCGGGTTGTTGTCGAACGAGCCCAATGTCGACCACAGGTGGGTGTACTCCGTCGACGCATTCCGCGCAATTTGCAGCTTCAGATTGCTCCACCCGCCTGCCTCTATTAATCCGAGGATCGGAACCAAAAGCGCTCCCGCCCAGATCAAGATGAACTGCAATACCTCGTTAAAAATCGCCGAGCGCAAGCCGCCCAGCGCCACATAAGCCGCCACGGTGAGTGACGACACCCAGATGCTGAAGTTGATATTCCAGCCGAGCACAACCTTCATGACCAGTGCCATGGAATACATGTTGATGCCGCTCATCAAAACGGTCATGAATGCAAACGAGATCGCCGACAGAGCGCGGCTGGATTCCCCGAACCGGAGCCTCAGGTAGCCCGGAACCGAGTGCGTCTTCGAAATATAATAAAACGGCATCATCACGATGCTCAGGAAAAGCATTGCCGGGATGGCGCCAATCCAATACCAGTGTGTTGCCAGGATTCCGTATTGATAGGCGGACGCGGCCCATCCCATCAGCTCGAGTGACCCAAGATTCGCGGAAAGGAAGCTCAGCCCCGCAATCCATGCCGTCATCTCTCGTCCGGCCATGAAGAAGTCTTCGCCGGTATTGGCACGCCGTTGCAGGTAAAAGCCGATCGTGAGTACAAGCGCGAAGTAAAAAATAATGATTGCCGCATCCACGGCAGACAAATGCACGAGCCTGGGTGCAACATACATCGCAGCAGCCGTGATCATCCTTTAGCCTTATCCTGCCCGTAGTATGCATTGCTGCCATGCTTTCTGAGGTAATGCTTGTCGTGCAATTCGCGGCTGATCGCCGAGGCGTCCTGGTTAATCGCGATGGTCAGAAATGCAGTCTTCGCGATCGTCTCTAGCACCACGGCGTTGTGTGCCGCCGTTGCCGGATCCGGACCCCAAGTGAAAGGTCCGTGGTTGGCCACAAGGACCGCAGGAACCGATGCATGATCGGCGTGCTCAAACGCACGCACGATTGCCTGCCCCGTGTTCATTTCATAATCAGAAGCAATCTCATCGTCATTCATAACGAACGTTACCGGAACCGGTCCGTGAAAGTAGTCGGCATGAGTGGTCCCAAAACAAGGAATCGGCTGCCGGGCCTGCGCCCAGGCCGTGGCGTATTCGGAATGGGTGTGGGCGATACCGCCGATTGCCGCATACGCCCTATACAGGGCGAGATGAGTCGGCAAATCGGACGATGGCTTCAATTTGCCTTCCACTATTTTGCCGTCGAGACCCGTAACCACCATGTGTTCCGGTTCCATTTCTTCGTAGGGGACGCCGCTCGGTTTGATCACGACGAGCTGATCTTCGCGGGAGATCCCGCTGACATTGCCGAAGGTGTAGAGCACCAGCCCCCGCCGCACCAGTTCAAGGTTAGCTTGGAGCACCTCTTCACGCAGGCTTTGCAACAGCATCTTCGCCCTGCCGTGATATTTGGAAGTAATGGCCGTAAATTCACCTGGTAATCGTTTACTGATATTTGCAAAACCTAGAGCACTCACATCGCTTTGTCAATCAGGATCGCGCACCAATTGCTATGCCGACGTCTTACTTGGCGCGGGAATAGCTCTACATCCCATTTGAATCCACACACTTTAATATTCAACCGTAAAGATGTTTCCGCCCAGGGTGACCGAACCTTTCTCGTTGGATAAGCACCGTATAGTCACTGGTTGTCCGGCTTCCATTTCGGAATGCCTTATTTCGCCAACTGCCCAGGAAAGCCCACTCCAGATCGCTAGGTCGTAGTTGACTTGTATCGGAAGTGGCCGGCCATCTTGCCAGGCCAACAGCACGAGGATTTTGCCCATGGTAGTTCCATTCGGTGGAGCACCACCCGAACTGCGTCGGATCTGGCGATCGTCCCCTCGCTGCTGCATTATGATTCGCAAGTCGCCGCGTTCCGGTGCTGATAGGGTGGCCTCAATCGTGTTCTTGCCATCGGGCATGAATTTAGCCGCAAGGGGCTGAATTCCGAGTGGAATTCGCACATCCTCCTGAATACCCAAACCGTATTTCGGATTGGCATATCTTGCGAACCCCACAACGGCTAATTGTCCCGGTCCTAGTTTGATTTTGTTGCCCGTTAACACCGGCACAAAACCCGCATCCCGAAAGAGCAAGCGGCCGCCCTCATTAGGCTCCTGCAGACGCGAAAGCAGGGGCATTTCAATCTCGGCGATACTCTCTTTCGGATTCAGAAGAGTGTAAACTGCGCCTTCGCTATCCACGGATCCAAAGCCGTATGGCTCAGCCTCCCCGGGAATTCCACCAAAGGTTTTAGTTCGTCCCGTTGCCCCGAGATGCAGATAAAGTAACTGTACTCCTGCAAACCAGCGTGCGTCGTCGTCAGAGATGAACTCCAGATTCCCGTGTACAGTGTTCACCCATCCTCCGCGCGCTAGCATCAGTATTAGCGCCCCTTTCCACGCGTTGGTTTTTCTGTAGTAGATCGTTCCGGTATCTCCTAACATGAACCCGGTCGAGTCGATGCGTTCGAGCGGCACGGCACTCTGTTCATAGCGCCGGACCATATGATCGCTGTAAATGTCCATGGAGCGCCAGAAGTTCATCTCCGGTACATCCGATGGGCGCGGATCACCTGAGTACAAAGAATCAAACACTTCCAACCAGCGCAGGTCTACAGGATGCTGGAATGGGAAGGGACTTGCTGTAGATTCAACATCGCCGCCGAAACCGTTAAAGGCTACCAGCAGCACATCAGGATTCTTTCGCCGGAAATTCCTGAGCGCGGTACGCAAAGCGTTGGCGTTGCCAGAATAAATCTCTTCCCGTGACTGTGTTTCTTCCGCTTTGGGAGTTGCAGCGGTGAAATCCACAAAATCAAACTTGAACATCCGGATTCCACGGTCGTGCCAGTATTGCAACACATTCACAAAGCTGGACAAAAATCCACCTTCATAGAAAGACATCGCCCGGTTTTGCCGATTCAGCGAGTTCTCCCACTCGGGAGCGGCATCGATCTTAACCAGAGTATTCGTACCGAACCAAAGACCCGGAAGAAGACCGTTATCCTTGCACTTCTTCAACCATTGATTTGGGCCATTTGGCCAGCTGGATTTGCGCCAAGTCTTATAGCCACCGTCCTGCGCAAACCAGAAGGCATCCATCATGTAGTAATCGAACCTGACGCCAAAGCGGCGCAGCCGAATGATCTCATCCAGTTCCTTCATGGCGAGCTGTTCGGTCAGTAGCACGTTGTCGGAAAGTTCGTCATAGGAGGACCAGTTGTTGTACACAAATATCGGATCTGGAAGGAAAGTCTCGCCCAGCAATCGGGGAGACCAGGACGTCGACCCTGGAGCACGAGGATGCTTTTCATAACCGGCGTCCTGTGCTTGCAGCCAACCGGCGCAACCCAGCAGACACACTAACCCTATGTAACAGGTAAGACACGCAATGGGACGGGCGTGCACGGCTATTTGCGAAATCGAGACCATCTAGGAATCCCGATTTCTGAAAACCCGATTCCTCCCAAGCCAGCATTAACCAACGCTTGCATTGAAAAAATTTAACTCAGGTTAAAGTACGTGTCCCAAGCCGCATTCTGTGACGAATCGTAGTAGGTTTCAGATGGGGGACGCACTTCCGGTAACAGCAAGAAGTACGTTCCGCTTGAGCTGGTAGCATTGGTCGAGAATGACGCCACTCCGCTAGTGTTCGTCGTGGAGGTAAGATCTGCATCGATCGCCTGCCAGGACTGGTTCAGCAGAAAGCACTCGACCGTGACGCCGGACACTGGGTTGCCACTCGAATCCGTGATGGTAACACTCCAGGATGCGGTAGCGCCCTTCGCAATGTTCTGCCCGTTAATAGTGATGGCCGCAATGTGGACAGCGGGGCTAAACGAGGTGTGCGCCACCGGAGTCGCATTCGACTGCGTCGAATACGTTCCCGTGTATTCTGCTGCAACGATGTCGAACGCCCCACCGTTCGGGATGGGATTCCCGAAGTAGTCTCTCGTGCCCACGCCTCCGGGAACTCTACCGCTGAGATTGGCTCCCTTGTTGATCAGCGGCGAGGTTGAGTTAAGCTGATAGGCTACTGGGCCACCACCAAGCGTGCCGCCGATCTGAGGATCAACGTCCATGCCGACGGAATCGAATCCCTTCGCTTGCCAGCCAGAGAAGCTGGTAGTGTCGCCATTGCAGTACCAATCGTCCCCGCCTTCAACTCGATGCCAGGCATTGTTGTTGAAAACAAATGTCCCCTTGCCATCGCCCCAAACGATCGTGTCGTCGGCACCGGGGTTCACAGTCCCGTCGGAGATGAAGTTGTCGTTATAGATCTGCACATTTGGGCTGCCCGACTTGGCGTAGATGCTGCTCGTGAAAGCACCGCCTGTTCCATTAAACATACCTGTCGGGCCGTGCCGCCCCGTTATAGACGGTGTTGTTGTAGATCCATCCGGTAACGCCTCCAAAAAGCGTGATGCCGCCCGCTTGCTTCTCGCCATCACGTTCGAAGACGTTGTAGCACACGGTGGCGTTGGTGGTTGTGCAGCAGCTGTATCCATATCGAACCGGCCAGGTAGGGACAAGAACGCCCTCCCCATTAGTTATCGTGCGACCAGTTGTATTGCACGGTGCTGTTGATGAGGAAGTGCCAAATCTTACGCTCATCGTCCTCTGTTCTTTCATTCTGCCAACATCAAAATGGAGGGCCGGGAGCGGCTCTGGTTTGAGTGGCTCCCCGCCAATAATTCAGAAGTACAGGTGCAGTCCGAGCTGGATGACGCGGTTGCCGTAGAATGACGTGCCGCTGATCGCTCCAAATCCGGCAGCACGATTGCCATTTGCCGCTGGGAAGTACCCCAGCGTAGGATCGCCCGCCGGTTCGGCGAATTCAGGATGGTTTGGCAAGTTGAAGAAATCCGCCGAGAAAGTGAGCCGAGTTTGTTCCCCGGCCGGGATTTTGAAATCCTTCTGCAGAGAGAAGTCTAGATTGTTAACTCCCGGGTTCCGGATGTTTGGAAAGAACCGCGGCGCATCACCGAAGGCCTTCGTGACGTCACAGCAGAAATCCCCGCTTTGCATGGAATTAACCAAACCAGGTCCCGGACATGTGCCGGCGAAGTCCAATGCTTGATTATTGAACCAAAGGTTCGCGCTACGCCGGGAGCCTGATATTGATGCCGGATTCCCAATGAGCATCGGACGATCCTCCAGCACGCCCGCTCCGTTACAGAATCCATAGGAGTTGTCAGTTATTCCAAACGGTGTACCGGCACTGATGGTGTAAATCGCGCTTAATCGCCAGCCGCCTAGTACATTGCTGGCAACGCCGCTGTTTAACCACTTCTTGCCCGGGCCGAACGGCAACTCCACGATTGGCGCAAGCGTGAACCGTTCCGGCATGTCTCCGGCGCTTACCGATCGCTCCGCTCTCCGGTTATAGAAGTCCTGCCCTAGCACATCGAGTGACCAGAACCCTCCCCAATCCGACGAAGAATCGTCAATCAGCTTGCTCCAAGTGAAGTTCGCCAGCATGGAGAAGCCATGCGAGAAGCGATGGTCGAACTGGGCCTGCATCGAATGGTAAGTTGAGCTGGACAGACCCCACCAACCCGGATTAATGGTCAGACAGCAGTAAACTGCCGTGAATCCGGAGTTAGCATTTACTGCCGCGGCCGCGGCGGGACAGTACGGGCTGCTCACGGGACCAACGAAATTGAACGGGTTGCCTTCTGCCGCAGTGCTCGCCGGCGTTTGTTGACAGATGTTGTACGCGTAGTTGATCGGCAAGTGCACTCCCCTGCTCCCCACATATCCGATCTGGACTGTCGTGTCGCTGCCGAACTGCTTTTGCACGGTGAGGTTATAGAGTTGGGTATAGCTCGGATATTGCTTACGGGGCGCCCAGGAAGCAAAACTCACTGAAAAATTCACGGGGATGGGCGCCGTCGGATCCGATGGAGGTACGGACACCGGCAGAGCACTATCCCACTGTGTTCCCTTTCCAAGATTCGATCCGAGAAGTAGATTAGGGCCCGGTTGACCATCACCAGCACGACCGTGCCCAACGTATCCCGGGTGCATAATCCCATACCCCGCGCGAACCACGAAACCACCTCGCGGGTTCCAGGCAAGGCCGATTCGGGGCTCAAACTGGTGCTTGGATGGATCAAGCGTCGTGTCCGGTGTCCCGCCTACGCCGAACTGATCCCAATGCGGAACACAGCCCGGAGTCGAGAAGTCCACGGCACAGGGATCGAAGAAGGCATCGCCGTGATGCAGCTCGTGGAATGATTGGTCATATTGCCATCGCAGGCCAGCGTTCAGTGTAAGTTTCGGCGCCAGTTTAATGTCATCTTGGACGAACAAGGAGTAGGACCACGCGCGTGACGAAACAAAGAGAGGTTGCACCTGAACCTGCCCCTTGTTCATCTTTCCAAACAGGAAATCCGAGAAGGCGTTGCCCGTGGTCGACCCCGTGAAAGTGAAATTGCCGACTATGTTGTTAGGCTGATAGTTGTCAATGGAGTAATGATCGGCTTGACCTCCCATTCTTAGGTTGTGCTTACCGAACACCCTGGTGAGAGTGTCGCTGAAATGGAAGGTCTTTGAAGGTTCGTAGAGCATTCCGGAGTTGCTGAAGCCGCTGTAGCCGTTGACCGAGACTCCCGGTGTGCCGCAGGCCGTCCCCTTCTTGGTGTCGGGAACACTGGCGAGGCAGTTGGGGATTCCAACAATCCCAAATGACAATGGCGAAACCGCGCCAACTCCAAAAGGCATCCGGTCGCCCTTGTGTTGTCCCCAACCGAAACGAAACTCGTTCAGCGTTTTGCCGGTGAATGTGTGCGTCCATCCCACTGTTCCCGAATAATTGTGTCCCCTTGAGATTGACTTTCCGTCAGGCCCGGGAATGATGTCATAGCTAAAACCATCGCCAACATCGGTGTGAAACGCGGCGAACAGATGGTCAGCCTGAGAAAAATTCAGGTCCACGCGCGGGTTGAATCGGTTGGTCGTGCTGCTGAAAGGCGGATTGATTGTCATTTCGTTGGTTCCGACCCCAAGGCCCGATCCGCCATTGGGCCAAACCGCCAGGATGGCTTGCGAGACTGCGCTGACAGGAGTAGTCGCGTTCGCGATATTGTTAAACGGGATGGGGTTTCCGGTGGTCGGATCTTTAATCTGATCGCTTGCGATGCTGCAGACCCCGGTGCCATTAAAAGTGCCCCCATTCCCCGTGCATAGAGTTCCCAAGTCTCCGCTGCGGAACAGGCTATCGGGGACCAGTACGCCGGGACCAACGGAACTGCCATGCTCACGGATTGCCTCGTAGTCGGTGAAGAAAAAGAGCTTGCCCTTGATGATAGGGCCGCCGATACTGCCGCCAAATTCGTTGTAGTTAAAGGGACTCTTTCGTACTTTCGGATCTTCGAAAAAATTCCGCGCGTCGAAGTTCTCATTGCGATTGTACTCGTACGCCGATCCATGGAATTGATTGGTGCCGGACTTGCTAACCTGAATTACGATCAGCCCACCGGCTTTGCCGTATTCTGCCGACATGCTGTTCTGCTCAATTCGGAACTCCTGGATCGCCTCAACCGTCGGTTGCACGTCTTGGCCGCCGAACACTGGCGGAGTGATCGAGGTGCCGTCCAGGATATTGTCGTCTGTGCGAGGACGGCTGCCGCTGACGCGTACGTTTCCGTCATTTCCGCAAGAGCCGAGTCCACCACCGCCGGTCCCCGCACCCGTGCACCCAGTTTGCTGGCTCACGCCCGCTGCCAGTACCAGGAAGTTATAAGGCCGCCTGCCTGAGTCGCTGAACGTTGGCAGTTCTTGCAACCGGCTTGTGTCCATCGTCTGCCCAAGGTCGGTTTGCTGGGTCTGCAAGATGGGTGCATTGCTTTCCGTCACGGTGACACTCTCGGTGGATTGCCCTACTGCTAGCGCCAGATCCACTTTGGGCGTAGCACCCACCTCAAGAATAATCTTTTCGGCCACCGTCCTTTTGAAACCCGCCACTTCAACTTCTACGCGGTAGGTGCCGACAATCAAGCTACTGGCGACGTACACACCCGCTCCGTTCGTCTTCAGAGTGGTGGCGACGCCGGTATCTACATTTGTCACCTTTATAGTTGCGTTTGGGAGTACCGCGCCGCTCGGATCGGTAACCGTCCCTGTAATGGTCCCATAGAATTGCTGGGCTGCGACATTGTGGGCGCAGACCAAAACAAAAATCACGAAGCCTATGGCGACTGCAACGATTCTCGTTTGTGTCACAACGTCCTCCAGAAAAGGAAGTCGCGGAACCTGATTCCGCGAGCCTGCCGGCCTACGCTGGCGCGTTTCCCGGACCTACAGACCGCTCAGTCCCAATATCTTGAGTATACGTTTACTCGAAAAACGGTCACATCGTATTTCTATTGGCCGCTGTTTGTCAAGATATTTTTGGACAGATATTTTTGGAAGATATTTTTGGAAGCTTTTGTCTTTGGAAGCTTTCGGGGCCGTCTGCTGGGCGCGATTTTCAGGCGAGGGGCTTCATGCCTTTCCTTCTTCTTGCCCGATATGGACTCGATAATCCTCTCCCCGCCCCACTCACCATCAAGGGCTTTAATCGGCCATCGTGACCAGGAGCCAGAGCGGTGGAGCGCCTTAATACCAGGTGGGTGTTCAATTCGTACTCGCTCTTTCCTTGCGCCGGTGATTCTCCGTCCACTTCATTCATCAGTGCTTTGAATGCTATCTGCGCCAGCTCAGTCTGCGACATTTGTACCGTTGTCAATGGCGGAATCATGAACTCCGATAACCGTATATCGTCGAAGCCTACAACCGAGAGATCGTGTGGGATGTTGATACCCTGATCGTACGCTTCCCGCATTAGTCCAATCGCCGTCATGTCATTCGAGCACAGAACCGCGGTCGGGCAATCGCGAACGCTGATCAAATCAAGTGCCCGCATACCGCCCTCCATAGTGTGATCTCCCACCACGATCTGTTCCGGCGCAACCGGCAGCCCAATTTCTTCCATGGCGGTTTTGAACGCGTCCCGCCTAGCCAGCGCTGATTTCAGGTGTAGGGGACCGGTAACGAACGCGATCCGCGTATGCCTTAGAGCAGCCAAATGTTGCACCGCTTGCCGGATGCCATTTTGGTAGTTGACACGGATGTTACTAACGCCGGGAACGTCAGGCCCGACATCGACAAATACCAATGGCACCTTACGGAACCGAAGATGCTCGATTAGCGAATCCTCCATGCCAAAGGTAAGAATCGCAACTCCGTCCACTCTGCGCTCGATCATGCGGCGCACCGACGACTCCATACGTTTGGGGTCGTGTATGGTGGAGGTCAGAAGGATCTCGTAATTGTGCTGGACAGCAAGGTTCTCGAAAGTCTGAACAATTTCCGGAAAAAAAGGATTAGTAATTTCCGAGACTACGAGACCAAAGATGCGGCTTTTCCCAGAAACCAGCGCTCTAGCCTGTGTATTCGGGTAGTAGCCCAGTTCATCGACCACTTTCCATACGCGTTTGGCAAGTTGAGGATCGACCGTCGGAATACGGTTGATCGCTCGTGATACCGTGGCAGTGGAAACCTTTGCGCGCCTCGCAATCTCTCGGATATCCATATCCATACGTCTTCGCCAATTAGTGGAACTTGTGAGGCATCTTAGCATGCCGAGAATACGTTTGCTCAACTTAGAGCCTAACTCTGGTTATCTTCCGCGCGATGGGGTCGGTTCATGCTGTGCCCATTGCCTGCAGGGTCGCGGCCGCTGTTTCAGGCACGATGTCGCACTGCGCAGAGAATAGCATTTTGCGTCCAACCATCACAGCTCCCTGTTCCCCCGGAAGCTGATGGCTTAATGCAACTGAAAAACGTCCCACCGCTCTCCGTTGTCATATAATCCGGCACACCATATTCAACGTTTGCCGCTCTCGTTTTGCTGCAACCATCTTCGCCTCAGAGGACGTACGTGATCAGGAAACAAGCATTTGGCGCCGTCCCAGAGGGCCCGGTTGACCTCTACACCATCACGAACTCGAGTGGAATTGAAGTCCACGCTATGAATTACGGCGGAATCATAGTTTCGATGCGAGTTCCCGACAACAAAGGTATGACGGCTGACGTGGCGCTCGGCTTTGACACTCTGGATGGCTACCTCAACAACAAGCCATATTTCGGCGCCATCATCGGCCGCTACGGTAATCGCATTGCTAATGGCAAATTCACCCTCGACGGAACCGAGTATCAACTGGCCAGGAACGACAGCCCAAATTCTTTGCACGGCGGAATAAAAGGATTCGACAAGGTCCTATGGCATGGCGAGCATTTTGGAAACAATCAGGGTGTGGGTGTGACCTTTACCTACACAAGCAAGGACGGCGAAGAGGGTTATCCTGGCAACCTAGAAACTAAGGTGACGTACACGCTTACAGACGAGAACGCATTGCAAATCGAATATGAAGCTGTCACCGACAAAGCCACGCCGGTAAACCTCACCAATCACAGCTATTTCAATCTGGCAGGAGAAGGAGCCGGCAATATTCTCAAACACCAGCTGATGTTGAATGCCGAACGTTTCACTCCTGTGGACGGCACGCTAATTCCTACTGGCGAATTTCGGCCGGTGGCCCGAACCCCTTTCGACTACACGAAACCAACCACCATCGGATCGCAGATAGACGCCGATAACAAACAATTAGCGATCGCGCACGGTTACGATCACAATTTTGTGCTGAATCGAAAGCGCAGTGGGTTGGAACTGGCTGGCCGAATCCATGAACTGAAAACAGGGCGTGTATTGAAAGTTTACACCACCGAACCAGGCATCCAGTTTTACACAGGGAATTTTTTAGACGGAACTGTCGCCGGCAAGCATGGCCACGCCTATGACAAGCACGCCGCGTTCTGCGTCGAAACCCAGCATTTCCCTGATTCGCCTAACCATCCTAACTTTCCTTCGACTATTTTGATGCCTGGGCAGACCTACTATTCGCGCACAGTCTATAAATTTTCCACTGAATAGGCACTCGGAGAGGAAGTTTTGTATGCCCGATGTACCCACAGGTTATTATCCCCCCGAACCTTTCTCGTGCGCCATCGGCCAACGCTCAGCGACTCGTGCTGCCAAACCTCCAACTGTGGAATAAGCCCGGTCTTTCCTAATCAATCCGGCCACCATCATGGAGCAAAGAGCAGAGCTGAAATCAATTCAGGTGGCGGCGCAAGCACGCCGGAAGGCGCTAGTTGACGAATCGGACCGTATTGAGTGAGATGAAGGACGCCGCTCACGCTTGAACCAGTTGATCCTTGGGCGTGACTTGTGCATGTGGGCTGTTGTTCGCCATGTGTAACAAACCCGGAGCCGATTCCGTAGACAATTTTGGAGTACAGTAAGCCCGTTGAAGAATTCTCAGGACTCTCCGTCCCTCATCAATTTCCGACCGTAGGTATGCAATTATCTAAGATTTTTCTTGGCGCAAACGGACTCCGGGCTGGATGGAGGCTGCTGATATTCCTCGCCGTGTTGATTTCCTGCCTGATGGGATTTAGAGAAGTGGTTGTGCAAACGCCGATCCTGACTCGTATGGTCGAGCCTCTTCGGGAAGGGTGGTTAGTCGTCTCCGGGGCACTGATTTCAGAGATTCAGTTCGTACTGTCACTACTGGTCGCTGTGTGCGTGATGGGAAAGATCGAAAAGCGCTCCCTCGGGGACTATGGGGTTCCCGGTCGCGATTTCCTTGGTCAATGTTTTTGGCAAGGCGTTACATGGTGGTTGTTGGCCGTCACCTGCCTGATGTTGCTGATCTCTGCTTCAGGCGGGCTTTCAGTCGGCGGCTTAGCTTTGCGCGGCAAGAGCTTGGCGGGGTACGGAGTGGCTAGGCTTTTGGCCCTCTGCAATCCTACTTTCTGTTGTTTTTGGTTTCGTTCACCTCGGCAGCCTCGGAGAAAACTGGGGTGGGCGGGGCGACGGCGGCTCTGTTTGGCCTATTCCTCTGTTTTACGCTACGCCGAACTGGCAACTTGTGGTTCGCCGTGGGACTCCACGCTAGTTTTGTTTCCACGGGACACATGCTCAATTCTTCGCTTCATTATACAGTGAAGCATTCATCTACTCTGTTCCGAACAGCGGGTTTCCTTTGGTTGACGGGCGGTTCGGTCGGCCCCGAGGGCAGTGTGTTGACTTTTGCCATACTCGCGCTACTGTTTGTGCTTTTCGGGTTGTGTATCGGGAAAGTCATTCCGTGCGACCAATCTGTCGCCAAACCTTCGTTCAAAGCATTGCCCATGATTGACGTTGAGTTCTACGGCCACAACGAAAAGGAAAAAGCTGTCCGCCTGGTTGTGACCATTCTGCAATGCGCAAACAACTGGTTGATGAACTCTGCGGTCAGGCGGAGCTGGGAAAGCGTTTCGCCGCGATCTCATTGACGACGGTCTGGCATTGGCGAGCACTGGGTTCGCTTTCGGATCACTCACTGGCCCTTCGAATAGACAATCCGTGCCTTGAACAGACTATGCCACAAACGTGGCCCTCCTTTCGTCGTCATATGCGTCACGACCGCTATTCTCGCTATTTCCCAAAGTGCCTCCGTGCGGGCTTCGTTTTTTGGGTAAGTCGTTGATGTCAAAATGAGTTGAGAAGAAATCGTGAGCTGAGTCCTACTGATCGTCAGTCAGCCCTCGGTGATGTTGACCTCAAGATTGACACGGTAGCGTAGCCGCAACAACTCGTGAGGCTGTGGGGGTCACTTCACATTGTGGTCGATTATTGCTTAAGTGCCGCGCACGTTTGTTCTTGTCCCGAGCGCAATCGGGGTCGCGGAAACCGAACTCCGTGTTGTTAGCAAGTTAAAATGTCCGGTTTTCTTAGCACGTGACATGTCCGGTTTGAGTTAATGAACCAGCAGCAGTCGGGGCTGTGGGAAAGTGGGAATCCCGCGGTTTTTGCGGGATTTCCAAGCGCGGTGGGGAAGTCGGTTTTTGGACTTTTCCAGCGCGCGTCTTTTCCACAGCCCGTCGCGCCG
>QIAN01000523.1 GCA_003225005.1 Acidobacteriota bacterium | reverse complement strand
GCGACCAGAGGGGAACTTCGGCCTAGAAGATGGTTCGGACTGCTCACGGAGTCGGCATTGCGCCTCTAACAAATTTAGCCACGACTTAAGGGCAACACCGGAGTCTTTTTCGATATATAGGAAGCGCAAGCCCATTTCAAAAGAGTCGCTCCACACAACCTCCGCTTTCCCTCGAAAAGGCTGGGACTCGATGCTTGGAATGTCGAATTCCACTGGAACGATTCCTTTGAGATGCATGGGATCAACGAGTTTTATCGCCAGTCCGCCCTCGCTCACGTTCTTCATTCTGCCGGTGGAAGATTCCCCAAGGTGATTCCGAAACCACACGGGCAAATCTATGCCGTATCGGAAATACCGGCGATGTTCACATTCCATCTTGTCCAGGGCGATATCCAGAACGCTCCGCAATCGAGTTTCCTGAATCGGCTTGCGGAGTACAAAGTTTGCTCCTAAATCAAGAGCCGTTCCCACGCTGGTCGAGCCATTCACAACAGCCACAATCACAGTTTCTCTATTCGAGCGGCTGCTTCGCACCTTGGCGAGTACTTCCGTACCTCCAGCTACATCGTCACAGTCGATGACAAGTCCGTCCCAATGGCGGCGACCAGCGAGCTCTATCGCACTTACGGAATCCTGACGGAGATCAAGCGAAGCTGCGTGCGTATTTATGATTGGCTTGATCTGAGCTATCAGGGTGGAGTCGCAAGTCACCAGCAAGCACTCTAAGGCCATCTTATGATCCTAGCGGAGGCGGTATCGCGACCCAAGTGACAGACGTGCATAGCACTTGCAGATTAAGTTCGAGTTCTTAATTCCGGTAGTGAATCGATTCCCTATGGCTCGCTTGACGCCGTGCCATTCTCGATCGGTTGAGCTGTCAGGGCAGGGTTCTGGTCTCCGAACTCTCCCGCCACTTCGAAACCTCCCAGGTTACGATTCGCAGAGATCTCGAGGTCCCGCACGCTCACGGGATGGTCCACCGCACTCACGGCGGCGCGCTTCCCTCTCGCGACGGCGCGCTCGAAGATCGCAGGCTCCGCGAGAAGGAAAAGCTCCACCGCCAGGAAAAATTCCGCATCGCCGACAGCGCGGCTTCGATGGTGAAGGAAGGCCAGGTCATCATACTCGACTCCGGCACCACCACCACGGCGATCGCGCGCAATCGCGCGCGCCCTGCGCAGCTTTCAGAATCTGACCATCATCACCAACGTCGTCAACATCGCCGCCGAACTGGCGGGAACTGCCGTCGAAGTAATTCTCACTGCGGGGACTCTGCGCAAGAATTCGTTTTCGCTGGTCGGCCCCATCGCCGAAGAAACCCTGCGCGGCCTGAGTGCCGATCTTTTGTGTTTCTCGGCGTCGACGGCTTCGACGTGCACTACGGGCTCAGCACGCCTAGTCTCCTCGAAGCCAAAGTCAACCGCGTGATGGTCGAGGTGGCGAAACACACCGTCGCAGTCTGCGATTCCAGCAAATTTGGACGCCGCAGTCTTTCTCTAATCGTCCCGACGTCAGCCTTGCAGGAAGTGATCACCGACTGCGGCGCCCCCAAATCCGATCTGCGCGTTCTGAAACAGGCCAGTATTGAAGTAACTCCGGTATGAAATCATGAGGGACATAAACACATAGCGCCTAGCCTGGGCCACACGGAGTTGAAGGACCCCGGCACCGCTTGTCGCTCCACGGCTGCCGCAAGGAGTTCTCCCGTCGCGGCCAGACCTCGGTAACCAGCCGCCGGCCCTCCTCTAGCGGGACCTCGAACTTTGGCGTTCCGCCACTGTCCCCATAGCCACGGAAGTCGAGCGTCAAAACATTCAGCCCCGCCGCCACCAGGCGTGGCGCGAGTTCCTCCCACATCTTGCGGTCACGGTTGCACTGGTGAAACAACATCACTCCAGGACCAGGCTTGCTCGCCGCGAGGTACGTCGTCTTGAGCATAGTTCTGTCCGGCGCGGTCAAATCCACCACCCGTGGGGCGGGAGCCCGCCCGGCTGCACCTTGCACTACCCAAACCGCAGCCAGCGCCAACGGGAAAAACCGTTTGTTCATGAGCGTATTCCTCGCCGCGCATCGGATCATCCCCGCAAAAATTGCCAGAACCGGTTTCACGAAATGCTTTGGGGACCTGGATTCGAGGGGGCGCCCGAAACGCGCGGGGCGTGAACCAACCGAGGCCGATCCTTAACGCTTCCTCAGATCGAGCGGTTGACAAACGAGCGATTTAAGATATATTACGAACACTTGCTTTTACTTACGTTTTGGTGCTGTCAGGCTTACTGTCCGTAATTCTGGGAGGTCCAAAATGGCCATCCGTCGCGCTGATTCCCGCTTTCGTCGCTGGAGTTTCTTCCTCCCCGTGGTTTTCCTCGTTCAACAGGCTGCGCTGGGACGGGGCCGTTACACGGCGCAAGTGCGCGGCACGGTCACGGACCCTGCTCACGCCGTGGTGAACAATGCCAAAGTCACGGTGACCAATGAGTCGACCAGTATTGCGACCACTGCGACCACCAACGCCCAGGGGAGAGTATGTGGTGAACGGGCTGCGCCCCGCGAGCTACACCGTCAAGGTGGAGGCGCCTGGCTTCCGCAATGTAGTGCGGACGAGATTGGTGCTGGCGGTGAGCCAACAGGCCACGGTCGATTTCGCGTTGAGCCTGGCGTCGACCAAGGTGAAGAAGATCGCCCTGGGTATGATGCCAAAGTTATGGCGGGTATTGCCACAACAGCGGTTTGAAAGGCGACGCGGCATCTCGTTTGAAGGTGTGGCGGCGAGAACGCCGCCACGACAGCCGGTGAGACGACCCGCGCTACGTCGTGGTCCTCAGACTTTGTCGCATTCGACCAGGCCATCCGATTTGACTTGACTTTCGCCATAATCGAAAGCAATAGTACTGACTCGTAATAATATGAAAGTAACGTAGGTAGGGAGGCTGCCATGCGTGTCCGCCGTGGTTATTCTTCAGCACTGTGCGCTGTTGCTCTCGCCGCTCTGATGTTCCTAGCGACTGCTCTTTGCGGGCAAGCTAGCTACACGGCCCAAGTACGAGGGGTCGTGAAGGACCAGAGTGGCGCCATGATTACGCGCGCAACCATCACGATCACCAACGATGCGACGGCTATCTCTTTGACGGCGCATAGCGATGAACATGGCTTGTACGTTCTGGCCGGGCTGCGCCCGGCGGTGTACACGATTCGGGCGGAAGCCACGGGCTTCCGAGTAACCGAACAAAAGAATGTAACGTTGCAGGTCGACCAGCAGACGACGCTTGATTTCACCTTGCACCCGCTCGGGGTGATCACGACGGTGGAGGTCACTACGGCCGCGCCCCTGCTAGACACTGAGAGCGCTGCTCTCGGCACGGATGTCACTAACGAGTACGTGCGAGATATTCCGCTTTACGGCCGCAACCCGTTTGGGCTGGTCTTTCTCGCGGGCGGGGTGACTGAGACCACGGGTTCCGATCTCGGCTATCCCGCCGGCACCAACTTTGTCTCCAACGGCCAGCGTAACGCCACCGCCCAGATTACCCTCGATGGCAGTCCTCTCAGTGCGCCGGAACAGGGCGAGGGTGGCAACTCCAACGTCTACTACCAGCCTTCGGTCGAAATCGTGCAGGAGTTCAAGGTCCAGAACAACAGCTTTTCCGCCGAGTTTGGCAACAATGGCGGCACCATCGTAAATATGGTGCTCAAGGAAGGCTCGAACGCGTTTCATGGCAGCGGATGGTGGTACGGGCAGAGATCGACGTTTGATGCCCGAGACTTCTTCAACACCGGCGAAAAACCCGACCATGTGCGGGATCAATATGGGTTCTCGCTGGGCGGTCCTCTGAAGAAAAACAAGACCTTTTTCTTTGTGGATTTGGAGAAAATTCGCCAACAGGATCCGATCAACCTGGAGGGCGTCGTTCCCACAGAGGCGGAACGCACTGGTGACTTCTCCCAGAGCCTGGCGAACCTGCCGGATCCCACTAACCCTGATACTGCTCAAGCCGGAATCTATGATCCGTGTGCCGGAAACCAAGGATCTCCCACGCCTTGTCCCCACAATCAATTTACGAACAACATTATCCCTACGGACAAGATAGACCCCATCGGGCAGGCGATACTGAATCTGTATCCGCACGAGAACATACCGGGAGCGGAATATCCGGATCCCAACTGGCGCAAAGTCATCATTGGAAGCGACCCAGGATGGCAGTTCGACGTCAAACTGGATCATCAGTTCAGTGCCAATCAAAAGATCGGCGGGCGCTACAGCCGTCATCACGATCAATACATCACACCAACCATCATCGGCAGCGATCAGGGTGACGGCGCGATTTACTTGACGAACGCCCAGAACGGTGGCGCGGAGTACAACTGGTCCATCACTCCAACCGCACTTTTGACTAGCCGCTTCAGCGTAGACCGCGTGCACGCCCCCGGCATAAGCAACAATTACCCAACGCTCAGCGACGTGGGCTTGTCGCCCGACCTTGCAGCCAATGGGCTCACGCGGATGCCTACCATCGGCGTCGATGACCCGTTCCTCTCGCTGTTTACCCAATGTTGCGTGGATACGCACTTTGCCCACACGCTCCTCAGTTACTCTTCTGGTCTGCAATGGGTAAAGGGGCGACATTCCATTAAGATCGGAGGCGAGCAGCGCGTCTTCTTTAATAACTTCTGGCAACCTGACAATCCCACCGGCATCTTCAACTTCTCACGCGATGTAACCACTTCCCAACCTAATAACAGCCTGGGCGACGACGACCATAGACAGGGCAACCCATTCGCCACGATTCTGACCGGATACGCCCACGACGCCTCGCTGCACCTGGTTCCCGCAGTGGCCGACAAGTCGAAGGAGACGGCCTTCTACGTGCAAGATGACTGGAAGGTCTCGCCCAAGCTGACGCTCAATATTGGATTGCGCTATGAATGGAGTACGCCGTATACCGAACGCTACAACCGACTTCAATTCAACGATTTCACGGGGGACACGGGAATCAGCATCCCGGTGGATCGCGATGCCTCCAGAGTGTTTCCCCAATTTGGGCAAATCGGGGCAATCCGGGGCACCTCGCTGTTTCCAACGTCCAGCCGTCGCAACTCGCCGGTAGACCGAAACAATTTTGCTCCACGTCTAGGGTTCGCCTATCAACTCGCGAACAATACTGTTTTGCGAGGTGGCGCTGGGGTCTTCTACGGAATGAACGTAGCCACCAACTTCCAGTATGCCGGCCCAGCATTTGCGAAGACCGCCTCTATGTTCTTCACCAAAGACAATTTCGACACCCAGGACGCGTGCCTGGGACCTTCACCCATCCAGCCCACTTGTACCAGCCCATTCCCCGCCGGCCTCGCGTCTCCGCAGGGGACCACGTACGGCAAGTTAGCGCAGTGGGGATTTGGAAATTCAAGCGACCTGGACACCGGCACCGTTCGCAATGCGGAGATATACCAATGGAACTTGGGCATTCAGCACATGCTTCCGGGACAAATTGTCGTAGGGGTGGATTACTCCGCGAACCGCAGCACGCACTTGCCTTGGGCCGGAGCCAACATTTCAACCCGCAACCGCAACTTTCTTCCCTCGTCACTGCGTAATGCGTTGGTAGCGTCTCTCAATCCGACTCACGATCCCTCCAGCACCGCTGTATCAGATTATCTCAATACAGAAGTGGCTAATCCCTTCCAATGCTTCTTCACCACGGCTGCGGTGATGACGGGCTCATGGTGTCCGGCGAGTCCGATTTTTAACGCGGCTGATGTGTCCGACTCCCGCTACATTGATGACACCATTCCGCAACAATTGCTGCTCGAACCATACCCGCAGTTTGACGGCGGCTTCGAGGGGCTGCCGACACTGAATGCCAACTCCTGGTACCACTCGCTACAAATCCGCTTCCAGAAGCGAGCGAGCCATTACATCAGCTTCGAAGGCAACTACACCTTCTCCAAATCTACCGATGATTCCTCTGCAGGACGGAACGCCTGGCTGGGTAACCTCCAGTACGACAACCCGCAGGTGCTCGACGATCTCAAAGCCGAGCATGCGCTCAGCTCGAACGACACCCCTCATCGGTTGACTGCAGCCATCATTGTGGACCTTCCTTTCGGGAGAGACCGATGGATCGGAGGCGGCATGAACCGTGTGTTGGATGCCATTGTCGGTGGCTGGGCACTGAACAGTGTGGTTACCCTGCAATCCGGACAGCCACTGGGTCTCTTCAATAGTGCCGGACTGCTGGTTGACGGCAATCAAAGACCAAACGTGATCTGCTCTCAACTCTCGACCGGCCTGAGCTATCGTGACGCGGCCAAGTCGGGAGGGAGTGTCCTGAATCAGGATTGTTTTGGCGATCCTGGCGACAATATTCCGGGCAATGCACCCCGCCACTTCTCCAATTTACGAGGCGAGGGTATTCGCAACCTGGATACGTCGCTCTCCAAAGAATTCAAGATCCGCGAGACTAAACTCCTGCAGGTGCGCGCCGAAATGTTCAATGCCTTCAATCATCAGCGCTTTGCCTTCCCGGATTTGGGATCGGGGGATGGAGCTTTGGGCCAGGTCACTCAAACCACCAACAACTTCCGCAGAATGCAGTTTGGAGCGCGGTTCCAGTTTTAGGGAGGGCTGTCGTCGCCGGCCTGATCTCGCGTGGGGTCAGGCCTTCTCCGTTTTAGGAATCACCACAGAGACACAGAGTCACAGGGAAGACAAGAAGGCTTCTCTGCATGCCTGGGCTTCGCGGTGAAGGGTCCACTCGGTGCCGAGTTCTGAAAGGCAGAAGTTGAAATCAAAGGATTAAGATATCCTGTACGTTGCTGGCCGACAGAGAGTGAACGAGGATGGGAGTTTGACACTGCTTCAGAATGTCGGCCTCGGGCAGGGAGATGAACCTGGCGGCGTATCGACGACTGGCGCTAGGGATGTTCGCTTGCCGAGAAAATTCCACGTCTGAAATGAAAACAACAAAGTGGTTGGCACTTCTGGTTCTGTTATTCGCGATGCGTGTGGGGGCTGATCCCGACTCCACGAAACAGGACTGGACGAATTACGTTCGCATTGGTGCCTATGGCTTGAAGGGCGGCGACGCGCTGCAGATCGTGCGCAAGGCACAGGAGAGCGGAGTGTCCGGCATTGAAGTCGACAACGACATTGAGGGTCGGTATGAGAGCTTTCTACACCCGGAAGAGAAACTGAAGGCGATTCGGGATGTGGCCCAGGCGGCGCATCAGGTTGGCAATCATGCGTTCGTCTACATTGCCGGGACGGAGTGCATCACCGCGCACGGTGATCAAGCCGCGCACACGATGGCCAAAGACCATCCCGACTGGCTGCAGCGGAAGATCACGGGCGAACCTGCGATCTTTGGCGGAGGGACGGCGTTCTGGATCCGGGCGGGCGATGAAGACGTTTGGGTGAGCCCGTACGCGCCAGAGTGGCGGAAGATCTATATGGAGCGGGTGCGGCAGATTGCTGCGACGGGCATTGATGGAATTTATGTCGACATTCCGTACTGGATGACCCATTTCAAAGGATGGGAGGACACTTGGGCGAGCTTCGATGACTACACGGTAGCAGCGTTCAAGAAGGAGACGGGGCTGGATGCGAAGAAGGATTTGAAGCTGGGTGACTTCTCTGACCCCAATTTCCGCAAGTGGGTGGAGTTTAGGATTAGAACTTTCACGGAGTTTATGCATGAGATTGATGAGAACGCGAAATCGGTGAACCCGGAGATCAAGACAATCCCGGAGATTTACCCGGGGATCGAGGAGGAAGCGGTTCGGGTGGGAGCCGACGTGTACAGCCTGTACGGGGTGGTGGACGCGATCGCGCATGAGTACTCGTTTGGCTCGGGCGGGCACACGGCCTCGACGCGAACGCCGCAGCGCTGGTTTCAATATCAGGTCGGGATGCATTCGTTCCGCGCGTTTGCCCAAGGGAAGGCGACCTGGATCCTGAACTATTCCTGGGATGGGGACAAGAAAGTTGATGCGCGCGAGGCGATGATGAACCTGGCCATGTCGGAGATCATGGCGGGGACGAATTTCTGGGACGCACCCGGGCATTCGATGGCTGGGTCGAATGATCTGCCGACCAGGAAGAAGATATTTTCCTGGATTCAAGCGCACGAGAAGACGTTTTACCTGCCGCGCGTGGCGAGTCATCCGGTGGGAGTGTATTTCTCTCCCGAGACGCGAAACATCTCTACCGAGGATTTTATCCGCTCCTACCGGGGAATGCTGATTCTGCTGATGCAGAAGCACTGGGAATTTCAAGTGGTCACTCCGCGGAGTCTGGCGGAGTTCAAGGGGGAGACGCTGATTCTTCCCGAGGTCCGCATTCTGAATGACCAGGAGAGAGACTTGCTGCGAAAGTTCGTTGAGCAGCGGCACAACCTGGTGATCACCGGCACCGATGCGACCCAACTGGGTGAGACAGCCAATGTGACGCGGTTCCCGCGATGTCCGGGGAAAGCGTATATGAGCGCGATCGAAAGCGACTTCGAGCGAGCGGACCCTAACTCGCAAGCGGAGGTCTTGAAAAGCCTGAAGAATATGAGCGAGGTCGAGGTCACGGCGTCACCCATGGTCGCGACCTCCATTGCAGCCGTCGAAGGGAACCCGCACATCTTTTTCGCAAATTTTGCCGGATTGCGCGGCCGGGTGAATCCCGTGCAGACGCCGCAAACTGGAGTCCGCGTCCGCATTGCGAAGGCCGGCAAGGGGAAGGCGTTCTTTCTCCCATTTCTTGGCGATGTGCAGGAGGTCATCGGCGTACACGAGTCTGATGGCCGCACGTCCTATACCCTTCCCACAATTACCAAGGGCGCAGTTTTCTGGTACGAAGGGGGAGAAGCGAAGCCAACAAAAGAGTAGACAGATCAGGAATTTCTTCGGTTTGGCCCTCAAGCCAGAAGCGACTACGCAAGTTGAAAGTAAAACAGCTCCGCGGGGCTAGCCCTCCCACAAATGGTCGGGTACATCCGCCCACATTTGCGGAGGCAGAAGACTGCTCGCACCTGCCAGGAGTGCCCCTGTCTTTACAAAAATCTCTCCGCCGCATTGTGTATCCTCCCGACGTTCCCGCAATGACCGGAATCCACCTACCTCTTTGCATCAACAACTGCTGGCTAGACCTGCTGACGGAGGTTGGGACGCAACGTGAGTGAGCCGTCGTCGTTCAGTTTCTGGTGACAAGCCCACCGCACGGGATGGCGCATTCCCTTAACCTCGACCTCAGCTCTAAGTTTCAATCCCTTCCAATCCGTCGTGTCCGGAAGCACGAACTGTGCCTGGCGAATCTTGCCCGGCAACGGGTATCCGGCATCCAGACAACCGCTGGTGAGCACCTTTCCATCCTGGCTCTCCACGGTCACCCTCAACACGCCCGGCACGCCCGCGATGCCGTCATTTGTGAAGCCAATGATCAGCCCCAGGTAACTGCTGTCCTTATAGCTCCAGATGAAAGACGGTCTCACCCGATAACCAATTCGGCGATTGATCCGGTCGAACGAGGCCGGATAAGCTTGGTAGTAGCTCATCAGATTTTTTGCGCTGATCTGGTGAAAGTTCCAGAGCGACCAGTAGTTCGCCCCGACATCGATCACATGAGCGATCATGTTCTCTGCCGGAGATATTCCTTCATATCCGGCGTGTGGATCGGGAGGTTTACCAGGAAGACCCTGCTCCAGCAACGCGGCAATCCAAGGTGGACGGTTGCTGAGCGCTTCAATCTGCTCGTTTTCGATAAAAATGGTGTCGCTGCGAATCCAATTGTTGCTGCGGACCGTGCGGTCTACCAGTTCCGAATTACCAACCCGGCTGTAGTCCGGTTGAGTATTGGTCAGCAGGGGAGTCTTCTTAAAGTGCTCGAGCTGGACGTCGAGCATATTCATCCAGGTCCGCTCTGCTGTGAGGTAATCAGGAAAAGGATTGTTGCCGAATGGCCAGGTATGCCCTTCACCCCAGAAGCCATACATGAAAGTGTCCATAAACTCGATGAGCGGGTTGCCATCGAATTCCGCCGCCAACTGGCCAACCAGTTCTTTGAATGCCTGCTGAAAAGAAGGATGGTCAAACCGGGGCTGATAACGCGAATGCGGATTCTCCAAATATCTTTTTGCTGAAGCGCTGCCTTCCTGATCGCCAAGCACCAGATCAACTTTCGGCACCTTTTCGAGGACAAAATCCGGGAGGGCCGCGTCGTGTGTATAGTCCGGCGCGCACATCTGAATTCGCAATCCAATCCGCTTGCTGTTCTTCTTCGCCAGGTCAAAAGCCAGCTTCAGGTAGTCGGGCATTTGCAGGCGTCCGGGCCGCGGCTGCACTTCCCTCCACGTGGGGCGGATGTAAAGCTGCTGGCCTAATGGAAAGCGAACCAGGTCTTCGATCGCCTGGGGAATGTTGTCCGCCTTGATTTCGTCCGGGCCGCTGTCTGCTGTGATATAGGTCACCAGCCCCTTGCCAAAGTTCGGCACAACCTCTTCGGTAGAAGTTGTGGTCATCACCACATCATCAGTGGGAATAACCGCATCCGGCGGGTATTGAGGGAATGGGCCCTGATTGAGGCGATCGTTCACCGTAGGACCAGAGCCGAAGTCATAGCTTCCCCAGTTATGTGCGGGAACCTTCGCCTGCGCTTTACCCATTCCAAGTTCCGCAGCTACGGCAACAGCAACCGTACTTTTTAGAAAGTCTCTACGCTGCATCGGAGCATGTCCTCCTCATCATTCATTTGAACTTCGGCCACGCTGGCTAGAACTCCAACTTCAGGGCAAATTGAATCTGGCGCTGCGGGATCACTGTCGAGGTGATCACACCGGCAGATCCAGGGTCCTCCGTGATGAACGAATCCGACTGAGAAAAGACCGGATGATTAAAGGCATTGAAAAACTGTCCCCGGAACTCAACGCGCATCTGCTCCTTGATATCGAAAAACTTGTGGACCGATAAGTCGGCGGGTTTTCCTCTGGCGCGACGCCAAATTGGCATGCACGTTGGCAGAGTAGGGTTGTTCCCCGGTCGCGCAGCGACCGCCCGGCAATTATCGAACTGTTACTATTTATATCGTTTTATTTCGTTTGTCCAGCGCAAGATTGAAAAGATTGATAGCTTTGCTAAACATACTTGCGCGCGCCTCTAAAACGGCCAGCAAGGGGTTCAGACAGATGGCGAGAAATGCAAGGACTCGGTCGTGCTATACGACGACGTTCAATTGACGGGCCGCGTTCTCAAAATAGACTTTACGAAGAATCGTTTCCGGCAGATTAACACCGTAGGTGCGCCATCGGCCCTGAGGAGGGACCTGGGGCCTATGTGCCTCTTCCCGGTCCAACAAGGCATTTGACATCATCAGCTTCCTTGTATTACGAATGCTTGTGTTTTATTTCATTCATGCTCTTCACTATGTGCCGGGGGTGAGATCAAGTATGTGTTCCACCAAGACAAGAATTCTGCAATCTGACAACAACCCGCTTCGAAAGCTGAAAGCCGCGACTACGACCAGGCTTTGGGTTGCTCTCACCATTGGGTTTGCGTCTTGGTCGCCCGCCGTCGCTGCGGACGGCCCCACCGGCAAGCCTCAGATTCAAGGCGGCAATCTGCGAATTGAATTTGATAACCACCTACGCAGCCGGGTGGTTGCCCGTTTTGACAAGACGAAGACGCTGATGGGGCCGTTCACTGCCTCTGAGACTGTGACAACCGCCGACAAGCCCTGGACCGGATTTCTCCTGACCTCGCAAAAACACGGGCGTACAAAAGACGCTTTCGGGGAGGGTGAGCGGCTCATCGTGGAAGGAAAGGCGGGAGCGCTCACAAAGATGGTCACCGTGACCGTATATGACGACTTTCCTGCGATGGCCTTCTTCGAGGTTCAGTACACCAATACCGGAACAACCAAGCTTGCGATCAATAGTTGGACCAACAATGCCTACATTTTGAACGCGCAGCGCGGAATGGGCTCGCCAGCTTTCTGGTCTTACCAGAGCGGCTCCTATGAAAAACGCCCCAACTGGGTCGTACCGTTGCACGCCGATTTTCAGCAGGAGAATTATCAAGGCATGAACGCCAGCGATTATGGTGGCGGCACGCCGATTGTCGACGTCTGGCGGCGTGACGTTGGAATTGCTGTGGGACATGTCGAACCCCGGCCGAAGCTGGTTTCCCTGCCCGTATCCATGCCTGATCCCGCGCACGCCAAGATTGCCGTGCGCTTCGCCAAGGCTATCTCTCTCAGCCCCGGCGAAAGCTTTCATACGTTTCGCACTTTCGTTGCCGTCCACCAGGGAGATTACTTCCGCGCGCTCGCCGACTATCGGCGCTTCATGATGAAACAAGGCTTCCAGACAGCCACCGCACCAGATGACGCTTTCGGCGCCATCTGGTGCGCGTGGGGATATGGCCGATCAGTGCAGCCCCAGCAGGTGTATGACACACTTCCGACGGTGAAACGCTTGGGATTTGTGTGGGTCACGCTCGACGACGGTTGGCAGAACAATGTGGGCGATTGGGCGCTTGATCCCAAGAAATTCCCCCACGGAGACGCTGACATCAAGGCCATGGTTGACCGCATTCACCAGGAAGGATTCAAGGCCCAGCTCTGGTGGTCGCCGCTCAGCGCTGTGCAAGACTCGGAACTGCTCCGGGATCATCCCGACTACGAGTTACTGAACCGTGATGGCTCCAAGAGAAAAGTTTCCTGGTGGAACTCCTACTATTTGTGCCCAGCGGACCGCCGCGTCGTGGAGTACCACAAGGCATTGGTGCGAAAGATTTTGCTGGATTGGGGATTTGACGGGCTGAAGCTCGACGGCCAGCACATGAACGGAGTTCCAGCCTGCTACAACCCAGCTCACCACCACGGACAGCCGGAGGAATCGGTCGAGGCTCTGCCGGATTTCTTCCGCGCAATTTACGAAACCGCACAGGCTGTAAAGCCTGGGACGCTGGTGGAGTTCTGCCCCTGCGGCACGGCGTTCTCCTTTTTCACCATGCCGCACTTCAATATGTCTGTGGCTTCCGACCCAAGAGGTTCCTTTCAAGTTCGTTCCAAGGCAAAAACGTTAAAGGCCCTGATGGGAGACACCATTCCATTCTTCGGCGATCACGTCGAACTGAGCGATGGCGGCAACGACTTTGCATCCACTGTGGGCGTGGGAGGCATCGTGGGCACACAGTTCGTCATTCCGTCTCTGGTCGCGAAAAGGGGCAATCCGACCTGACTCAGCAGCGGGAGAAGGAATTCGTAAAGTGGCTTCGTATCTATCGGGAAAAGATGTTGTCAAGAGGACAATATCTCGGGCAGCTCTATGACATCGGCTTCGATGTGCCCGAGACTCATGCAATCCGCAAAGGGCATGCCATGTACTACGCTTTCTTTGCAAAGCAGTGGAAGGGGCCAGTCGAACTGCGTGGCCTCGAAGACCGCACCTACAGCGTGGTGGACTACGTTACAGGAAAAAGCCTTGGTACGGTGTCAGGACACAGGACACATCTGCCGGCTGAGTTCGACGGAAGTCTGCTTGTAGAAGTGCAGCCACAGTGAGCTGAGCTGAGGTATGGTGCGTTAACCTCTGCACAGTACGTGCGAGATAGTGTTTACATAGCAGGGTACTTTTCTTGGGAGGACAAGCGTGAAATTCTTATCCCTTGTTGTGTTACTTGTGTGCGTCTCTGGGGCCCTTGGCCAGTCCATCTCCTCTTTCTACGTGTCGACGACCGGGGCTGATTCGAATCCCGGCACCCAAACGGCACCTTGGCGCACCGTTCAACATGCCGCAGACACCGTGCGTGCGGGTAGTACCGTCAATGTGCGGGGTGGAGTCTACGAAGAGCTCGTAAGCATCAAGGCATCCGGCAACGCGACTGATGGATACATTACTTTTCGAAGCTATCCCGGCGAGACAGCGGTCCTCGACGCAGAGCATTTCGCTCCGGATGGCAGAAGCGGCATACTGACCATTCATGACAAGAGTTACGTCAGAATCGAGGGTTTTGAAATTCGCAACTTCCGCACCGCCGAACATCGGCTGACTCCATTGGGCATAAGTGTTATGGGGGCCGGCTCCCATCTAGAACTGCTGAAGAACAACGTCCATCATATTGAGCAGAATTTTAATGGGCGTGATGCTCCGGGACGAGGCGGCAACGGGTTTGGCATTGCTGTATACGGTACCGACGCCAAGATTCCGATCAGTGAACTGGTTATTGACGGCAATGAGGTGCATCACCTCAAAACCGGTTCTAGTGAGTCGCTGGTGGTAAACGGGAACGTTACGACCTTCCACATCACGCACAATGTTGTCCACGACAACAACAACATCGGAATCGACATCATCGGTTTTGAGCGCACGGCACCCGACCCTGCCGTCGACCAGGCTCGCGACGGAGTAGTAAGCGGCAATCTGGTTTACAACATTACCTCGCGCGGCAATCCGGCATACCGCAACGATGAATCTTCCGATGGTATTTACGTGGACGGTGGCACCAGAATCCTGATCGAACAGAACGTCATTCATGATGTGGACTTCGGAATCGAGCTCGCCAGTGAGCACCAGAACCGCGCCACCAGTTACGTCATTGCGCGGAATAACCTTATCTATCACTGCCATACCGCAGGTGTTTCCATCGGGGGTTATGCGCCTGAGCGAGGACGCACCGAGCATTGCACGGTTGTAAACAACACGCTCCACGACAACGACACGTCGGGAACCGGCTCCGGTGAGTTCCAGATGCAGTGGAAGATGGCGAACAACATTTTTGAGAATAACATCGTGCACGCAGGGCCCAGCTGCCTTATAACGGTGAACAAATCTCAGTTCGAAACCAACCAGCCGCCCGTCACTATCGATCACAACCTTTATTACTGTGCCTCCGGAGCGAAGGCGAGCGCCTGGAAAGAGTTCTCTGCCACCGTGACAGGATTCGATAGAGATGTTCAGTCAACCGGGAATGACCGCCATTCCCGTTTTCTGGATCCGCATTTTGTTGATGCTGCCGCTAAGGACTTTCATCTGCAGTCGGATTCTCCGGCGCTCGCTGCTGGCACGACTGACGGAGTGCCGGTGGGAGAACTGGATCTTGAAGGTTCACCGCGGGTCACATCCGGAAAAGTAGACGTCGGCTGCTACCAAAGTCAACGGGAGTGATCCATGTTGACATTAGACGTGAATCGCCGCGAATTCCTGAAGATCGCCGCGGGATCCGGCGCAGCCTTGGCCATGCCAACTTTAGGACATACTGCTGTTTCCTGCAAAATGATCGGCATCCAAGTCGGAGCAGTTTCGTTTGTGGATGAAGGCACCGAGAAAGTCCTCGATGTGCTTCAGGAACGTGCCTGCGTGAATACGCTGTTTCTTGCGGTATTCACCTACGGTCGGGGTATCGCCGGAAGACAGATTCCGGGCCAGCCGCTGCCCGATCACGGCAAGCAGGAGTACGATGTCAATTTTCACGGCGGGAACTTCGCCATCCCTCATCCCCAGTACTACAAGAACACGGTCCTCAAGGACACTCGTGCGCCCGACCACGGCGACCTGGATATCCTGGCCGAAGTGCTCCCTGCGGCTAAAAAGCGCGGCATGAAGGTCATCTGCTGGCTCGAGGACGTGTTTCGCACCGACTTGCCGAACATCGAGAAACTGCTGGAACGAGATCTGTACGGGCGGAATGCCGAGACGCTGTGCGTCAACAATCCGGACTACCGGAATTTCCTGACAGGCCTAGTCGAGGACTATGCCCGTTCGTATGACATCGACGGAATTATGTGGGGATCCGAGCGCCAGGGTGCGCTTTCGGACGGCTTGGGAGCCACGCATGACGTACCGCCGGTCGATCCTAGCAATGTAACTTGCTTCTGCGGGTTTTGTCAGAGCAAAGCGAAAGAACGCGGCATCAATGTGGAGCGTGCCAGGCAGGGATTTCTGCAGTTGGAAAAATTTGTTCGCTCGGCGCGGAGCGGCAAACGCCCCGTGGACGGCTACTACGTTCAATTCTGGCGGCTCCTCTTGCGGTATCCCGAACTAGCCGCCTGGGAAATGCTCTGGACTGACAGCCTTCGCGAGACCTACGCCGCAATACACAAAACGGTAAACACAGCCAAGCCGACGGTGCCGGTAGGTTGGCACATCTGGCACAACAATTCCTTCAATCCGATCTATCGTGCGGAACAGGACCTGCGTGAGCTCTCCAATTATTCCGATTTTATCAAGATCGTTATGTACAACAACTGCGGCGGCGAGCGGATGGCGCTGTACGCCGACAATATCGGCTCGACACTCTATGGAGATCTCTCGAAACAGAGCCTGATCGATCTTAACTATGCGCTGATGGGATTCAAGGAGCGCAGCTACGACCAGATTCCTCACACAGGGCTTTCAGCTGATTACGTCTACCGCGAGACGAAACGCGCGCTGCAGGGTGTTGCCGGCACGAGCACTCTGATCTGGCCAGGCATTGATATCGATATCCCGACCGAGCCCAATAACAGCAAGTGCACGCCGCACAGCGTTAAGGAAGCAGTCCTGGCGGCTTTCCGCGCTGGCGCGCCAGGCGTGATTCTATCTCGCAAGTATTCCGAGATGCGGCTCGCCGACCTCAGCGGCGCTGGAGAGGCGATTCGCGAGTTGAAACTATCTAGTTGAAACAGCTCGCTAGAGCGGTGCCTCGTCATATAGAGAGTGCAGAGGGCGGTACGCACTTCCCCGAAAGTCCGGTTTGAGGGCTTGGCTTCCTCATCGGACTGTGTTTACGAATGCAGCGGATTGGAGATGTTTTGCGCTCGCAGCGACGCCATGAACCTGGACTTCGTCGATCCCTCCAGCTTCGCCAACTCCAAGGGCACGGCCGGCGATGTTCCCAGGGAGGAACAGGAACACAAGGCTCCAGGGGAAAAGAAGGCTTGCCCATCACGGCGATGGACATGCGCAAGGGCTTCAACATGATCTTCCTCATACGCTCCGATGAAGCCTGCTTCGGCAAAGAGACCACCGCCACTGAGCGCGGCACCGCCGGCGGCACGGTTATCTATGGCGCGCGGCGAGCTGTGTAGCCTCCGGCACATCGCTGGCGAAAATGCTTCTAAGTTAACGTGTTCCGCCGCGGCGCAGAGCTGGAAGTCGGCATCCTTCTTGTCAGTAGATGTTCACGTGAGATACAACCCGGCTGATGGCGCCGTTAGGGCTGGGACAATCAGGCTGGAGTCCCAGCCGCAAGGAACAGAACAGCCCTAACAACTGGGCCAGTATCACGTCCACAGGCGCGCGGTATTCGTCGGCGAGGTCAGGCGTATGCAGGGAAAGCACATGATCCGCCAGCCGGTCGAGCTGATTTGTGGACTCGGGGGCTACCACCACCAGAAGCTTTACAAGGCGCTTTCTGCGGACTTCCTCTATCAAGTCCAGCTCATACTTTCGGCGGTGCAAATCTTGCGAAAGAAAACTCACGAATACGGTGTTCTGGTCCAGCGCCGACATGGGGCCATGGCGGAGCCCCAGAGTGGATTCCGACACAGTGGTTATTTTGCCGGCGGTCAGCTCCAGCAGCTTTAGGGCGGATTCTAGTCCTACGGCTCGCAGCACTCCCGAACCCACAAAACACACCTTCGAGAAATCTTCCTGGGCGATCGCATTCGCGACTTCCTGCGCACGTTCCAGGAAACGCTCTCCTGCTCGCAGCAACATGGAAAACGGATCCCCGTAGTCATCGGGAGAAAACACGTGGGCAAGGCACTGCCCGGCAACCACCATGTTTGTGTAAGAACTCGTCATTGCCAGCCCCAGATCGTTCGCCGTATCGTCCAACGCAAGCAAGAAGGTACTGTCGGGTTTCTTCTTGCACACCGCGGCCATCCGTCCTTGTTGGTTGCAGGTCACCACCAGGTGCCGCACCTGGGTATATTTCTTGATCGCGGCTTCCAGTACGGCCAACCCCTCGGAACTGTCGCCGGAGCGCGAAAACGATATCCACAAGTAAGGCCGGTCTGCGAACACTAGGTCTTCGAAGTTTGTCAGAAGGTCGGTGCTGGGAACTGCCCATACTTCACATCCCCACAGCCGATGCAGCAAGGGGGTTAAAGCCCGACCAACATAATCGGAAGTCCCTGCGCCTACAAGAAATACGACAGGGCGGGACCCTTGTTCCGCTCCGATTCCCACTGTCCGTAAAAATTGGCTCAACTCAGGCCGCCGCTCTGCGCAGATTTTGTGTGTCCTCCGCCAAGTTGAGGGCTGACGCAAGATTTCGTTCGGAGTGTAAAGGATGCCACGGGCTTCTTTTTCTTTCTCGCTTGCATCAACCAACGCCAACAATCCGTCCTTTCGCCCCTGGAACAAGCTCCCTCCTTCCCAACGCCCAAATTGCGCCCTATACGGGCAACCACGTACGAAACGTATAGTAAAGTTTAGAAAGCATTATAGCAATGAAACGAAAACTCGCCCGGTTCCCAAGCAAAGGACCAGAGGTCTTGCAGCGTTGCAGCGACTGGCTGAAATAGAGTGTCTTGCGCTGTGGTCAAACTCGATCTCCGTGGGCCATTGCGCGAGCCGATCACCAGGCTGAACTCTGTCGCCAACCTTACACCGGCCGCAATTTCTTCCTGCAGTATTCCGATCGCGTTCTCTTTGGCACGGATTTGATCCCCGAACCCGTGTACCGGTTTGCATTCTCAGTTTCTGGAAACCGAGGACCGGTATCTTGAATATCCTTTCGATGGCATCTTCTTCGATGAAGCGCCAACCGATTGCAACGCGAGCAATCCGTTTCTGCCCACCCAGTTCTTGTACTACGAGACACTAACAAACTACGTGCGTGAAAAAGCGGTTTCGGGACACCTTTCGGGTGGCCGACTATGGGCTTCACCGTACAGCTCTTCATCGTCCCCCCAGAACCGCGTCGTCAATGCGGAAGCGAGAAGCTGAAAACATCGCTTCCTGCCGAGAGCGCGACGTATTGGATGCCATCGACCATGTAACTCATCGGTGAGGCATGCATCTTCTGGCCGGTGTTGAAGTGCCAGAGTGCTCGGCCGGTCTGGGCCTCAACCGCTTCCACAGACCCGGCATCGTCCCCAAAGAATACCAATTCGCCGGCGGTGGCCAGCGTCCCTCCCCAGGAATCGGCGTGTCCGACTTGGGGATAACTCCACACTCGCTTTCCCTCTGATACGGAGAACGCCAGCAGCGTCTTCTGAGCGTGTTCATCGGGTGGAAGCTTTGTGCCCGTACCGTAGTAAGTCTTGCCGGGCGCAAACAGCTTTGGGTTGCTGAAATATAGATTGCAACTCTCAAGCGCTATGACATAGAAAAGCCCAGTGTCGGGATTATACGAAGGGGAAAACCAATTGGTAGCCCCGTTGATGCCGGGGCAGATGTACGTGCCTTGCGCGGTCGGTACTCGACCCGACAGTAGGGGGCCGCCAGATGGGCCGATAACCGTGGCCCAGTTCAGCTTCTGCACGAACGGGGATGCTCTGACAAATTTGCCATTGCTGCGGTCAAGAACATAGAGAAAGCCGTTGCGGTTGGCCTGTACCAACAAGTGACGGGTCGTGCCGTTCTCTTCGACATCCACAAGCACCGGTGTTTCGTTGGCGTCATAGTCATACAAGTCGTGAGGTGTGAACTGGAAGTACCATTTCAACGCCCCAGTGTCGGGGTTGAGCGCTAAAACGCAGGCTGTATAAAGGTCGTCCCCGGGACGGGAATCTCCCACAAAATCGGGCGCGGCGTTGCTGGTTGTCCAGTAAACGGTGTCGAGTTTGGGATCGTAGGTGCCCGGCATCCACGTTGTGCCACCGCCGTGCAGATAGGAATCGCCCGGCCAACTGGCGGAGCCGAACTCGCCCGGCCCGGGAATCGTCCAGAACCGCCACTTCAGGCTCCCGGTCAGCGCGTCGTAGGCTACCAGGAAGCCGCGCACACCAGAGTCGCCTCCGGACGTGCCGACGATCACTTCGTCTTTCACGACGAGGGGAGCGCTGGTCGCGCCATAGTGCTTCGCCTTGTCCGCGTACGCAACGTCCCATAGCAGATTTCCTGAGCGGGCATCGAGGCAAAGCAGGTGGGCATCATCCGTTTCCATGTAGACGAAGTTCCGCCACACTCCCACGCCACGGTTATGATGAGCTGCGGCATCATCCAGTAGCCCTGAACTCACTGGCCGTTCGTGATGCCACAATGCGCGTCCCGTTCGTGCATCCAGAGCAAAGGCATCGTTGGCCGAGGTGAGGTACATAATGCCATTGACGACCACCGGAGTCGCTTCGAGTCTTTCGGAATTGCCAGGATGGAAGACCCACGTCGCGCGCAACTGCGCAACGTTCTGCGGATTGATTTCGTGCAGACTACTGAAGCGGCGCCCTGTGTAGTCGCCGTTGTAAGAAGTCCAGTTTGCGCCGACCGGCTGCGCGAGCAAGTCCCCTGCGCTTACGTTCACGACGGCGGTGATCGCAGATCCCTCCTGTTGTGCCCAGGCTGATGAACCCGCCATTCGAAAAGCAGCAACCAAGGCCAGGGTGAAGACCTTGCCCCATGAATTCACTTTCCGTCATTCTCCTGTGATCCCACTGGAACTTCCTGCAAAGAACCGCGGTCCAACCCAGCCCAGTCTTCCAGATGAAGCGAGATTCGGGCAGCCTTGTCAGGCGAAGCTATCTCGGTTTCGAGCGTGACCAATTCGACTGGGTCCACATCCGCCACAGGTACGCTGTTCAACTCCGCGCCGTGCTCGTTGTAGAGATACGCCACCAGGCGCCCGGCGAAAAATACTCCAAAGGCACCGGAAACTTTGATCTTGCCATTCTCCTGATGAGTAGCTCGAAGAGGCTGTACCACAACACCAGCATCGGTCGCAGCATGAAATTCGCTTCCGACACGGGTGGGAAACCATTCCGTCTCGAGGCTGCAAGTCTCCCCGGGGCGCAATCGGCACAAGGGCGAATTGATCTCCGCCTCCAGGTAGTGTGGACCTCCATCTTCGCCCGAGCTCATGGATGCAATGCCCTCTGCATTCAACTTCACCTCGGGGCCGTTCGTCCAAAAAATGATGGACGCCTTGCCCGGATAAGCTCGAGATTCTTCAAATTGGAAACGTTCGACCATTCCGTACTTGCTGCTGCCATCGACGACGGCAAGCCAGCCCGCCGTCGAGTCCAGCCACAGTTCGGCCGCCATGTGGACATAGCGCAGTGAAAACAATCCGTCGTCTCTTATCGATGCGGCACGATTTTCCGCTGGTCCGAATCGAACGTGGTAGCGGTTGAGATAGCTGCTCGCTGGATTTGCCGGAGTGAAGGCATGGAAGTCGCGATTCATTTGCGATGGAGCGCCTGGGTGAGCCGTATCGTATTGAGAGACCGACTGCATCGACCATTGCACGGTATGACCGGTGGTGTTCTTCATGGTGGCGTGAAAAAGGATTCGCGGAGAGGTGGCGTCCAGGCGAATCGTACGCTGGAACTGAATCCCAGTCCTGGGATCGGCGGGTCCCGTGAGTTCTACTTCACAGTGCTCGCCTTCTGAAATCTTTCGAAAGGAATAGACCCCGTCGTCGAGCACGTCGGAATTTCCCACCCAATGTTGTTCATCGTCGTTCCCCTCGGGCAGGAGCCAGAGCTTGTCGCCGCCATAGTTGAACCACTGGCTCTGGCTGGGCGGTAGGTATTTGCCTTCATATTTTGGATTGACGAAGAGATAGGAATATCCGGCGAAAATCACCTGTATCAATCGCCCGCCGTTCTGCGGCAGGACAATCATTTGGACCCAGCGATTGGAGAGTCGTTGTGCGTGCCAACCCTTATAATCCGCGGGCTCAACGCGGCAGGCTGAATTCGCAGGCCTCGATTCGCTCCTGCTCAGGCCAAAGACGGGGGTCATCGCCAGACCCGCCAGAAACAAGAGGACGGAAGAGCCCGGCACCCCAACGGGTTTTCGCAGCTGCAGTGGCATCGTTGTTTCCTCTCTACAGGCCATAGCGCCGAGCGTGTGAGACCCGGTTAAAGGACTCCGCGCTCCGTTGAAAAACAACGAAAGGAAACCTAATAAAACGCAATAAACTGATGGGCGTCAAGCTTATTCTGTGGTATACCAAATTCTTCCTTGGACGAGCGTGACGTTTATTGAGGAGGTCGGAATGGGGGCCCGGAGTTCCAGTCGGCGATCATTCATTAAATTAGCGGCTGCGGCTCCACTGTTGACCCAGATTACAGCGCGAAACCTCTACGCACACGCCGCCATGGCCATCGGCAGAGATCCTAAGCAGAACGTTTACACCCGCCTCGGTGTGAGAACCGTTATCAATTGTCGCGGCACATGGACTTACCTGAGCGGGTCTCTGGAGTTCCCTGAAGTTCGCCAAGCCCAGGTAGAAGCGGGACAATATTTCGTCAATATGCTCGAACTGCAGAGGGGCGCCGGGCGACGCCTCGCGGAGTTGACCAGCGCGGAGTCAGGAATGGTCACTTCAGGCGCCGCTGGCGCCATGGCGGCCGCAACGGCTGCGTGCATGGCCGGGACCGATGACAAGCACATCTGGCAACTGCCCGATACGACCGGTCTGAAGCATGAAGTCATCATGATGGGCGGGAGAAGCGCTTTTGATAGCGCCATCCGGCTCACCGGAGCGAAACTCGTCCTCGCGTTCTCTCCCGAAGAACTAGCGAATGCAATCAACGAAAACACGGCCATGATCTACACTACCGACCTCGGGGAGAAGCTGCAGCGCGAACTCGCGATCGCTAAAGATCGCAATGTGCCGATGTTGCTGGACGATGCGGCAGGCATCCCCCCGGCGGACAACGCCAGGCTCTACGCCCGGATGAAGATTGACCTTTACGCTTTCTCCGGCGGAAAGGGCTTGTGCGGACCTCAGTGCAGCGGTTTGCTCCTGGGGCGAAAGGATCTGATCGATGCGGCTCTGATGAACTGCAGTCCGCGCGAAGGATCGGTCTGTCGAGCCATGAAAGTCGGAAAAGAAGAAATCATCGGCTGCCTGACCGCGCTGGAGACCTGGCTGAACCTGGATGAGAAGAAGGTCTACCGCGAATGGAACGGCCGCGTGGACCGCATTCGAAAGCTGGTCGACACCGTGTCAGGTGTGAAGACTGACATCTATATTCCCGATGATGGGAACCGCTTTCCGACGCTGAGAGTCTCCTGGGACCAATCAGCCTGGGGCTTCAGCACCTCGGACTGCGTTCGGAAGCTCCGCGAGAACGATCCCGTCATCGAAGTGCTCGGTTCCGACAATCCAAGTCTGGTGACAGCGGTTCACGAAGGCAATCCGAACCGGAAAGAACATAAAGAGGCCGATCACATCGAACTCGTATCCATGACCATACAGCCCGGTCAGGAAATCATTGTAGGGCAATGTTTGCGAGCGATTTTGAGTGCCGCGCAGAAAGGAAAAGCCGCCGCCTAGCCTTGATCCCTAACACTTTGTGGAAGATTCAAATGCGAATATTGCTTAGCGGATTGTTGCTGTTGTTGATGCCCCAAGTCCAGGCTCAGATACGAGCTGTGGATCCCGCGCCGGCATCCAACGCGGCACGTGTCTACTCGCCCGGTGTCGACGCTCGCGACTATCTGTACGTGTCCGGACAGGGTCCTCGTCGCCGAGACGGAAGTTTACCGCAAACCTTTGAAGCCCAAGTCCGGCAAGCTCTGGAAAACGTCAAGTCCGTCGTCCAAACCGCGGGGTTGACCATGGAGCACGTGGTTTACATCCACGTTTATCTCGAAGACATCAGCAGGTATCGGGAGATGAACCAAGTCTTCGCCGAGGTCTTCCCCAAGACCCCGCCCGCCCGAGCTGTGCTCGGGGTCGCAAGGCTTCCCGAGCCATCGGTTCAGATTAATGCGGTCGCCGTGCGCAGTCTGGCCGATAAGCGGGCCATATATCCGCCGGGCTATAAATCGGACGATTCCGCTGCGCCTGGCATTCTGACCCACGACCGGCTGTTCCTTTCCGCCATGCCCGGCAGCGATCCCTCCAGCGGCGAGGTGCCAGATGAGCCCGCGGCCCAGGTAGACTTCGCGCTCGATCGCATGAAGGCCGTCCTGGAAGCCGCCAGTCTCGATCTCCGCCACATGGTTTTCGTAAATCCCTATCTGACAGCGGACATCCCGATGCGAGTCATGAACCAGCGCTATGCGCTGCGCTTCGAATTCGGCAACACCCCGGCACGGGCCACCATAGTAGTATCGAGTCTTCCGGGCGGGGCTCACATCGAGTACACCGGCGTCGCGGTGCGCGATTTGAAGCAGAGGCGAGCGGTGCGCCCCAAGAACATGCCGCCCAGTCCAACTGCAAGTCCGTGCGTCTTTGCCGGCGAAACTCTGTATTGTTCCGCCAAGAGCGGTTTTATTCCAGGACCACACGGTGGCGTCTATGCCTCCACCACAGCCCACCAACTCCGGCAAACCATGCGAAATCTGCTCGACAACCTCGAAGAAGCTGGCATGAATTTCGACGACGTTGTAGCCACGAACATTTACTTGGACGATTTGTCGGACATGCGGGCATTTGACGACGTGTACGCCCAGTATTTCAGCCACGTCATGCCAGCACGAACAACGATTGAGCAAATTGCGCCTGCCGAACGCAAGCCCGACAACGAGGACCACTACCCGGATCTGGAACAGGTATCGCTCATCGCGACCCGAAGTCCCTCGGGCCAGTGACGAGTAAGTTTGGGAAAGGCGTCTTCACCTAAAGTGAATCCTTCCGCACTCCAGAAGTCGGCTTGTGGGAAGCGTAGCGCCGTGCAGAAGATTGTGGAGAAGCTGCGCCTGCATCTTGTTCTTCTGGGCGAGGCGTGAAGTTTGGGCTTTGCAGACACTGCGGGGCGCGCGACTAAGCGGGGCGCTGCACAACCGTAGTGACACCCTCAAATATGGGGAGCAGAGACCCACATCGCGAGCACTTGATCTGCTTTCCGACATGGACCGGGTGTTGCGCCAATGCATCTTCCAGATCATGCCGAGCATGGATCAGTTTTGCGAGAATTCGTCGCCTGTCATTGGCGGAGATCATGGTTCAGAGGCACTGTGGGCCCCAGTATTCAAATAAAAATCGGCGATGTGGTCAGCTACAATTCCGGTATCCGCGTCAGCCAGATTGCTCAACACCACCACCGTCAGCTTGTCATCAATGTAACGAGAAATGTGAGTTTCGAAGCCTTGCCAGGCGCCGCCGTGATCGAGCACTCGATGACCACGTTTGGCTTGAATGAACCATGCGAAACCGTAGTGGCCGGAGTTGGACTGGCCATTCGTCAGCCGCGAGACGGTCCACATTTGCTCGAAGCTGGACTGTTTGATCAGCTTTTCTGTGTACAAAGCCGCATCCCATTTAGCCAAGTCGAGGATCGAGAAATACAGGCTTCCGTCCGCAGTCGTGTTCACCGTGGGCGATACCCATTCCTGATTCTTTAACTGCTCCTTGAGGAGCCGATAGCCTGCCGCGCGGTTGGGGATGATATCTGCTTCGCTGATGCTGCTTGTCGAAGTCATTCCGAGCGGACCAAAGATTCGTTTCTGCAGGAAGTCGCTGTAAAACCCGCCCGTCACCTTATGGATGAGGATTCCGAGAGTCACATATCCGAGATTACTGTAGCGCCATTTCGTGCCGGGGGTAAAGGCCAGCGGAATGCCCTCGACGATTCTGAGTTCGTCGGCTTCGGTGTAGTCCTTGCGGAAGTTGAACTTCTTGGGATAGTCGCCAAATCCCGCAGTATGACTAAGCAATTCGCGTATCGTGACTTGTTTCCAGGTCGCCGGCGCATCCGTCAAGTAATGGGTGATCGGATCATCGAGTTTGATTTTCCCGTCTTCCACAAGCATCATCACCGCCGTCGCGGTGAATTGTTTGCCCACTGACCCTGACTGGAATACGGTTTCTGGTTTAACCGGAACCTGAAGTTCCACATTGGCGAAGCCGTAGCCTTTTGCTAGGAGAACTTTGCCATCGCGCGCAACGAGCAGCGAGAGGCCAGGGATATGCTGCCGCTGCATCTCGCCTTGGACAAAGTCGTCCACACGATCCGGCTGTGGCGCAGGCGTCTGTCCGCAACCGGAACTCGCCAAGATCAGTGCAATTAGGAAAGAATGAACAACCTTCATGCCGAGTTGCCCCAAATATAAGTTGCGAAACTCTAGAACGCAAGCCTCTCTGCTGGAGCTGATAAAGACTTCAATCGTCCAGCGGTTTACAGTGGCGGCGTCGTGGCTGCGTTTTGTCTGGATACATTGATCCAAAAGCAGAGCGCCGGTCGCAAAAACCTGAAAGATCTGCTTCGATTCATGATGAATCGATACGGTCTTACAGTTGCCACTATTTGGGAATCACTGGTAACGAAGCATTTGTTTACGGCGTTCGCCGGGACGATCATTTAGAGATGGGCCTCGACATTTCATATTCGACGACGGCAGGGTCATTTGGATATGGTTCGGTTCTTCCAGTTCTGGTAAACCCCAATCGCTCGTAGAAGCGCATACCGGGTGCGTTATTGCTCGTGACCATCAATAGCAGGGTACGCGCGTTGCGCAGATGAGCCCAGTTGAGAATCTCGTTTATCAATAGGCGGCCTATACCTCGCTCACGATGTGTGGGGGCCGTCCACATGGAGATAAGCTGTGCTCGCGTTGAATCGTTCTCGTCAAGAAATGAACCAGCGATGCCGCATGCAGTTTCGCCGTCCATCGCCAAAAATCCTGCGCCGCTCTCACCATTCATTCTTTCTATCCGTGCCAGCCATTCAGAGTCGGCAAACTGCAACTCCTTTGCGTAGGTGGAACCGAATGCATGCGGGGCCTCTTGCAACGCACGAAGGCGAACAGCCTTAAAGACAAAAGCGTCTAGCAGCGTGATTGGCTTGATGGCGATCAAGAGAGTCACTCCGGAGTTCTCAAAACTGCCGCCCCGCGAAGCATGTACCAAAGTCTACGATATGGGCCCTGTGCGAATCGGCACTTAAACCTCGCTGAGATGGGGAAGGCCCAAGGAAGAACATATGGCCGAGACTCCGAACCGGCTGGGAAAACCGCCCGTCCGGGATTATCGGGGGGGCCTCCGGAAACATGGCATGGTGAAAATGTGAACCCGTCTCGCAATCGAAAAGAGCGAGGACGGTAAACCTCCACCTACAGCTGGCGCGCCGGAGCTCTATCCCAACCAAGGAGAGCGCTTTTCCATCTGGCACGTACCCGACACAGAGCGGGACTGCGCGTGCCCCACGGGTGGGGGAGTGTGCGGACAAGCTGTACGCTTGGCCGTTACTCATCCGAGATAAGAACTGGATGCTAATGAGCGCTCGTCCGGGTCCGTGCGGGGGGCACCAGGCAAACTGGTGTCCCTACCGCGATCGACAACCTCCCACAGACACCTATTTGCCGGTATATTCTGGTCATAGACTGAGGCGAGAGGGAGTGTAGTAGACAACATGCCAGAGAAGGCGGTTTACTTGCTCGTCGTCGAAGGCTTCGCGGATTGGGAGCCTGCCCACGCCGTTGCCGAGTTGCGACGGCAGGGCCACTATAAGGTCGAGTCTGTGGGATTGACTTCGGCGGCAGTCCGCTCCATGGGAGGTATCACCGTTCTGCCCTCAAGAACCGTTTCAGAAGTCAATACCTCAGATGTAGCTGTGTTTATTCTGCCGGGCGGCGACAGATGGGAGAATGCCCCTGTTGAATCCGAACTAGAGCAGCTACTCAAGCAGCTCGATGCGTGCAACGTCCCGATCGCAGCCATTTGCGGCGCGACAGTAGCGATTTCAAGAATCGGGCTCCTGCGACGGCGGCGCCACACTAGCAATGGGCTTGAATACTTGCGTTCGCACGTCCCCGGGTACTCTGATGCAGACAAATACGTGGACGCGCCCGCTGTTCGTGATCGGAAGCTCATTACCGCTAGCGGGCTGGGCGATGTCGAGTTCGCACGTGAGCTGTTCGAGGAACTAGAGGTGATGAGTACGAAAGAGCGGTCAGTCTGGGCGCAAATCTTCCGCAGTGCGAAACTTCCGGAGAAAACCGCCTAACATGGCTTGTAGGCCGACACCGGCTGAAGAGTGGCACCTTGGCCGCGCGGTAACGCACAGATCCGCTGATTCCGACGGGCAAGAGCTTGCGAACTGATCGGTAGCCTTACGAGCAGCGCACTCCGGTGGAAGATGCTCCCCTGTCCCAACGAGATGCCCGGCAGTGATGAACGCTACACTCCTTCCAGAATCTACTTAGTACTCCCGATCAGCCGCAATCGTCGCTCGCTTGGAACGAATCCTGTTTAACAATCGCATGTGGATCGTCCCGATCCGAAAGGCGGGCTCCGCTCGACGCCGCACCCATTTCCGTCAACCAGAACCTAGATGACCTGCTAAGAAAACTCGATAGCAAGACCCAGTGAGGCTGTCGGCGAGATAGGCACGAGCGATATCAAGAAATCACGACCAAATATTCAGGACGATACTCAATGACGACGCCGGTTCATTCAAACTGCCCTCCTGACAGACACCGATTGGACCCGCCCGCTGGCATCCTTGACACCGTAGCTCGTCTTCTTGTGAACATCCACCCCGATGTAAAACATTAGGTCGTTTGAGGAGGCTCCGTGGTTGTTCTCTGAATCAACGTTTCCGTTGAGTCAGCCTTTCGTACACCACGCGCTCCTCGCTGACTTAGCATTCAAACAACTCGTCCGGAATCGAGCTGGCAGTTAAAATAAGCGCCAGATCGAATGGCTGTCTGCCCTACCGACGGGATGCGCGGTCATCCGGCGCTGGGCGGCGCCGAGCCGATAGAGCAATACTCCGCGCGGCAACGAAACTAGATCATGGCGGTTTCGGATAGCCAAAAGGGGGTATAAAGTTCACTTTTTCTGATGATACAGCCCGACGTGTGGGCGCAGCAGGTTCCGGCGCACAAAAAGTGCCAGAAAAGAGGGGTCGTGATGCGGCGCAAGACTTACAAGCAATCGGCCGTAGCGGGAATTACTTGCCTCGCGCTGCTCCTGGGGCCCGGGCTTGCGGTCAACGTGAGCGCAGCATTGGATGGCGGCGACAAGATTCAGGGGGCCAAGAGTCCGCGAGGCGAGGCGAACAGCGCTTTACTTTCACAAGTTCACCTGGACGGCACTTACTTCGTCCGCAATGGAAAACGATTCGTGCCGGTTGGGGCGCACTGGGTTCCGGCCAAAGCCGCGATGCAATGGCCCGTGCAATGGGACCCCAAGGATATAGAGGCCGATTTCGCCAAGATGCACGAACTTGGCTACAGCATCGTGCGGTTCGACATGGTCTGGCCGTGGTTTGAACCGCGGCCTGGCGACTACAACCCGGTCGCCTTCCAGCAACTCGATTACCTGGTGTCATTGGCCCATAAGTATCAGATCTATCTTCATCCCAGCTTATTCATTGGCGGAGAAGTAGGAGAAGCATATTGGGATGTTCCCTGGCGACACGGCAGACATCCTCATGCCGATCCAGAAATGTTGCGCCTCGAAACAAATCTCGCTGCCGAGTTCGGCCGGCATTATGCCAACGAAAGCGCAATCATCGCTTGGGATCTGACAGACGAACCGCCGTTCTGGATCGTCGGAGGACAAACCACCGATGCCATGGCCATCAATTGGACCCGGCTGATCGCCAGCGGAATTCGCCAGTACGACAAACTCCATCCTATCGTCGTCGGGACCAGCGGCGAAGAAATCAGTCACGGACCCTTTCGCGCGGACGACATTGCCGGGCTCGTCGATTTCTTCAGCGTGCACGCCTTTACACTCTACTCTCCGGAATTATTTCCGGATGCGTTGCTGTCAGCGCGTGGAACCTACGGTGCGGCTTTCGAAATCGCGCTCTCCCAAGGCGCGAGCCGTCCGGTGATGATTCACGAAATGGGTGCCTCGACCGCACAATTCTCGCCAGAGAGAGTCGCGGCCTACGATCGCGCGCAAATGTACTCTGGACTGGGTGCGGGGAGTATTGGCGTCGATCTGTGGTGTTACACCGATGCCGCCCCGGAGCAATTCCGTAAAGTGCCTTATCTGCGCACCCCCCAGGAAACCGGCTGGGGAATGACCACTTGGGACCGGCAAGACAAACCGCTCGCCAAGGAGTTTAAGAAGTTTTCGCAAATCGTCGGCCAACTTGATCTCGCGGGCATCTCGCCCGCCCTTGCCAATATTGGCATCGTGATTCCGGACGAGTGGGCCAAGCCGCACGGTGACTTTTCGCATTTCGGTCTCACTGGCCCGGAAGTTGCGCCCTACGTTTCCACTGCCGACGGCGATGCGATCCCTGGCCGGCCACAGGCCGACGCGAGTGCGGCAAATCGCTTACTCATCAGTTCCGCCCTGACCTCATTCATCCTCGCGCGACGGGCCGGGCTGAAAGCTGACTTCCCGCGCGAGTATGCCGACTGGGCCAAGCGTCCAATGCTGTTCATGCCCTCTCCCATTACCAGCACAGCCGATCCTTTCTTGGCGCACGTTCATTCTGACTTCTATGAAAAAGCGAAGAAGTATGTCGAAGGTGGCGGCCTTCTATATGCTTCCGTTGCATCCGATGGCGCCATCCCCGACATGGCGTCTCTGTTCGGCGCGCGCCTCGCTGACCGCGCTTTGAATTCGGAAGTCACGCTGAAGTTCGTTGTACCTTTTGGTGACTTCAAACCCGGGGATACTCTGCATTACAGCCTTCCCGACGCGACCATCGTCTCCTGGGGCAGTCTTTTGGACGTAACGACCGGCAGGATCGTCGCTGTTGATCAGGACGGCCATCCTGCGCTCGTGACCAATACGGTGGGCTCCGGCAAGACTCTGCTGAGTGCCTACCCGCTTGAGCACTACTTGGCCAACGTGCCTGCGGTGTTCGACAAGCCGGAGGGCACCCACCGGATTTACGCCGCGTTCCGCGACTGGGCCGGCGTGAAGCCGGAGTTGCGCGCGGATCTGCCTTCGGTTGAGGTTTCCGCATTGAAAGGCGATCATCGCGGCTACGCGGTGGTCGTGAACCACAGCGCCGAAACCCAAGAAATCAAGATCTCGGCGAGTTCGACACTGCGCTCAGCCACCAGAATCTTGCCTGAAGGACGCCAGCCTTTGAAAATAGAAGGATCGGGCTGGAGAATGGAACTGTCGCCGTTCGAAGGAGCGGTGGTGGAGTGGAATCAGTAACCGCAAAGCACAACAGCCGCCGGGGGGGAAAGAGAATGATCGCAGCAGTCGACATCGGCGGAACCAAGATCGCCGTGGGCATGGTGGATTCGAAAGGCCACCTGGTGTCGCGAGCGGAATTGCCGACAGCAGCGGATGCCGGCTATTCCAGCGCCCTGAATCGCATCGCAACAATGTTGCGCGACACGGCTGCACAAGCCGGAGCGGAAATCACTGGTATCGGCATCGGCTGTACGGGGCCCGTGGATCCGGTTACCGGTGAAATTGGTGATGTCAATTTCTTTCCACACTGGCGAGGCACGAATCCGGTGCGGGATCTGGAACGTATCTTTCACGTTTCCGTGGCCATGGAAAACGATGCCGATGCTGCGGCCCTGGGCGAAGCCGGCTGGGGTGTCGGCAAGAGTAAGTCCCGTTTGGTTTATGTCACCGTGGGCACCGGCATTGGTGCGGGCATCATTCTCGACGGTGAGGTTTATCGTGGTACCGCTGGAGCGCATCCGGAAATAGGGCACCACCTGGTCGATCTCTCCGGTCCCCGCTGCTTGTGTGGCTTCACTGGATGTTGGGAATCGTTGGCGGCCGGTCCTGCCATGGTTGAATGGCTTAATCGCAACGCGCCCCCAGAATACCCACGGACTGACCTGACGGCCAAGAAGATTTGCCAATTGGCTCAGGAAGGTGACGCATGGGCTCTTCGGGCTATCGAGCACGAAAGCCGCTATCTCGGTCTCGGTCTCGCCAATTTGGTGACCATGTTCGTTCCCGATATTATCGTGCTCGGCGGCAGTGTTATGAACAGTGCAGCATTGTTTCTGGATGGAATCCGTGCAGTCATTGTTTCCAGCTGTCGCTTTGTTCCTTCTGAAAAAACGGAGTTGGCCCTGGCGTCGCTGGGGGAGCACGCAAACCTGATCGGGGCAGCCAGAGTCTGGTACCACCGGTTCGGCTCGAAGGGAGATCTCCGTGCTGGCTGATTTCTCCGTAGTCGAAGGCGCATATCTTAGCGACATTCTGGATCAACCCCGGGCGCTGGAAGATACTCTCACCGGCTTGGAGGTCTCCAAGACCCTGCAGCAGCTTGCGGCTCTCCTTCAACAGGGAAGGTTCAAGACAGTCGTCCTCACTGGCATGGGAGCTTCGTTCCATGCCCTTCATCCCCTGAACCTGGAGCTTGTGAATCACGGCCTTACGGCCATTATGATCGAGACTTCTGAACTCGTGCATTACCAGAACCGCCTGTTCGATCCGAAGACACTGATTGTTGCGGTTTCTCAATCCGGACAGAGCGCGGAAGTTGTCCGTTTGTTAGACATCAACCGGGGCAAGTCATCTGTGATAGCGATTACCAATACAGCCGACAGTCCATTGGCCGCGCAATCCAATGCAGCCATTGTGACGCGGGCAGGAACCGAATTTTCCGTCTCCTGCAAGACATACGTTACTGCTCTAGTCGCCCTGCAGTGGCTGGGCGACTTGTTATGCGGCCGCGATTTGCGGCAGACACGGGAGGAACTCAGATCTTCCTGCCCTGCAGTCCGAGATTACCTGTCCCGTTGGAAAGACCATGTACTGAGCCTGGCTCAGCCCCTCAGAAACATACGTGACTTTTTCCTGGTCGGGAGGGGATCATCACTTGCTGCGGTCGGAACGGGTGCGTTGATCATCAAAGAGTCGGATCACTTCCACGCGGAAGGCATGAGCAGCGCGGCATTTCGACACGGACCGTTCGAAATGCTCAGCGACGAGACCTTCGTTCTGGTCTTTGCGGGTGATAGCAAAACTGGCGATTTGAATCGCCGGCTGGTTGAAGATATCCGTGAACAGCAGGGTAGGGCAGAGTTGGTTTCCCAGGGGGAGGCGCTCGTCCCATACACGTTGCCTGTTGGCCCCCAGGTCTTACACCCGATCCTGGAGATCCTTCCCGTGCAGATGATCACACTGGCGCTGGCGGCGCGGGTGGGACGTGAACCGGGCCGCTTCGAACGGGCCTCGAAAGTAACGACCAAGGAATAGTTGGTGACCCACTCCATGCCACGAAACCATTACATGGTTGCTATCGTGTTCCTGACGTTCTTTGTTATGTCCTTGCTGACCAATATTCTCGGCCCAATCGTGCCAGATATCATCAGCAGCTTCAGAGTGAGCCTGGCTGCCGCCGCTCTGCTGCCGTTCTCCTTCTTTATTGCCTATGGACTGATGTCAATTCCAGCGGGGTTCCTCGTGGACCGATTTGGCGAAAAGCCCGTCATGATCGCGGCTTTCCTGGCTGGCACCGTAGGATCGTTGACTTTCGCCTTCCACCCTAGCTATCGAATGGCCGTTGTCTCCCTGTTCGTAATGGGATCGGGGATGGCCACGCTTCAGACCGCAATCAACCCGCTCCTGCGAGTTGCAGGCGGGGAAGAGCATTTCGCATTCAATTCCGCCTTTGCACAACTGATCTTCGGCCTTGCTTCGTTTCTAAGTCCCTACCTTTACTCGTACCTGGTCTTGAACTTGGGCAATGCGCATGTCAATCCGAATGGATTGCTACGGATCCTGAATCGCCTTACACCTCCGAATCTGCCATGGGCTTCGATGTACTGGATCTTCGCCGTGTTCACAGTGTTGATGGTTGCGGTTCTCTTCTTCAGTCGTTTTCCGCGTGTGGAGCGCACCGCCAACGAACAGGCCGGATCGTGGAAAATGTATGGCAGTCTTTTCCGGAAGCCTATGGTTTGGGCTTTCTTCCTCTGCGTCTTCGCCTACGTCGGCTCCGAGCAGGGGACTGCCGATTGGATTTCAAAATTCCTGTCTGTTTACCACGGTTACGACCCGCATACCTCCGGTGCTTTAGCGGTCTCGTGGTTTTGGGGACTGCTGACTGCGGGTTGCTTTGTAGGTATGCTTCTCCTGAAGATCTTTGACAGCCGATACGTACTGATCGGTGCCTGTGTTGGAGCCCTGGTGTGCTTGTCCGCCGCATTGTTCGGTCCTGCGAAAATCTCTCTCATCGCTTTCCCGGCGGTAGGCTTTTTCGCGTCAGTGATGTGGCCCATCCTGGTTTCGCTTTCGCTGAATTCAGTGTCAGAGCATCACGGTTCGTTCGGTGGAATTTTGAGCACCGCCATCATGGGCGGAGCCGTCGTGCCGGTCATCATTGGACGAATCGCCGACCACTTCGGTCTGCGCGCTGGAGGCGCGTTCCTCTATATCACGTTCGGATTCGTTTTGAGCGTGGGGTTCTGGGCCAGGCCGCTGATCACGAATGCCACCGTCAGTTTCGCCAAAGCTGAAGTTCAACCGGCGCGCGGTTGACTTGGATGAGGATACTTATGCCGGCATTGCGTCGTAAATTCTGCTTCGCAATCTTCGTCCTGATTGTCGCCGGTTGCGCTTGGGGACAAACGAAAACTGGACCCACGCAAGACAAGTCAAGGCCATATCTGAAATTGACTACGCCCCAGCACGTACTGCCCGATGCCCAGCCGTGGGAAGGTGATGAGTTTCCCCACACGCTCTCAGTTCTTGAACTCAAGCGTGGGGGGTTTCGGTACTGGGGTTGGTACGGCCTGAATGAAGGCCGAGGCATTGGACTGGTGCGCAGCAACGACCTTGTCCATTGGACCAAGTACGAACGGAATCCTCTCTGGACAAATGCGCGCTGGCCCTCAGTCCTGGCGAAGGCAAATCCAAAACGCAAGGATCTGCTCTATTTTGCTATCACCCGCGACTATGACACACCCAGCAGCCACATCGTCCTCGCCACCTCGACCGACGGCATCCACCTCACCGAAGAGAAGGTTCTTGTACCCGGCGTTCCTGAGCAGCGCAATCAGAATCCAAATCTCTTCCGCGATCCTCGATCAGGGCGCTTTTACCTGACCTTCTATCGCGGCAACGATCATGACCATTTCGAGATCGTCAGCAAGACCGCGATCACCATCGAAGATCTTGACCGGGCGCCGGAGAAAGTTCTCCTGAAGTCTGACTCGACGATCGCAGCCCCCACGCTTCTGTATTTGAAGGACGCAAGGGATGCCAAAGGACAGAAAAAAGGCGTCTACTATCTCGCCACCGAAATATATCCACATCGTTACACTGACGATCCCGAAGGCGAGTGGCAAGTAGAGGTGTTTGCTGCCGACACGCCGGACGGCGATTTTCAGCCTGTCGCGGGCAATCCGATCATGCGTGGCCAGCGCGCCTGCCTTTTTCAGAACATCTTCAATCACCGTTTCTATGGCTACGACTGTCATCTGGAAACAGCAGACAAATGGGTGCTCGAAGAGGTGGAAGCCCCGTTGGTAGCGAAGTGATGATCGAACTGTGCCGGGAAGCAGGCAGCTCTGGATTCGTGAAATTCAAGGGGCTTCGGTCTCTTTCCTCGCGTCCTCTTCCAGCGCTTGGTCCCCTGACTGGGAGTCCTTCGCCTGCTGCTGGTAGAGTTTCTCAAACTCGGCGAGTGCGCGCTGTGATTTCTTGGTTTCGCCGAGCCTGGCGTACACACGAGACAACTGGTAATAGGCTGAGCCTAGACCAGGATCGTATGTGACAGCTTGGTTTAACTCCTGCGCTGCCTGCGTCAATTGCCTGGAGTTAACCAGGAGCTTCCCCAGTTCGTAGTGCGGCAATGCATAGTCCGGCTTAAGCTGGATGGCTTTTCTGAAAGACTCCTACGGCGGGCTGCTCGGACGGCTGGACCGGCAGGGCCAGCCAACTCCTCCCGGCCATAAGTCTGTGGTGTTGATATCGCGCTCGCTGTGGTCGTTCTCGGAGGCCTACCGCCGCTATCCCGATCCGGTCTATCAAAAGATGGCGGTGGAGTGTTTGAAGTTCCTGCGCGACCACATGTGGGACAAGCAGCGAGGCGGCTATTACTTCATGGTGAGCCGGGATGGCCGTGTGATCGACTCGACGAAGCAGTTAAATCCCATGTCCTATGTGATGGAGGGGCTGGCAGAATATGCTCTGGCTTTCCACGATAATCAAGTCGCCCGTGAGGCATTGGATTTGTTCGAAGTCATCGACCAGCATGCTCACGACAACCAATATGGCGGTTATCACATAGCGTTCACGGCTGACTGGCAGTGGATCAAGGACTATAAAGACGGGCCGAACGCCGCCGGATCATTTGGACGGAAATCCTACGACTGGCATCTCGGTTTGGCGGAAGCGTTCGCCACGCTTTATGACGTTACGGGCGACAGTCGCGTCCGCGGACGTCTCGAGGAGTTGCTGGATATATTCGTCAACAAGATCGTCGATGCCGAAATTGGCTACGGCAGATACTACTTCAGTGACGACTGGAGAGTCGCAGACCGGGACGGAGACTCAAAACAATCCGAGTATGGGCTGGATCTCGAGGCAAGCTGGCTGCTAGTGGAAGCCGCCGAGCGGGTTGGACGCGGCCAAGATCCCAAGATTCGGCACGCCAGCCTGGCGCTCGTGGACCATGCTCTGAGGGACGGTTTTGACAAGGGGCATGGCGGAGTCTATAACAACGGCCCTGCTGCTGGGCCTGCTGGCGATAAGAATATGGAGTGGTGGCAGCAAATGGAAGCGCTGGTTGCACTGCTGAATGCATAGCGGCTCACCGACAATCTCAAATACTGGCAGGCGTTCGATCTTCAGGCTCGGTTTGTGATGGACCGCTTTGTGGACCATCAGTACGGAGAGGTGTACACCGCGGTCTTTCAGGACGGAAAAATCGATAGCGAGAAGGTTGGCCCCTGGAAAGCTCCTTATCACGTCACCAGGGCTTGTCTTGAAATTATCTCACGCTTGGGCGGAACCCTGTAGTTGCGGAAGATAATTTCTCTCTGCAGTTGCAGACGCTGGACGGGACCTTTCACTTCGTCGCGAAGTCTGATCTCGAAGGGTTGGAATACAGTTCGCAGCTGATGCCCTCTGACTACGGCTCAACTCGCAGCCCCAATGAATTGGACGCCGTCGTCAGATTGACTTTGGCAGATGTCCACTGGGACAGCGGCCTAACGAGGAGCGTCTCTCCCTGCTGGCTCCCACAGCTCAACGGGATTACGCATTATAAAAGGGCGCCCCTTTGAGGTAGGTTTTGAGTGTCAGCCAAAACTTTACCGAAGGGAGCACCCACTATGAACATCAAGTATATCGGCCTGGACGTTCACAAAGAAACCATTTCGATCGCGGTGATGAACGGCGAGGGAAAACTGGTGATGGAG
>QIAN01000010.1 GCA_003225005.1 Acidobacteriota bacterium | reverse complement strand
TTGGCAGTCCCCGCGGTCTCGTAAGTTATTGTAATACCTATCCTTGCTATTGACACGGTAGAGGTCTGGGGTTCGAGTCCCCACGGGCCTACCATATTCTTCAATAACATACGAACGCGGCTGGCGTTTTGCATTGCTCCAAATTGCTCCAATAAGAGCTGCTAAAAGTCGGTCGAGCCACTCGCCAAACTCACCCCAAGGACCGCAATCTCGGAACAAACCCGCTCACCGCCCGTCGATTTGCGAGCCGCACGCCAGCAGGGGTTCCCGCACATCGGTCTCCTCGGGGAAGATCATTTCCACCACGCGCTGCTGCGCTTGGCGCTTGGCCACGATTCGGACTTGCGAATATACCTCAAGCGTGCAGCGGCTGCTGGCATGACGCATCAGCTCCTGGACCACCTTTACGTTTTCACCATTGGCGATGAGAATTGTTGAAAATGAGTGCCTAAACGTATGCCACCCAATTTTCTTGTTGACGCCCGCGCGCAATGCCGCCGGGCGAATGATCTTTTGCAGCAGGGCATCTGGCCAGAACGGATACTTCCCTTGATGGCGGGGGCTCGCAAATATCCAGTCGTCGGGCTGCCGATACCGGGTTGTCTCCTTCCACATCCAGAGATCAGCCGCTACACGCTCATCCAGGGGAACCGGCTTGCGCGAAGCCTCCGTCTTGCAATCCCCAATGTGTCGCATATAAATGGACCGCAAGACATCGAGGCGCATGTTGGAAAAATCAACATCGCTCCATTTGAGGGCAAGCAGTTCGCTACGACGGAGTCCCGTCGTCACAGCCAGCAGCACCATCAAGCGAAAACTTGATTTCAGTTGCTGCAAAAGGCTCCGGATCTCCTGTGGCTCCAGCACGTCAGGAGTCCGGTTACGCTTCGCACTTTGACGGACAAGGGTAATAGGATTTCTTCTCTGACGCAGCCATTCATAACGAATTGCATGATTGAACAGCACGCTGAACAGATTTCGGATCTTCGCCTTCGTTGTGTTGGCTAGCGGGATGCCGTCAGCGTCGCAACTGTCTCAGCCAGTGCTCTACCGCTATTGTTCGGACGGAGCAGACGTTCACGTTCCCCCAATGCGGCCGTATCCACCTTGCTAGGTATTGGCGGTACACAATTCGCGTCGCATGAGAATGCCGGCCAGTTTTCTCAGAGAGTTCCGTCTGCTCGTAGTGATCAACCAAGTCCGCAACAAAGATGTTGCGCCCTGGATGACGTAGTCGGTCCTCGTTCACCTGCATTCTGAGCCCGTTCACTGCTGTTTGGGCTAACTCTCGGGTCGGATACTGCTCTACGGTCCCGATGACGGCTGTCCTACGCACGCGCAACCCCGCCTCATCGTTTTCCCGCCAGAGATACTCCCAGCGGTCCGGTCCAGCCTTGCGTTTTGCACACCTCAGACAACCATGTTGGTAGCGTTGTCGCATAGTTGAGCCCTCCTCGTGAAAGATGCCAGAGGAGCGTACCGAATTGCCAAGCGAGGAGCGACGCACTCCCAGCCGCGGTAAGGAGTCGGATTTTTGCTGGCGGAAAATAGAAGATTTCCGCTCAGGTTAGAAACACCGCGATGGCTTGGGCGTTTGCGCTCTGGGACAGACTGGCTTGATTACTTGAATTGTCGGGCCTTGTCAGAAGCGTTCAGGAAACGGAAACATATGATATCCCTACCAATGACGTAATCCGGACTGACGATATGATGTCAGCAGGAGAGTTTTGCTGTGAGAATCGACCGACGTGGCGCCCTGATTACATTCCTCAGTGCGTTGGGTTTGCTGGGACCTACCTCTATTGGGCTCTTTCTATCGGGAGTTCCGACGGTCTTCAGCCCTTTTCCGGCACTGACGATAATTCCGGCTCTTATGCTCGCCCAATGGCATCTTGAGTATGCAGCAGTGTTGATACCAACTCTTCTTTTCTCGTTATGGAACCCTCAGCTTTTTCGTGCGGAAGGGAACATACCCAAAAGGTCTTATATGCTTTTTTTCCTACTTGCAGCATTGAGTGCCGTCGATTTTGTGGTGAGTTGGAATTGGGGATTGAAGTACCAGGGTCGACCATACACTGCCATCGTCTGCTCAATTAACGTTGCTTGGGTCGGTTTTCTGGGCCTCGCATTTCGCCGAAGCCTCAAAACACCCTCCACCTTTAGAACTAGTTTATTTCTACACTGGATGCTGTTTGCTTGGCTCGGCTGGTACGCGTTCCCGTGGCTCGGTGAATTAATCTGACAGCTCGGGGCGGCACAGGAATGGTGAAGACGAAATTTCGCGTGGAGACAAGGTGAAGGTAGTCGGCATGTCAAAGGTGACCTTCCCACCAGGTGTAAAAGACGAGTTGCGTAACGAAAAGCTGTTTAAAAGCATGCTTGGAAGAGTCTATACCGTCCGGGGATTTGATAAATACGGAAATGTCGAACTGGAACCCCAGCGATTAAATACAGTGTGGGTTGAGCCGGAGTTCTTGAAACTTCGCGCAAGAAAGAATAAAAGCCATGGACCCAAGTCGAACGTGCGCTGACTTGGCCTAAGACTCATGGCAAATCGGGGGCTACGCTTCATTTTATGACCGAAGAGAATCGATTCAAGGTCGCGATAACAAGCAGTCTCGAATTAGTGGAGCAGGGCGAACATAGGGAAGCACTGAAACTATTGGATGACTCTATCGCCGAAGCTAAACGAGAGAACAACGTTTCGTGGATACGAACCTTGTGCCACCACGCAGCCATCGTGTCCAGATTCACCGAAAATTTAGGGTCCGCAAAGCACTACTACCAGGAATCCCTTGCATCAGACCCCGAAAATGCCAAGGCTCTGTACGGATTGGCAACGGTCGCCCTTGACCAAGGGGAACTCGAGATTGCGAAGCAGTATGCGAAAAGATGCCACACAGCACTCCTGCAATACGACGAGGGACTCTTGAAACAAGGGCTACTCGACCTCCTCATGAAGCAATGGCCCGACATTGCGGAAAAATAGCGGTCCCGTTACTTCGGAAACTTGAAATCCACACGGACGGTTTGTGCGTTGATCAGGAGGCATTGGCAATTGTTGACAAGCACAGCCTGCCACAGCAACGCCGAATTTGTTGAGTTCCCCATCTAACCTGCTTACAGCGTGTGCTTGTACGCGAGATATCTTCCTGCGGGAACAAAATGCGCCTGGCGTCGGTCTAATGCAACAAAGGAGCTTTAGATGGCGCAGGCAGTGCGAAGGGCACGGAATGCGAGTCGCCATTGGCTGGCCACAGGATTTCTCGCCTCCACTATTTTGTTCCTGCTCTTAATGTTCATGAATTGGCGGAATGAACATCGTGGCATCGCCTCACAGAAAGCGACGGGGTTGACATCCATCTCCGTGGATTCCGCGTCGGCGTGGCACCAGAAAAGCATCCTTCCGTGGTCCAGCACCGAACGGCACGTGCGATCAGGCCTGGACGCCATCAGCGGCTCGCCCGGAGGTTTGATTGGCGGCGTGCTCGGGGGCGTGCCCGGAAGTGTCCAGTTGGCAGTAAATGGTTCACAACCGGCCACGCCATTGGAAAATACCGAGCGGATGGTAGTTCGTACCGGGACGTTCGAAATCATCGTTGTTGATCCTTTGCAAGCGGCTGAACAGTTGCGCGACCTCGCGACGCACCTCTCCGGATTTGTCGTGAGTTCCAGGGTAACCGGTAGCGACGAGCGGACGCGATCGGCCCAGGTTACCGTGCGCATTCCCGCCAAGTACTTTGATGAGGCGCGAACACAGGTGCGTAGGATCGCCAAGACAGTGGAGCAGGACACCATTGAAGCGCGTGACGCTACGCGCGAGTACGTGGACAAAGAAGCGAGCTTGCGCAATGCTCGCGCCGAGGAAGCGCAGTATCTGGCAATCCTGAAGCGCGCCGCGGCGGTAAAGGACGTTTTGGAGGTGAGCTCGAAGTTGGCCGAGGTGCGGGGGCGCATTGACGAGTGGGACGCCGATCTGCGTTTTCTTCATCACCAGGTGGAAATGTCTCTGCTCACGACTAACATCAGTGCGGTGGTGGCTCAAGCACAAGTGTTCGGCGTTCATTGGCGGCCGCTCTACGAGGCGAGGCTCTCGCTGCGCGGCGCACTTGTCGGGATGGCTGGCTACGCCGACGCTATGGTGGCACTTTTGTTGAATCTTCCGGTGGTAGTGATGTGGGGGTTCACAATCGTTGCGCTGCTAAAGGTCGGCTGGATGCTGCTGCGGCGTATCGTGCTGGTGTTTTTTCCTGGACTAGCGACATGGCTGCGCCGTCCGGTGAAGGTGCAGGAGGCATAGTTTTGCAACGGGAGCCTGCACAACTCCTGATAGTCCCATTATCGGACAAGGGCTATTGGGGAGACTTGCGTCCGTCGTAGTCCAGAAACGCGTTCGCGGAGATCAAGGGCGGTAGCCTCGGACGAGGCTGGCCGAGAATAGTTCCAAAACCGTCCCTTAGCGCACGTCACTTCTCTGTGGAGCTGACACACCGGCCTCCCAAGCTCTGGTCAGGAACTCCTGGAGAGCAGTGCGGTATTGAGTTGGGGCGATGAGGGACGACTCTTCGTGGCAGTAACCGTTGATTTGAAGGAAGTGTTTGGGAGGAAGGGCTGCATCATATACTTCCTGGCCGAATTGAAAAGGAATAACGGGATCCTGACTGCAGTGGATGATCAGAACGGGAGCGCGGATTTCCTTTAGCCGTGCTTGCGTATCGAGCTGCCCATGCACAAGAAGGCTGACGCCCGGGAGAAACCAAAAAACCTTGTGGGCGACTCGAGAGGCGGATGGGAACGGGGCCTCAAGCACGACACCTGCGACCTGGCGGTGGGCTGCCAAGTGAGTGGCCACAGCGGTGCCGAAGGATTGTCCGAAGCAAATGATCGCTTTGGGGTCGGTACCTTTTGCGTTCACAAGGTATTCGTAGGCCGCTTCGGCATCGCGGTAGACGCCAGCTTCGCTCGGCTTCCCTTCGCTGTGACCGTAACCGCGGTATTCCAGGGCAAATACGTTTGCAGGTGTGCTGCGGAGAAATTCATAGATGAGTGCGCGGTTGGCGATGTTGGAGGCGTTACCTTGAAAGGCGAGGAAAGTAAATCTCGCCTTGTCGCCAGGGATCCACCACGCGTGGAGTTTGACACCGTCAGAGGCCGTGAGCCAAACGTCTTCCACATTCAGGCCACGAGGATGCCAGTCGCCGTCGAGGCGGCCGGGATAGTTGGGGAAGAAGATCAGGTGCGATTCGAACATGCGGACGAGTGCCAGGACCAAGAGATAGGCGACAACGATGGTGAGAAAGTGGCTCAAGAGACGGCGGTGGAAAGGTTTTCTTGAAGCATCCGGGTTTCCCATTGGGGTAACGCGAGAGTAGTTTAAGGAGGCCGGGAAAGTAAATGCGCAAGTTGAGGGAAGGCCAGGTGGAGCAAGTCCGGGATGACGCGTAACCCATCACTGACTGATCAAGAACGCCTCTCGGAGCCGCTGTGGGGTCTTGTTGAAGTTCCCAATTATGTGACGAGCGTGAAGGCCGCTGTTTCGATTTGGACTTTTGTTACGGTCGCGCTGACCGCACTACTTTTGTTTGTTGTGGTGGGAGGTTTCTACCGCACGAGGCGCACTGCAGCGAATCCTGCATGAGCACTTCCCCAAACCGAAGACGCTCGTTGATTCACGGCGTTGTGACGGCATGCCGTAGACTGCTTGACTGCTCAGAACACAGGGGGATCCCCGATGCTGGTTGTCATGTAGTCGCATGCCACTTATTCGTTACTTCCCAAGGCGTAGCTTCCAATTTCCTGGATGGTGCCGATGATGGCTTTGCGACGGATGCGGATACCGGTAGGTTCTCTGCGCAAACAAAGGAACTCCCAACAATCAGGCCCACACCTCCGATGGCCCGAGCCACAGAGTATCCTCGCTGAAAGCGGAAGCCCTTCCGGACAGGAAGCTGTCTAAGGATTTTGACTGGTCCATGACGGAACGCTCCCACTTTGGAATCCCCCTCAATAACTAACCGACTCTCTCTCAACGAGGATTCGCCGGAATCGCCGACCCATAGGCTGCTCAGAATTTCCGGTATGGACAACAGGAATCCAGGGCAGACTAGCGGCGATTCAAAACTAGCAGCGTCTCGTCAGGATCTGCGATGAATCCCTGAATCACGGGAAGAGCGCCACGAATCCATGCTGCGATCTCGCTCGTCGATGAATTTGGGATGCGCAGCCAGATGACCTTCGGCGGGCTGCCGCACAAAACACTGCGTTCTTGGAAGTCCGAATCTTTCGAGACAATCGTGAAGCCCTCACGGCGGGCATACTCCCAGATGGCTTCATCATCCGCGCTTCCCAGTCCGCA
>QIAN01000521.1 GCA_003225005.1 Acidobacteriota bacterium | reverse complement strand
CGCAGGCGCACCAGAATCTCGCGGCATTTTTCGTCGGTGTCGAACAGGTTAATAACGTCAACTAAAGTCATAGGGGCCTCATGGACGCAAAGCAGAAACGGGATGAGTTAAAGCGAGTACCAACTCGGAAGTTGCTGGCGAGCATTAAGCGGGATTTACGGAAGTCGTTACGGGCGTCAGCTTCTGCCGCTAAACCTAAGAAAAGGTAACCAGTTGCTTCCATGTAAAGCAGTATGCGCTCAGAGGGTAGCTTTTGTCAAGTGAATAATCATGTCAGCTGGTTAAGCCCGCTGACGCCAAAGCTGCGCCCGAACCCGCCAACATTGGTTCCGGGAAGAAGATCGCCCACACCTCGATTGCTGACCCCCCCATCCCCGTACCGTCTCCCGTGACATCGGCCTGGAAGATACCGCCGGGAGCTCCGGTTACAGGCAGTGTGACATTGGATGGCAGCGGACTGTCGAAATGTGCGGTCAGTCCGAGCTGAAAGCCCCCCCGTAAATCCATGTACCCACCAAACGAAAGCTGGTGGGTGCGGTCCAGGGCGTTGGGGCCGATGTAGTGCGTCGGATTGGCGAAGTCCGTGGCAAACGTGCTGAAATCGTTGTCCCTCGCGGTTGCGACATAGCGAGAGAAGGAGTAGGCGACTTGCAGGTTTACGTGCTTAACGCCAGGCAGTGGATTGGCGGCATCCTGCTTCAAAGTCATTTGCAGGCCGTTGTATACCGAGCGTCCGATGGGGAACAACATCTAGCTAGCACCGACATTGGGGTTAATGCCGGGGAATGCTGCGCCAGTCGCCGGAGTAAGGCATGTCCCACTGGGTCCACACGTTAAGGACGCCGGGAATCCGACCAGGGACGAGTATCCCGAATCGAGCCCGCCGGAAAGAGGGTTGCCGCTTGCGTCGAACTTGTTCGATGCAAAGCTTGAGATGGTCGCGCCTTTGCCAATCGCGCAGTTGATAGCCGCCGCCGAAAATCCTCCCGCGCAGCCCAAACCCGCCGTCGTAAGTGCGACAGCGTTCTGTGCTGCGGGCAAATTGAAGAACCGCGCATCGCCGACGTGATTCGTATCGGTAATGAGGAAGTTGTGGGTGGATACGTTGCGCAGAAAGTCTGCTGAGAACACCATTCCCCTCCGAATCTCGCGCTGGATGCCAAAGTTCATCTGCACCGAGCGTGGTGAGACGTAGTTCGGAGCTAGAAGGCTTGTGCTCGTAACCGCCGTGTCGGCGAGAGCAGTACCAATATAGCTGCCGTTTTTCGCCGGGCCAGCTGCCAGTGTCGCCGCCTGAAACGCTTTTTGCGCGGCAATTATCGCGGGTGCAGCTACACCAATGGCCTCCCCACAGAAAGAGAAGCTACCCGGGCATGCAGGTTGGAAGCCCAGGAAAAGTCCTTGCTGTAGTCGCGCACCGGGATCAAACAGAATGTTGTTCCAGATCGAGTTCTCATAAAACAACCCGATGCCCGCGCGAATCACGGTCTTGCCGTTCTTGTTCGGGTCCCATGCGATACCCAACTGCGGAGCAAAGTTGAGGTTGGGCTGGTTCACGCGGTTGCCGAGGCCGCTGTAGAACTGATTGTTGAATTGGTTCAAGGCAGGGAGCGGACCGAGGTCACTGTCGGTGCGGCCGGTGTCGCGCACATAGCGCAGACCGGCAGTCACGGCAAAGTTGGGCTTGACCTTCCAGGAATCTCCGATGTACCAGGAGAGACGGTTATCCGGACCCACTCCGCCGGCAGGCAACCCAAATGCATGTTTGACGGAAAAGAATCCTACCCCGTTACCCAGCGTAACGTTCGTTACCGGGTAATTCAGCGGGTTAGCGTCTCCGCCAAGAAATGGACAATTACCTGCCGTCACGCAAGCGAGCGTGGTACCCGATGTCAGCGCAGGCGCATTCACCGCCGGAGCCAGTCCCAGGAATGTGGCAAATCCACCGCCGTAAATGTGGTTATATCCGACGCCAAACCGAAAGATGTGATTCTTGTAGAGCTTGCTGCCGTCATACTTGATTTGGTGATCAGACTGCATGGTCGCCTGGGGAGCCAGGAAGTTAGTGCCAGAGCAAAATGGATCTAGGCCCGCGGTTAGGCAGAATTGGTCGCCGCCGATGGCTAGCTCGATGCCTGGTGCCGGATTGAAAATGCTGGAGCCGGCCACGGCGTCTTTAATCCCGTTTTCGAATTTGGTGTAGCCAAAGCGCACGCTGTTGGTGAAAGAACCGAAGTTGAAATCCACTCCGACAACGTGATCTCGCGCGTGGTCCACATTGGCAAACGGCTGAAATGAGTTAGGAATGAAAGGGAGCACGCTCTTGTTCTGGTTGTAGGTGAAGCGATAAAAGACCTTGTATCGATTAGCCTGCCAATCCATGCGCCCGATGATTTCGGTCTCGCGGAAAGGTGAGGTGAATTTTCCCGGAACGCCGGCAAACGCACCTCCCGGGAGAACCGGATCGATCAGATCCTGTTTGGTCCGCTCGGCATCCAAGAAAAAGAAAAGCTTATCCTTAATAACGGGGCCGCCGAGGTTGCCGCCAAACTGATTCCTCTGGAAAGGATTGTGCGAGGCACCCGGGAGGTTGGCATTTAGACTCTGGTCCCGGAAGTAATAGAAGCCCTCACCGTGCAGGCCGTTGGTACCCGACTTGGTGGTCACGTTCACGGATCCGGATGAAGTCAACTCGGTGGAGAGGTCGAGCGAGGACTGCTGCAGCGAGGACTCCTGGATCGCACCGATTGGAAGGTTTTGGGTCGTGGTGCCCACGTTCTCATCGCTGATATCGACACCGTCTACCTCTATGCGGGCGGTACGGCCGAAACGCCCGCCAAACGAAACTGAAGAGAAGCCATTCTTGGTAGGGTCGAAGGTACCGCCATCCTGGATCTGAACTCCGGGCTCGAGCTGAGCCAGGTCGAGGAAGTTACGCCCATTGATGGGCAAGTTCTCGATTTGTTGAGCTGTCAGAACCCCTTGAACCGTAGCCTGTTCGGTGTTTACGGCGAGCTCGGAGGCTTGCACTTCAACAACCTGAGAACTCTCGCCCAACGCAAGCTTCATATTTGCGGTGGCAGTAGTGTTCACCTCTACCACTACCGAGAGTTGCGCGGTCTTAAATCCTTGTCCCTCGACTCGCACCGTGTACTCCCCGGGAGTCAGAGCACCCGAGGCGAAGGTTCCGGATGAAGTGGTTGTCGTTGTCACCTAAGTTATGCACGCTTTTCTGAGTTGAGCAGTAATCACCGCAGTGATCTGGGCTTCGAGAGCCACCACGGTGGTTATCCCCAGAAAAATCAACCCTTGCGAAGCCCTCGCTGGATAAGGGTTTTGCGAACCTATCAGAAAGTCCAATAAAAATGCGCTTCTCACGCATACTATGTCGCTCTTGTTCCCGTGCATAAAATTCTATGCACAGATTGCCCTGCAGTTTCAATGACTTGCAGACGGGTTTTTATCAGGGTCTACGAAAGCAAAGGCCGTTCCCAGCTCAGTACAGTCCCAATCGTGCATAGCTTAGGTGTCATGATTTGGCCAGTTCCCTTATTGGTGATAAGGACCTTGGCCTCGATCACGACAGCACCGGTGGGGTCCGCGACGGTGCCTACTATACTGCCGGTGCTGATGGTGGTCTGGGCAAATACCCCCACAGAGATCAAGAACAATGCCGATACGATGATCAGCGGCAGTAAGCTAGATCGCGTCCCGCACTTGAAAGATTCGGCGTTCACCATTGCACACCCGCCTTTTTATTTACATAACACCTTGGCTCTGTCCGTATCGTCACAAGAATTGATACGCTCGACTAGGCTTGCACGAACACTCCGCGATACCGAGAGGAGCTCAAGCGGTTCCATGCCCATAGAGCGCGTGCGATATCGGCTGCAACTATTACTCCTTCAATATTGAGCACAACGATGGAAGGGACGAGCGCACAGTCGCGAGGTGTCTTTGGCAGGAGAAAAGATCTGTGTTGATGTGTCAATGTGACGAGCACGATTCCTAAATAAGCTGTGAACGCGGCCACGACGTATTATTTTTCGTAGAAAGTGACCGAAGCATACGAAGTTCGGGATAGTAGGCCTAGGAATAACTCCTCAACTCGTGGCGACTCTCCCTGGTGTGGAATGCTAGTGTAAAGAAGTACGTCGTGGCTGAGGGCTCATCTACAAAGGATTCCGTGAGTGACAGTCAAGGTTAAGAACGCCGACGGGCTCAAGACGAATGCTTTTACTGCTGCGGATCCTCGGTAGCGTCTTGACCGGCTGAGAAAAACAACAATTGTGACCCGCACAAGTGTCGCACCTCAAAGGCAAGCGGAAAGTACAACCGTTGGCGACTTCGCGTCCGAGTTTCTGACCTGAAACTGATTACGAGCGAGCCTTGGTTGGTATGGTAGTGCGCCTCAGTTAAAGCGATAGGCCGCGCTCTTCGGAGCGCACACGTTTGTACGCTCAAAAAAGGAAACCCGGCACCCAAGTGATTGCTTCTATTCTACGTAACCACTGCGCAAATCTACACGCGCGTTTCAGTCGGGCCGCATGATGCAAACCTGCCGCTCAGCGCATCCACACGCAAAGGGACCGGCACGTTCGTAAATGGACCTAACTGCTCCAACTACAGTTGGTCAACGAGCGCAACGAGATCGAGGATGTACTCCGCGCCTCTTCACGAGATGGTACCCTTCTATCCTCGGCCGAGCGTGATCGGCTCTCTGCGATATTGTCTCAGATAGAAAGCTTGCTCCAAGATCTCGAAGAAGGTCCGCCGAATACATCAGCCTCTGCGGCCCGTCACTTCAGGCCAAGGCGAAGGATTTCCAGTTCGGACATGAGCATTTTCATTTGCTCAAGAGCGGCAAAGCACTCCTGCATTTCAGCTCTATCTATCCGTGCCAGACTGTCTGGGTGAAGGGATTTATTCACACGCCGTAAAATATTCGCTATCCGTTGGGACAAGCCACTGATCCCAGCGCTTTCGCCATCCGGCGTCGCGCCCGATGACTGTCCGCCTATGATGTCCCGCAGCTGTGCCTGAGCTTTCTTCTGGGCGGTGATGTCTATGAACGTGCCTTGTAGCAGCTCTGGAACACCGTCCACATAGCTCGCAACAGTGCGCCTAGCTATAACCCAGATTGGTCCGCCATCCCTAGCCCGCAAGCAAACTTCATCAGCAGAGCTATTGCCCGGTGTTCGAAGCCGATCTATGAGAATTTCCCGCTCGGCCCTGTTGAAGTAAAAATCCCAGGCATCACTGTGCGCGAGCATTGTCTCCTTTGAATCGAACCCAAAAATCCGCGCACACGCCTCATTGCAGTCGATAATGCGACCCGCGGGAGTTGTCAGGATGACGCCAGCAACGTTTTCGCCGAACAGCACGCGATAACGCTCTCGCCACAGCTGCGCTTCTTCCTGAAATGACAAAGGCCTCCCGCTCCAGTGGTACCGAAAACCGAAGCATACACCGTCTACTATCTCAGTCGCGAAAGTACCATCGAGCGCGGTTCCGAATCCATTGTGCGTTGGTACGGATTGGCTTTACCTTCGGAGTGAGGGCCTTACGAAAGTTTAGGGACGGTTTTGCGATGGGAATCGCTATTCCCGCGGCGGAAATGACTCGTCGTTTACAACTTCCTCAGCGTTCCCAAAACCTTCAAGGCAAGCAGGATTTGAGCGATCTACATTACAGCCTTATCCGCGTAGTCTCCCGAAGGTTGGAATCGAGATCGGCAATGCGCACGGCGATTTCGTTACGTCGAAATTAAGGCTATCCAACATTAAATGCGCCTTGAGCCCTTGAGCCTTGACAGGGCTAGGTGTACATTTCGGTCGGCCTGCTTAAGGCGGACCCAAGGAGGATCGTGATGGGATTTCTCGCATGGATTGTGGTTGGACTGATCGCAGGTTGGCTTGCTGGACAGGTGATGAAGGGTGGTGGCTACGGCATTCTCGTTGACATCATTCTCGGCATCCTCGGCGGCGCCTTGGGTGGCTGGGTCTTTGGGCTTTTGGGAATCTGGCCAGGCGGAGGCATGATCGGTTCCATCGTCGTGGCATTTGTTGGCGCGGTGATTTTGGTCTGGATTACCCGCTTACTGAAAAAAGCCTGATCGTTGAAGCAAGCAGCGCTTCCGCTCACAACCGGTTCAGTGAGTGTAGTGGCGATTTTTCAACGGTTAGGAGCTTTTGAGTCGCAGGAGCCAGTTCCCTCCATTGCCGCACGATAGGTTTTTATGCTGGACCTCTGATGAGACTCCCCGCTAATGATCTTGTGGCCCTGCTGGTTGCGACAAGCTTTGCCGCTGGCCTAAACGTCTATGCGACGGTTGGCACGCTGGGTTTGCTCGCGAGGTTTGGTGTGCTGCCTCTCCCCGACTCGCTCCGTTTGCTCGAAAGCGGGTGGATCATTGCAGCCAGCATCGTCCTGTTCGTCATCGAATTCCTTGCGGACAAAGTTCCAGCCTTTGACCTGATCTGGAATGCGCTCCACACGTTTGTGCGTGTTCCCATCGCGGCTTTGCTGGCCTATGCAGCCACGTCCCAACTTTCTCCTGGCAAACAACTCCTCGCCACCGTACTTGGAGGTCTCATTGCGTTGGCCGCACACGGAGGCAAAACAGCAGTGCGGGCAGCGGTGACTCCATCACCTGAACCCATTTCGAATATCGGATTGAGTTTCGGTGAGGACGCCCTGGCCATATTCCTCACCTGGTTCGCCACCCAGCATCCTTATTCCGCTGCCGCCATTGTGATTGTGCTGCTGGCGATAATCACCATCCTGGTTCGCTGGGTGGTACGTGCCTTGAGGGCCCTGTTTCGTGGCGCTGAGCACGAGCTGGTGCTCTGATCGAATCTTGGCAACTGCACTCGCTACCAGAAACAAGCCGCGCCCAAGAAGTCGCGCATCGCCACTCTTCTCCGAACAGTGGGCTGTTCCAAGATAGCTGACGTAATCAGGGTGTTGAAAAACTCTTTCCTGCAAAATTCGCAAAAATAAAATCGCGTCAGGAAGCCCAACAAACGACTTTCTCAGTTTTCCTAGACATTTTCCATCCCCCCAATTTTGGTTATTTTGAGGCAAAGGGACCTTTTCAACACCCACAGGCGATATCACAACTAACCGGTGAAATCCATCCCCGACCTCATCGGCGTAAATCTCACCCATGTCTGGTCGTCCACCACCGGAAGTTCCCAAGTCCAGCCCGGAATCCTCACGACGGGTCTGCATCCTCAGCAACCACTCGAAACTGGCCAAGCATAGACCATTACAAAATTAGACTTGCCTGAACGGGCGATGACGCGGTAGAAGATCGAAGTTCCGGGCACCTTCCGTTGGCCGGTTTTGAAGTGATAACGATCGGCCGCTTTTGAAGCCTGGGCCCGGACGCTGGGCGAAGCGTCAAAGAAGACTGCGGAATGAATGGACGGGCGCAATTGTGCGCCCCGGATGGGGTGAAGTCAAGAGGTTCAATGCGGCGGCTGGTGTTCCCTTCGTTGCCACCCTTTCGCAGTCGCAATCCCAGTCTCCCGAGAGTGCGAGCCCGGCAAAGCCAGCCCATTTTCGACCCAATCTGCATTCTCGGCGAGCAAAGGAATCACAAAGTGGAGCGCTTCGATCTCTCTCCGCACGCGCTCAATCTCCGTCTTCTTCTGCTCCAGAACCTGGTACAGGTCCTTCATGATTGGCTCGCAAGTCTAGACTCAGCACCTTGGCACGCTGTTGATTTCTCTCGTCGCAGAAAACTCTTCAGGCCGCTGTGACGAAGCGCCTCACCGTCTCCCGCCCATTGTTGAGGTTCCTTTTCTCGAGCCATCACCTCGTTCGACTGCACAGGCACGGTTAAGCACGAGGCCCCCGCTGACGTCAGATTCGCTTAAGACGTGAAGCTCATGATGTTGTGGACCATTGGTTACACCCGGGAGGAAATCCTGTCAAGAAAGTAATGATGTGCTGTCGTTAGCACATGATATGTCCGGTTGAGATAGCACGTGATATGTCCGCTTTTCGGGCGGTGAGGATAAGAGACCATGCGAAGCATGGTTTCTTACTCGAAGGCCGCGATGGAGCGGGCAAAGAAAGTACAGGAAGTAATCTTGCGGGCGATGGCGAAACGGATCACGTGGTG
>QIAN01000520.1 GCA_003225005.1 Acidobacteriota bacterium | reverse complement strand
CGGGCACGGTGGTCTGCGCGCGTTCGATAGAGCCGTTTGAACGAAGCCGGCCGTGGTTGCGGCGGACGCGGGCCCTATGCAAATTCAATGGAGGGAAGGTGCGGTGTATAGATGGGCGGGAGCTTTGCGGCAGAGCACAGCAGCGAGCGCTGAGGGAAAAAAGAGGGACGTAAGTGTAAAGGGCCGGCGCTCGAGAAGGCGGGATGACACGGTTTGTGGAACGGCAAGGCGTAGAAAGAGTGAGCGCGCTGACGCACGCAAAGGTTTCGTGTTGGAGAGAGTCGTTTCATGCGGCAGCAGTGACGAGAGTGGGAGGAGAACGAAGTTGGATTTCGGTAGCAGTAAGTCTTTCGATGACCATCATCGGTCCACCACACTTGGGGCAGAGCCAAAGATCACTTGAGTTTTTGCTGTCTGATATGTCTTGCTCTGTCTGGGGCGCCGCGCCGAGCAGATGAAAGCAAAGTGGCAGGAGCGTGGCGCGCCTGCGGTTGGCAAGGAAGCCGAAGTTCCGGATGCGCACGAAGCCTTTCGGAAGCACGTGCAACAAAAATCGGCGTAGGAATTTATCGACAGTAAGAGTTAGCAACTTCTGTTCGTTGTTGTGAGCGGAGTCGCGCCAACGAAAAGTGACTTGGCCATCCGCAAAAGAAACTAGACGATGGTTGGAGATAGCCACGCGATGGGTGTAGCGGCCCAGATACTGGAGCACATACTGGGGGCCACCGAACGGTGGTTTCGCATAGACCACCCAGTCTTTTCGGAACAGTGGACGTAGCCAAGCGGCGAAGATTTTCGGCTGAGCGAGACAGCTTAGGCCTCCATGGAAGTTGAGTTGGCCGTTACGCAAGGCCTGCCGGAGAGCAGCAACAAACTTGCCGCGGAAAACGCGACGGAGCACGTGAATGGGAAGAAAGAACCGATCGCGTGATTTCATCCAGTGCGTGTGATCGAGCGACAGCCCACCGGCAGGAATAACGCAATGGACATGGGGATGGAGTCCAAGTTTTTGACTCCAGGTGTGCAGCACGGTGAAGAAGCCGAGTTCCGCGCCGAGGTGTCTGGGGTCGCGAGCGACTTCGAGAAGAGTTTCCGCACTGGCGCGGAACAGCAGATCGTAGATGACTTTCTTATTCTGCAAGACCAGTGGCGTGAGCTGCGAAGGAAGCGTGAAGACCACATGGACGTAGCGCGTCGGGAGAAGTTCTCTTTGACGTGCGGCGATCCAGCGTTCGCGGGCCGCGGTCTGACACTTTGGGCAGTGTCGATTGCGGCAGCTGTTGTAGGAGATGGTGGCACGATGCCCACAGCGGGTGCATTCATCAAGATGACCGCCGAGTGCGGCGGTGCGACAGCGCGCAATGGCCAGCAGCACTTTGACATGCTTCCAGCTGAGCCACTGGCGATTTCGTTCGACGAAAGCAGCTCCCGCGCTGCGGATGAGATCGGCCACCTCCAGCGGTGGCCGGCTCATCTACTCTTTCAACTGCAGTGAATCCAAAGGACTCGCGGTCGCGTGAAGATGGCGCTGCGAAAGATGCAGATAGATGGTGGTCTCTTTGAGATCGTGATGGCCTAACAGGATCTGAATCATGCGCAGATCTGCTCCTGCTTCGAGCAGATGCGTGGCGAAGCAGTGCCTCAGCGTATGTGGGTGCACATCTTTCTGGAGGCCCGCTCGCTGGGCGGCTTCCTTGCAAGCGTTCCAGACCACCTTGGTGGTGATCGGTGTATCACCGGTATGCCAGCGGTTGCCTGGAAACAGCCAGGCGCTTGGCTTGCGCTGTAATCCGCGCCAGTGCTCACGCAGCGCCTCGAGTAGTTTTGGGCTGAGCATCACATCCCGGTCTTTGCGTCCCTTGCCGCCTCGAACGTGAATGACCATGCGCTTGCTGTCGACATCGCTGACTTTCAAGCGCGCGAGTTCGGCACGCCGGAGTCCGGTGGCGTACAGTGCCATCAGCAGAGTGCGATGGAAGGGCGGCCGCGCCGCATCGATGAGCCGCGCAACTTCTTCCTGGCTCAAGATCGTTGGCAGGTGAAGTGTTTTTTTTGGATAGGGGGTCTCTTCGATGCTCCAGACTTTCTTGAGAGTCTTGGTGTAGAAGAATCGGAGAGCCGCGAGACGTTGCGCCACCGTGTTGGGCGAGAACTTCCGCTTCTGGAACAACTCGGCTTGATATTCACGAATGTGTCGAGGACCTAAGCGATCGGGAGAACAGTGGAAGCGTCGAGAAAACTCTTCGACGGTACGAAGGTAGGAATTTATGGTAGTCTCGGCGTAATTACGACGCTGGAGTTCCTCCAGCATCATTTTTCGTAAATGGGTCACGGGGATGCCTCCTTGTGACCCAAACTTATCTCAACCGCTAAGCAACCACTGCTCCGTTCACCTCACGCGAAGCGTCCGCCGCCGGGCGGCTTTGTTCAAACGATTTTTGAAGAATTTCCTGCCTCAAATATAGTCCGCATTCTCAACAACCTAGGTGAATCGCTGACCGGAAATCGGCGCATAC
>QIAN01000118.1:2132-6215 GCA_003225005.1 Acidobacteriota bacterium | reverse complement strand
TATTCGTGGGCGGTTTCTTGGTCGGCGCAGACTTGGTGCAAGTGTTGCTTTCCGATAAATGGGCGCCTATAGGGCGTATGTTTGAGTACTTATGTTTGGCCCAAATTATGGTGTCGCTCAATGCCGTTAACAGTTTTGTTCACAATGCCCAAGGTCGAGCTTCCTGGAGCTCTTTGTATTTCGTTGCTTGCGCAATTCTTGTGTCGCTATCGTTTTTTCTCGCTGTACCGTATGGTCTGGAGGCTGCACTAATACCCTGGTTCACGACCTATGTGATTCTTTCTGTGTCGTGGATCGCAATTACCACCAGGAAAATAGGCATCACTCCTGGTGTTTACCTGAAGGGGCTATCTATTCCTTTCGCGGCTACACTTACGATGGCCACCGCCATTCAGTTGGTATCAATTTTGGGCGGCGATTATCTGAACTCCTTGGGACAGTTGTCCAGCCTGATAATCAAGTGTGGAATCGGCGCATCCACTTACATCATGTTTTTGTGGGTTTTTGATAGGAGGATATTCAATATACTAAGGACCTTGCGCAGGACGTAACCCGTATTGAGACATGCGACAACGACGTGACCCCTGTTTTAGTAGCAGTTATGTTTGGCAAAACGCGCAGACGCACGGCTAAGGCGGTGCGCACGGCGTTTGAAGTCTTGATCGCCCACCCCGATGGGTTGCATCCGCACACCATCCTGCAATACGTCAAGGAGAAATGGCCGGAGCGCGACTGGGGGAGCCTGGAACACGAACAGGTTTGGGGTGACCTGCTGTATGGCTCGATCGCACCCCAAAAAGCGTCGTGGATGTTCCACAAAGAAGGACGATGGGCAGTGACAGAAGCCGGCCGCGAGGCATTCCATCGATACACCGATCCGCTGCGATTCCTGGACGAGGCAGGACGGCTTTCCTTCAAAGGGTGGTTCGCTGCCAAATTTCCCGGCCCGATCGCGACGATCGCCAGAGCGCGCTACCAGATGCTGGTCGAATTGCGGTTGATCCACCGCGTCGGCGTGGCGCAGCTCGCGCGCGACATGTTCGGCATCACAACCCCATGGCAAAAAGCATTGCCGGTGCAACAGCTGCGGCGATTCCAGATTTCCGGCGTGCAGGTGAAAACTCTGCATGAATTGCTAGCCTATTTGCGCTCACGGGGCGCGAAGTATATGGCTGGGGGCCACACCGTCTATCTACCACCCGATTCATGGTCGCGAACCGCTTTTGCCGCGATTCAGAAGTATTACCCCTCGACCGCCGGGCTGAAGATCATCAAAAACCCTGGCGGCGTCAACGACAGCAATTACGTCCACACCTCGCATCAAGGAATCAGCAAGCTGCACAAGAAGATCACGTACAGCCACAGGCATCTCTCGCTCGTCTCGAACACGCTATACGCTCATGGCATCGGCCCGCGCCTCTACGATCTCGTCGAATTGCAGCTCGGCGACCAGACTTGGACAGCCAACGTTTTCGAGCACGTCGAGGGACGCACACCAACGCACGCCGAGACCGAGGCCGGCCTTGAGAGGATTCGCGAGATGGAAGCCCAGCGGATCATCCGCGTGACGATACCCGACGGATACAACGACGAAGATTTTCTTCCGCCCGATTGCAACAAGAACGCGATCGTCGGCCGCGACGGCAAGTGGAGATATGTCGATCACCAGAACTTCCTGCTCGTGGATTACGGGAACTACCTCAAAAAGGTGGCGCTCGAAAGCGCCGACGATTCGCATTACGGCGACCGGAGCGTCCTGCGCGGCAACCGGTACCTTTATCAATCGGTCCCAGGCGTTGCAGTGCCCGGCAAGCGTAATGCGGAGAAGCGCATGGAGACGCTGACTCGAATGATGGAGCGCGCGGGCGTAACGGTCAAAGACCGCCTGGTGCTCGATGTAGGCTGCAACGTGGGGATGATGATGGCGCAATATCTGAAGCAGGGCGCCATGTGGTGCCATGGATGGGACCACGAGAACGTCACACCGCAGGCCGAGAAATTGCTGTACGCCATCGGCTGCACGCGGTTTTCCGTCACCGGCGGCAACATCCTGCAACACCCCCGGCCCGAGGACGATCTGCCGCAATTCTTGCATTCACACCTCAATGGCTGCGCCATTTCGTACCTGGCGGTGCATAACTGGATCGGCTGGGTGGAGATGATTGGCCGCCTTCCCTGGTCGTTCATGATTTTCGAAGGGCACGAGAACGATACCGACGAACACAATCAGAAATCGTTCGACATCTTGCGCAAGATGACACGCTTTGAAGTGGCCGAGTATGGCCAGGCGCAGGATGGCGATTCCGAATCGCGCGCCATCGCGATTTTGATCCGGAAATAAACACAGTTCACCCGGCAGCCAACGGCGGCGAGAAATTATCACACTCACACGCACCGGAACCGATCTTCTTGACACGATCGTACAGAAACACGGAAGACCCGAGATACTTCGGGCTCGGAGATTCGCCCTCCAGCTCCAGGCCCGCAGCCCGATAGCATTCAAGCAGCCGCCGGCGCGATTGAAAGAGAGTGTCGCCAAGGAAACCGGGCAGAAGGCGACCTGTCGTTGCCCAAAGCCACGTGTTCAACAGGGTGCGCGTTCCGTACAGCCAGAAGGCAAAGTGCGGGGGCTGCAGCACGTATCGCAGGTAATAGCCGGCTCCGTGCGAAACGAAATACGCCACTCCTCCCGGTCGCAGCACCCTTCCGATCTCCCTGATCGTTGTGCGTTCGTTGACGTATGGAAGGACGACTTTGCAGATGACTCCATCAAAGTACTCCGGCAAGTACGGAAGGCGCTCGCCCCTGCCCTGCACGACAGGCAAGCCTCGTGATCTGCAACTCCGGAGCACCGTCATGGACATGTCGATCCCGCAAGGCCAGACCCCTTCGGCCGCAAGTATGGAGAGCTGCCGTCCCTCCCCGCAGCCAACGTCCAGGACCCTGGAGCCGGCCGCAAAGTCGAATCGAAAGTCCTTGAGGACATAACCGGACCATTCTAGATCTCTCACCTCGCGCGCGACGCCTCCTCGATCTGTGGGAGGGTGCCTCTTAGCCGGTCTGAGTGCCTGAGTGTCGTGATCATGTCTTGCGCTCGGCTGTCCTTGTGGGCGCCTTTAAGGCGCTCGCCTGATAAGCGCCGAGCTTTGCCGGGGCTTAGTTAACTCATGACAATCAATTGGACGTTTCCGCGGGTATTACTTCCCACAGGAGATTACTGCCAAACCGCTGAAGAAGCCGTAGGCGAATCCCTTGCCAAACATAAGTACCATCCGAATCTTGCACCGGTTGGACCAACTCCCGGACCAAGGCATCGCGCAGTCCAAGCTCTCGTAGGCTCATGCTTGTTACCACGTAGTTGGTGCTCTTGAGCTTCTGTACAAGCTCGCTTGTGAGTGAGGCTTGGCTGTGCACGCGATTGCGTGTTTCAAAATACTGTTGCGAAACAATGCGTCCGGTGCGCTGCAGATCCCCGCGATACAAGGAGAGGTACGGCTGCTCGCGCACATGCGGCGTGAAAAGCACGGTACTGCTGCTGGTCAAGTTAGCCTCTATCCAATCAAGCATCGCTCGTGACGCAAATTGGTCAGGACGGATAGGGGATAGCATTCCGAGCTGGCGCGTCAGCACCCCGCTGTCGACAAACGCGACGTAGGTGATGAGCCCCTGCCCTACCAAGGCCACGGCCGCGGCGACGAGCGTCAAACTCCGCAGCGAGACATTTAGAAATGTGGAGGTGACCCGGGCCCCAGGCGCACAAAATACCGCCAGCACCACGGCGAGCACCAGTGCGTAGCGCCACTGTGCCAGGATAGCATGCGTGTACGCCGCATAAGCGAGCCAAAAGCAAATTACTGCAAGACCTGAAACAAGCGCGGCCGCTTTCTGGTGACGTTCGCGAATTGCCGAAAACACTCCAATCCACCCGAGCGCCGCCACAATCGGAGTCAACAAGACAAACGTGGCGATCGGCCAGAACGCAACGACGTATGACTGGTACAGCCAAAACGGCCAGCGGGGGTGCACGCCGTCCACTAAGAACACAGAAGTATGTGTTTTGCCGATTTCAAAGATGTAAAAAGG
>QIAN01000118.1:0-1941 GCA_003225005.1 Acidobacteriota bacterium | reverse complement strand
AAGACGAAGGTAATGTATGGCCCTTCGCTCATTGCTATATCGGTAGAGTTGAGGATGGAAAGCGGCATGAGAGCGACGAGCCACCCTGCCGTGGCACCGGCGGTGCGGCCGTATACTGCAGACCCCAAGAGATAAACGAGCCAAACGTTTGTAAGCCCAATAATCGCGTACAAGATGCGTACGCTCCAGTACGGGTCATCGCGAAACAGCAGGACAGCGGCGGGTAAGAGGTAATTTCCCTCTGGCCACAATGTACGGCCAAAAAAGGGAATGCCATCAACAATCCATGCCCTCGCAATGGCAACGCGTGTAGGGCCATCCTGGATTGTTCCTTCGAACCCAACGAGCGCCGCAAGCCGCAGAATCGCGGCCACAAGCAAGATCACCAGGAGAGATGTCACCCATGAAGGCATGAAGGCATCCCTGTCTCAAGGCGGGGATCAATACGTGGCGGTGTTAGCGGTTCAATTCGTAGCGGCATAGTAGCAACTCAAGAAGTACCAACCCCGGGTCACGCCGCCGGCGACGATCATTACGCAGCCGGGAGACAGCCTTTAGAAACGGCAAAACTCTAGATTAAAAGTGTCGGAGAGCCGGACCAACCTCACGACCAGCCGACGATCGAAATGCCCAGCGCAATCAATGAAATTCCCACCCATTGGCTGGTCCCGATCGGCTCCGACAGAATCCATGTCGAGGCGAGAATAACGGCAATGAACTGCGCTGCGGCAAACGACTGGGCGACGTTCAGCGGCAGCCACTGCAGGACAAGGATGTAGAAGCACGCGGCCAGCCCGAAGCTCACTAGGCCCAGGAACACGCGCCAGTTCACCAAATGCGTGAACTGCCCGCCCGGCTCCGGGCCGCCCGCTACCGCACCTGTCTTCAGCAGCAGATTGGCGGCGACGGTGAAGCTAATCATCGCTAGAAAAGTCAGCACAATTTTCACGTGCGCACCCTCGGTTGACGACCACCGCCGACCGTCGTCGTCGGAATGGTTTTGGCTGGCACCGCTGCCGTCTTGCTGTGACCGTTCTCAGCCACTGGCTGCCCGCTTCGCAACACCTATTACCTGCAGTCCTGCATGCCGCAATCCGGGCAGGCTTGTCGTCCAGTGGTCAACGCGGCACGCCGCCCGCGTGATCGCCCGGATCCCGGGCACGAACCGGAACGACTGATTGAACACCAGCACATCGCTGTTCATGAACAGGCAAAACCCTAAGAATCCGTAGGTTCGCCAGACCCGTATATCCAGCCCAGCCGCGGCCAGCGCGGTTTCGGTCTCTTTGCGCCGCAACGGGCGTTCCGTCGTGTGATCGAGCGCGCTCGAAACACGGTAGACCACCTTGCGGATAGCGCGCCACATTGCGAAATCATCCAGCGGCTCGCGAAAATAGAAACCGCCACCGGGCTTCAGGATGCGGCGTATTTCGGAAAACAGTCTCGCCCGGTCAGGGACGTGATGAATTCCACCCAGCATGACGACGTTGTCGAAAATGGCATCGTTCAGCGGCAGCATGGTAGCGTCCCCCTGCACGAAGAAGAAGCGATCTCCGCGCAGGTCGCGTCGGGCGACTTCCAGCATTTCCGCCGATACGTCCACGCCCACGCAACGCGCCATTCTGTCGTCCAGTAAACGTGCGGCTTCACCCCGGCCGCAGCAAAGCTCGGCCACCGTGCCCAGCGAGCCGGCCGGCAGCGCCTCGAACAACTGGCGGTCAAGATACGCTACGTATTCCTGGGTGTGGGGATACCCCAGGTTCTCTACGTACTTCGCCACCATTCCGTCGTACTGCACCTGCTGGGAGCGCCCGGCGTCTGAGAGGATTTCGGCGGCGAAGCGCGGAATTCCCGCCGGTGAAATCTCGTAGTGCTCCTTGCCGTTGACCGATACCAGAAACTTCCCATCCACACGCAAGGCCTGCCCTGTTCGCGGACAAC
>QIAN01000522.1 GCA_003225005.1 Acidobacteriota bacterium | reverse complement strand
CCTGCTGCCACGTCAGGTCGTGCAGAAAAACACGCATGGTGTTGAGCCCAATCGATTCCGCCCAACTGAGTTCCTTATCGATACCCGCGCCATCAAACGTGTCCGCCTGCCACATCTCCAGCTCATTGATTGCCGACGCGGGCGTGTAGTTGCTTCCAACGAGCCAAGGGTGCTTCACATACCACTCGTTGGCGGCTTTTTCCGTCCAGCGTTCCGCATGCGGCTGGGATTTCGCTTGCCCGCCAGTCGCCAGGCCCAGCGTAATGGCCAAGCCAATCCACAAATATTTCAACATTTGCATCCTCATGGTCTTCCTCCCGCCCCTTCGTACGCTCGCCGCAGCAACAAGGGAGTGACAACGCTTCCGATTTATTCGGCAGCGATCACAAGCATGCGCTCGGTTCATGTATTTCCTCGAGTTTCTCTGCCAGATTTGCGTCCGGCGGCAAGTCGGCCGTCGAGATCCACCGCTTCGACACCCTGCGATGCTGCGAAAATGTAGATGTCCGGCCGACGATCTGTTTGGGACTCGTATTCAGCGGCAACTCGGCTCTGAAATTCCATCGCTTCGGCAGCGTCCACCAGATTAATCGTGCAGCCGCCAAAGCCGCCACCGGTCATACGCGCACCATATACGCCACGCTGCCGCGAAGAAATCTCGACCATGATATTTAATTCACTGCAACTGACCTCATAATCAATCTGAAGGCTGCTATGCGAATCCGCCATCAACTTTCCAGTCTTTCCAATTTCGCCGGTTTCAAATGCCTGCACAGCTTCGCGGACACGAACGTTCTCCGTGAGGACGTGGCGGCATCTCTTGTAGAGGGTGTCCGTAAGCCGATGGCGGTGTTCTTCGAGTTGTTCGAGCGTAACACATCTCGCAGTGCCTGGATCCCGGGCAAAACCCCGGCAAGACTGCGCACGGCTTCTTCACACTCCGTGCGGCGTGCGTTGTATTCGCTAGCCCCCAGTTCATGCTGGACCATGGTGTTGCAAATGACCAGTTGCAGATTAGGCGGGAGGCGAAAAACGCGGTAGTCGAGGGACCGGCAATCGAGCATGAGCGCATGGCCCGCGCGCCCGTGGCAGGAGATGAACTGATCCATGATGCCGCATCGCGCCCCAACAAATTGGTTTTCCGAGAGCTGGCAAAGTAGTGCGAGATTTGTGCGGTCAATCGCGAGGTGCGCTACATGGAGAAGCGCATACCCTACCGATACTTCGAGCGCCGCCGAAGAGCTCAATCCCGCTCCCAAAGGTATTTCCCCGGATATATAAAGGTTCGCGCCACGAAGACAATTCCCTGCCTGTTCCAGCGTCATAGCAACTCCGAGCGGGTAATCCGCCCATCGGTCACAACCACGCAACGGGAGTTTGTCGAGGTCTGCCTCAATCAATTCGGCAAAATTCTCCGAGAAGAGAACAAGTTTCCGGTCCTTGCGAGGAGCGATGGCCACCCAGCACGAAAGTCCGATGGCAGCAGGTAAAACGAACCCGTCGTTGTAATCGGTGTGCTCACCGATTAGATTCACGCGGCCCGGAGCACGATAGACAATCGCCGAAGTACCAAAGCGAGCCTGGAATTTCGCGAGCAGCTCAAGAGCCCTATTCATCCATATTTCCGAATGCCAGGATCAGGCGAAATGAACTGGTAATTTGCATGATCTCCACCGGGCAATCTTGCAGAAGAAGGTTGGGAGGGGCGAGATCGTAGTGGAAATGTGGACTGTCGTTCTTATCGAGGATAGGCAAGCGCGTCGTGGAATTAAGCTTTGCAGGAATGAATACATGCTGGTTAAACCCACGTGTCCGAGCTCCTCGATCTGTTTGCTCGAATTCTGCCAATCGCCTGAACCAGCATTTCACCCACGGCATGCCGCAAATTCTCTCTTCTGACTTGTCATCCCTCCCCAAGTGTAACCGATTACATCAGGTAATTGTTCGGAATACCAGCAAAAATATACATCCTCGCTCCGGGCATTATTCATGAGAAAGCCTTGGCCAGCGCGCCCCCGTGCCTGTGGTTTGTTCGCACTTGGGGTACCCACCTACTTCGCACAGAAGCCGATCGCCACTACCATGCCGCCCAGGCCATTATCACCGTCAATGCCTCCGGCATGCTCAACGTGGCCTCGGGCATTCTGGAACACAACAGATCCGGGACGGGACAAGCTGATGGGCCTCAGATCCCGTTGAACCTCAGCATTTGTTATCTGCTTAGGTTTGAACTTGGAATGCGATCTGTTCAGGAATTTGGCGACTGTCCGTGCAATCCAGTCGAACTCCGAATAATGAGATGAGTTTCCACGTGGTACTCGTGCCCCTTCTGGGACTTTCCATTAATGAGGGCGGTCAGCGCGTTAAATGCTTTTTCGGCCACCTCGGTGCGCGACAATCTAATGGTAGTGAGAGCAGGTTGAGTGAACTGGCTCAGATAAATATCGTCAAAGCCAACCAAGGAAATGTCTTCTG
>QIAN01000121.1 GCA_003225005.1 Acidobacteriota bacterium | reverse complement strand
ATTGACATCCACGATCGAATACCAGGGGCGTGAGCACACCGAGTGGGCTCTCACCGAGGGCTATGAGTCGGTGCTGGAGGTGAAGCGGGAAGGGCGTATAGGCGGCGTCAGCTTCGGAATTTATCCGGTAGATCTCTGGGTGAGAATTCTCTCTTCTCTCGATGTCGATGCCGGCCTGGTCCATAACCACTACTGCCTGAACGACACGCGAATGACAGAACTGCTGCCCATTGCCGAGGCGAAGGGAATTGGAATCATCAATGGTTCTCCATTCGCCAGTGCCTTGTTGACAGACCGTGGACCCGCGGATTGGCATCCTGCAAGTGCTCAGGATCGAGCCACTTTCAAAACCGCGGCCGATTTCTGTCGAAAGCAAGGTAGTTCCATCGCGAAGCTAGCTCTGCAATTTGCCAGTCAGAACCGCTGCCTTCCTACCACGCTTTTCAGCTCCGCGAATCCCGAATCTGTGCGACGCAACGTTGAATGGCATCAAGAACCGGTTGACCTGCAACTTGTAGCAGAAGTGCTCAAGCTGTTAAGACCCGTGCGCGACAAACAGTGGGACTACTAGGCGATTTGAACCTGAGGTTTGCCTGAACTGCCGAATCTGACGGCGAGTGCCGCACTCCTGGACGATCATTGCCGCAGCTACTCGACGATCTGCTGTTGCAATGTAGATGAGATTGTTTATCGCGCATTGAAAATGGCCCGGTCCAAGGCAGCGGTTGAGGACCATTCATGCGAGCCAGAGTACAAGATCATCCAGCTCGGTGAGAACCAATCATTGAAATGGCGCGCCGACAGTGCTGAAGGATTGGTCATCGAAATTCCGAGTGGTCTTCAGGACGAAGCGAAAACGGCCCTGTAAAGTGGCATGGGCCTTCAGAATTGAAGACCAGCAGGCGTGGTACGAATCGGGACGCTGTTCAATCGCGCCCTTCAGCCGCCCTAACGGAGATTCCCCCTGTTTCGTGAGTTGCTGTACGAATTGTGAATCTTCGCTAGAATGAAAGTTGCTTATTGTTTGATCGTCGAAGGACAACGTCATACAACTTGTCGCGCATATGGCAACTCTAGTACCGACTCGTCGCAAGACACCGGCTGACACCCGGATTACGGCCAAAATACTCGACAAGATCAAGCGCCTTATCTCGACCGGAGCGGTCGCGCCAGGTGAAAAGTTTCCCCCTGAACGTGAACTGGCGAAAGAGTTTGGCGTAAACCGCGCTTCATTGCGTCAGGCCCTGAAAGTGCTTGAGATAATGGGTGTCCTGACCCAGAGGGTGGGCGATGGGACGTACCTGAGCGCCAGCGCCGAATCGACCCTTAAAGAGCCGCTTGATTTTCTCGTCCTGTTAGATGACCTCTCCCATCATGAGCTTATGGAGACACGAATGATCGTCGAACCGGAGCTCGCGGCCCGGGCAGCTCAGCGCGCCACCGCCGAGGACCTGATCGGGCTCCGAAAGGCGATTGTCGCGATGGAGCATTGCCGGACAAACCAAGAGAGATTGGATGCGGACCTTGCATTCCATGAATGTATTTTTCGCGCCAGCGGCAATCGTATCTGTCACCTACTATTTAGAGTGATCCACCGCAACTTGCTGACCAGCATGTCGCAACTTTCCACGCGCGTGAAGCTCGATCGGCCGCTGGCTTTTCACAAGCAAATCTATGCGGCAATTCAGGAGCGGAATTCGGAAGAAGCACGCCGCCGGATGCTGGATCACCTTGCCGACGCCAAATTACTCTTGACCTCGACAACCAAGTGACCTGCGGCCTAGGGATTGTGATAGACCTCCTTCATCATCGCCCAAGACTGTTCCCCGGGGAGCGGAACTTGCGTCGGACCCGTAACGACTTCCACGCAACTTAATAAGTGGCACGAATTTCAATTTATATCCGGAACTGACCTGGGTCAAAGGCAAGCACACGATCCACGCCGGCTTCGATATGCGCTATCGGCAACAGGGCTACATTGGGACGCCTGGGGGGCTTGGGTATGTAGCCCCAAATTTTAATACAGGAAACGGATGGACCCAACAGAATTATCAAAACAGCGGCCTGGCGTTCCAGGGTTTTGACCTGGCCTCGTTCCTGTTGGGGTATGCAGATAGCGGTAATACCCAACCCGTAGTCAACCGTACTTATTCGTCGTATTATTACGCTCCATTCGTGCAGGACGACTGGAAGGTGACTCCCAAGCTAACCGTCAACTTGGGTTTGCGTTACGACTTGTCCCCGGCGCCGACGGAGCGTCACAACTCAGCGAACTATGCCTTCGATACCACCTCCATCAATCCAGTGGATGCGCAGATCAACCATGCGCTGCTTCCTGGCGGCGAGCCGATTCGAGGCAGCTTCACTTTTGCCGGCGTCAACGGCAACCCACGTTCGGCGTTCAAGGTCGGTAAGTTAGGCTTCCAACCTCGATTTGGCTTTGCCCATGCGGTGAATTCGAAAACGGTGGTGCGCGGTGGCCTCGAGGAGATGCTAACCGGATTTTTGCTTTCCTATTTGACCGGTCACCGATGGCTTGACAGGTTTCTCCGCGTTTACCGGCTACTTTGCAACCTTAGACAACTTCCAGACGCCCAACCCTAACGCCAACGTCGGGAATCCGTTCGTACAGGGTTTGACTCCGATCACGGGTGCAAAGGCAGGACACTTGACGGCGTTGGGCCAAGGCGCTAACTTTTATGATCCGAGCTATAAGCAGCCAACTTATTGTGGCTATTCGCTCGGCGTTCAGCGTCAACTCTCTAGTCACGACGTATTGGAAGTCAGTTATGTGGGGAGCCGGACCTACAATCTGGCCCCCGCGAACGTCAACACCGGAATTGCGGGAACCAACATTAACCAAATCAGCCCGGCTTGGTCAAAGCAGTGCGATCAGGGGTCTGGAGGCACTCCGGACATCTGCAATAACGACTTAGTCCCAAGCCCGTCTTATAACATCAGCGCCTTCAATAATGCGAGTCAATGCGAGTGCTTTCTCTAACACGGCTCAAACAATCTCGGGTGGACAACTGACTCGTCCCTTTCCCGCGTTTGGGGACATTTACGAACTAGTAAACAATGGTCGGTCTTGGTACAACTCCCTCCAAACGACAGTAAATCACAAATGGAATAACTCTCTCATACTGCGTGTTGGCTGGACTTGGCAGAAAACTATGGACTCGGGCGCTTGGGCCGATCAAAGATACAATATTCGCCAAAGAGTGATCGATCAGCTCGACATGACACACAAGATTTCGGTTTCAGGGGTCTACAATCTGCCGGTGGGACGGGGGCGCACCTTTCTGGGAAATGCCAACCGAATTGTAGATGCCGCCGTTGGCGGGTGGGAACTCGGTAGTTCATATACCTATATTACCGGCATGCCGGTTAATATCGGTGTCGTGTACGTGAATAGCCCGCCTAAGGTTCCGCTGCAGAAGGAAGACCCTATATACACGCGCGCTTTCGCACCTTGCACCAACCAGTGGCTCCAGGCGTCGGACGGCAGTTGGTCTCTCCAACCTGTCACAGGCTATATTTATTCGGGATCCTGCAATCAGCCCGATTTCACCCTTATACCCCAGTACGGGCTGAACCCCAACATCGAATACACGGGCATCCGTTCGAGACCTACCCAGCTGTTTGACGTCAACTTGTCGAAGTTATTTTCCGTCACGGAAAGAGTGAAGTTCCAACTTCGCGTCAATGCATTCAACGTCCTCAATCACGCACAGTTTGGCACGGTTCCGTTTGAATACGATACTGGTGCTACCGATCCGACCTTTGGC
>QIAN01000120.1 GCA_003225005.1 Acidobacteriota bacterium | reverse complement strand
CACTTATGAACGAAATTCGGGCCATTGGAGTTACCTCGAACGAAGAGCAGATTACCCAAATTGTTGAAAAACAATAGAAACCAAGATCCGGGATGGAGTGGTTGGATGAACTTTTCCTGCGCCCAAGGCAGGTGCCGACATGATTAGCGAGATTAATTCTAAAGCACTTTTCAACTTTGTTATTACTCCAATCCAACTCTTGCTTCTCGGCTTCGACCGTGTTTGGGCGTGCGATAGACTGAGCCTTAACCTAAACTCTTCCCGATTCCTTTGGAGGCTTGGTTGGCCGATTTTCCCAAACTCACTGCGGCACTCAAGAAACGCGCTGCGCAAATCAAAGTGCTCCTCATGGACGTGGACGGGACACTGACGGCCGGCGGCGTTACTCTGCTCTCGCAAAACGACGGCACCGCCCTCGAAATCAAGACGTTTGATGCACACGATGGCCAGGGCCTCACCCTCGCGCACGCGGCTGGCCTGCGTACAGGCTGCATTACCGGTCGCGAAAGCCCTGCCCTCCTCAGGCGGGCCCGTGAGATGAAGATGGAATTTATCTACATGAAGCAACCATCGAAAATGCATGCCTATGAAGAAATCCTTCGAAAAGCGGGAGTCACCGATTCGGCTGTCGCGTTTATCGGCGATGATCTTCCAGATATTCCATTAATGCGCCGTGTCGGCCTCGCCGTTGCCGTAGGCGATGCTGTCCCCGAAGTTAAAGAAACCGCGCACTACATTACCAAGAACCTCGCCGGGCATGGCGCAGTCCGCGAAGCCGTCGAGCTCGTTCTCAAGTCCAAGGGCATCTGGGCAGAGATGATCGATAAGGCACGAGCTTGAACGCCGAAGAACAACGCCCCGCCCAGCACTGCCGCCACCACCAATACGGCTGGCTCTAAATGTAAACTACGAACTGGACCACCATCGGCAAGCCGCCCGGCAGTCCGCAGACCAGGCCTCTCTCAGTCCAGTCAGCTTTGGGCAACCTGCTATTCTTCGTGGGTGATGTTCAGTGTAATTTCAGAATAGCCCACTATCGTTTGGCAACTGTGTTTGACATTTCCCGGAGAACACAGATGAAGCTGTTCGCTGCCGGACTGGTTGTCGGTATCATTGCCTTCCCTCTGGCATTTTATTTCTACTTCGCGACCGGCGGCGCGCCGGTGGCAACGGCCGAAGCCGCGATGCCCTTTGAGAAAACGCTGGCCCACAAAGCCCTGAACGCACGGATCCGAAAAGAGATGCCGATGAACGCGCCCATCCAAGGCGATGAGCCTAATCTGACTGCAGGGGCAAAGATCTACCGCGAGCATTGCGCGGTATGCCACGGAATGCCCAGGCAGCAGAAAACTGCGATTGCCGCCGGTATGTATCCGCGTCCTCCGAAGCTGCTCGAGGGTAAGGGCGTGACCGACGACGAGCCGGGGGAGAGTTACTGGAAAGTCGCGCACGGGATTCGCCTGACTGGCATGCCGGGCTTCGGCAAGTCGCTCTCCGAAACGGAGATGTGGCAAGTAAGTTTCCTGGTAGCCCAGGCTGACAAACTTCCAAAAGCCGTCAGCGATGACCTCTTCAATCCAACAGTGCTCGATGATAGGGGAAAATAGCAAGTTGGCTAAATAGGGCTCACATTGGGGTCAGCACTTCCCAATTCCAGCCAAATGGAGCGAAGTGAGGCATCTGCGACAGACCGTGGTTTCATACCTGCCGTACAGGTGTTGAATCTCAATCATTCCCGAGCTTGGGATGACGGACCATGCCGCCCACCTCCGTGGCACGGTGAAGAGGGAGCAAGTCGGCGAGTTGACGGTCCTAACGCCACATCCGCGGCAGGCCCCTATGGCGAAGTAAAGGCCACCGCCCAATGATACAAGGAACTCCACACGCCGGAGGACTGTGCCCGCTAGTTACGCATAGGGCGGCGCACGCGCGCTATAATTTTTATCGGAATATGCAGAACCCGCGTTATGCGCTGGTCGCCTACGTGAAAAGCCCGGTGGGAGAGTTCATTGAGAACCTCCGGCGGGAGCTGCATCCCGACCTACCCCATCTCTCCGCTCATCTCACGATCCTGCCTCCTCGACCGCTGCAAGGGACGGAAAGCGCGGCGCTGCAGATGCTTGAGCGTATCTGCGGAGAAGCCGAACCCTTCGAAGTGACTCTAGGTAATGTGGAAACATTTATTCCCGCCACCCCCACGGTCTACATCCGCGTGACTCAGGGTGCATCGCGCCTGCGCGAACTGCACGATCAGTTGAATACGCAATCGTTGATGTTCACTGAGGAGTGGTCTTACATGCCGCATGTCACGATTGTGAAAATGGCTGGTGGGCTGGGGGCGGAAGATGCCCTTAAGATTGCCCGCTCGCGCTGGCAGGCCTATACCGGAAGCCAGCACCTTATGCTGGAACGACTGACGTTTGTCCGCGAGGACGATCTGAACTGCTGGCTAGATTTGGCCCCAGTCTTGCTGGGACGTAGTTTGGTGTCCCGATAAGGCCTTGCAGAATCATGGGTTTGTGACGACGGTTTCATTTTGCTCCGTCGGTTTCGGCGGTTGCGGCGCAGAGCAAGAGTGCATGGCCGTCCGCACGCGCACCTTGGCCTTCAGTACACATCCCTCCAGTACGTTGCGAGCCCCAATCGGCGGTTGTAAACCAAGAGTGAGCAGAAATCCCGTAGCCGTCAGGTTCCCTTCCCTGCGCGGGTTTCGGCCGACCGGGGGGAAACGCATGCAGACTGGGGTCTACGGTTCGGGCTACCTGGGAACGGTAATTTCAGCCTGCCTGGCGGATTTTGGTACTCCTGTCTCCTGCTGTCATCCCGACCGGACGCGCATGGTCGAGATGGCCCAAGGCAATATTCCATTCTTCGAGAAAAACTTAAAGGAAATCATTCGACGCAACGTACGAGCCGGGCGCCTGATTTACTCCACTGACATCGAGGCGTTCGCGCGCAAGACGCAAGTGATTTTCCTGGCGGAAGACAGTGCGGAGAATCTTTCGGATGTTGTCATGCGCATCGCGAAGCTCGCTGCCAAGCCCCCGATCTTGACCATTGTGACTCCCGTGGCGGTCGGCACGGCTGCGGCGCTGGAAGCCAGTCTGAAAGCCGCTGGGCTAAAGGCCACGATTGTTTCCCAGCCCATGTTCCTCACGGACGGTTGCGCAGTGGAGGACTTTAACTGGCCTGACCGGTTGATTCTGGGATCGAGCTCTAACGAAGCGGTGCAGATGTTGAAGCAGATATTCCACCCGCTGGTGATGCGCGGCGTGCCCGTTATCGTGACCAACCAGTCGACCGCGGAGTTAGTTCGAGAAGCCTCAACCGCATTCGTGGCGACCAAGATTTCTTTCATTAACGAGGTAGCTGCGTTGTGTGAGAAGGTGAACGCTGACGCAGTTAACCTTGCGCTCGCGCTGGGACTGGACAAGAAGATTGCTCCGCGCTGTCTTCAGCCCGGAGCCGGGATGGGTGGCGTTTTCGCTGAGTCAGATATGGATTCGCTGGCGGAGCTGGCGCAATCCAAGGGCGTCCCGTTGAAGGTGCTGGGGGCCGCACGTGAAGTGAATCACACCCTGGCCGACCGCCTGGTGGAAAAAATCGTGACCGTCTTGAATTCCGTGGCGAACAAAGATATCGGTATCTTAGGCCTAGCCTTCAAGCCCAACACGAATTCGGTGGCGGGATCGTCATCGATCCGGCTAGCGGAGTCGCTGGTGTCGAAAGGGGCGCGTGTGCGGGCTTACGATCCCGTGGCGATTCCCGACGCAAAGGTACGTCTGAACGGCTCGATACGCTACTGCGAGTCCGCCTATGCGGTTGCCGAGGGCGTAGACGCATTGGTCGTTGGCACAGGCTGGCCAGAGTTTCGCGCCCTGGACTTCGAACGCATCAAGCGCCTACTCAAGATGCCCATCATCGTTGACACCAAGAACCTGCTCGACGCGGGGCGTCTGCGGGCTTTGGGATTCCAGTATGTGGGCGTGGGGCGAGGGTAGAGGAGCGCTCGCTTAACGCTGACCATTCAGCCCTGATTTTGAGCCGGTGCTTCTTCTTATGGACGGGTATTTGCTTAACTCTTTAGTTGCTATAATCACCTGAGGCGGTGGGAATAGCTCAACTGGCAGAGCACCGGACTGTGGCTCCGACGGTTGCGGGTTCGATTCCCGTTTCCCACCCCAGAGTTTTAGTTTAGAAGCAAGAGTTTAGGTGACTTCCCAGGGTCAGTTAGGGTCAACCGAACTCGTGCTTCCCCCAATTACCATCCGCACCACCCGACTGTTCGCCGCTCTGAGGTCTTCCCGCATGGCCTGAGTGTAGATATTCATCGTGGTGCGAATGTCTGCGTGGCGCAACAGTTCCTGCTGGACTTTCACATCGACACCCAAGTGGCGAAGCATCGAAGAGTAGGTGTGACGGAAGGTGTGCCACCCGATGCCGTCCACTCCCACCACTTTGATTCCAGCCTTTCGGATATAGCACTGCTGGATGCGATGCGGCCACCACGGACGACCGGTGTCGGGGTTCGAAAAGACCCAGTCATCGGCCGTTGCTTCAGGCGCGTAGGTCCGCCGATAGCGAAACAGAATTTCCGCTAGGGCAGGGTCCAGCGGCATCTGTCTTTCTGAATACATGGTTTTCACCTGGTCCTCCGCGCCTAGCACGTACGCCCGTTGAATACTGATGGCCAGGCCCTCCCAATCGAAGTCACCCCAACGTAGACCCAGGATTTCACTCACACGCAATCCAAGACACATGGCGATCGTGACCATGGTCTTAAATGGCTGCAGTACCAGTTCTGTGACCGCTATGCACTGCTCCTTCCATGCCTTCACCCACTTCTGCACGTCCGCATCTGGATTCACGTCGAGATCAGTCCCGTAGATTAGAAGAAGATCTATCGGACAAATGCAGAACATTGGATCAAGGGTTTGCCATGACAAAACGGTCAGTACAACTTTTCGCAGTCGAGGCAACCGGTTTGCCGCGCGTTTGGTATGCTCTAGCCCGGTGGCGGCGGGAGTGCCCTGATACGTCATCGGCATGAACCGCGGCAACACTTTCGTGATGCGTCAAACAATTCCGCGGATGGTTCTCGGCCTGCTGAGTGCGTCGCTGCTGATCTTCTCTCGCGCGCACGGGCAAACCGCTACGATGCAGACCGGCTTCGATACGCTCGCGAAACGAGCGGCCGAAGCTCGCAGTGCCGGCCATCTGGACGAAGCGGTTTCGCTGTACAACAACGCCCTCGCACTGCGGCCCGACTGGGCAGAGGGGTGGAGTTCGCTCGGTAGAATCGAATACGAACGCCGCAACTACAGGGCGGCCAAGGAAGTCTTTGGCCACTTTCTTCAGGTCTCTCCAAACGACGGGAACGGAGCGGTGCAGCTGGGTCTTTGTGAATTTGAATTGAGGCAGGACGAGAAGGCGCTGCAACACCTGGAACGCGGCAAGCGACTCGGCGTGTCCGATCCGAATTTGCGATTCGCAGCGGCCTACCATGAGGGGCTCTTGCTTTTGCGCGCCGGCAGCTTCAAGGCCGCGCAGGTTAGCCTTAGTTCGCTTTGCGGGACGGGAATGCAAGGCGCAGAAGTTCTCGAAAACATCGGGCTCGCGTATCTGCGCATTTCTCCCAAGGACTCGACGCCAGCGGGAACGACGGGGCCAGGAATTGTGCAACGTGTGGGCCACGCGGCTTGTCTTGCGGCCCAAAAGCAATTAGACGATGCGCGCGAGGAATACCGCGCGTTGGAGCAGGAATACCCGAAGTACCCGTACATTCATTATGCTGTCGGCAGATTCTGGGCGGATATGGATGATGTGTCCGCAGCGGTGGCCAAGTTCCATCAGGAACTGAAGAATCAACCGAACGACATCAACTCCCGGCTCGAAATCGCCGCTGCCGAGTACAAACTGGATTCCGTTGCGGGATTGCCTTACGCAGAAGAGGCGGTCAAAATGAATCCGCTTGTGCCCTCGGCGCACTACCTGCTGGGGTTGCTTTATCTGGACACCGACAACTACCAGAACGCCATCCATGAACTCGAAACCGCCCGGAGGGCTCTTCCGAAGGATGCCAAGATTTGTTTTGCGCTGGGTTCCGCGTATGCGCGAGCCGGGAGGAAAGAAGATGCCGCTCGCGCCCGGGCGGCTTTCGCGCAGTTGAACAAGGAATCGGAGAGCTATTCAGAAGTCAGGCACTGAAACCGCCGCTGCGCTCGCTCATTTTTGGGGGCAAGCAGCTTACTTCTGCGGTTCCTTCACGGTAAGCACCTGGTCCGCGATTACGTCGCGAAGAGTCTGTGTGATTCCGCTCGGCCAGCGGATTTCGATAGAACTGATCCTCTTATTCTGTCCCAGTCCGAAGTGGACACGAGGATCGCTCGAGGAAGCATATCCCACGGCAGTGGTCGCCTCGTTCCACTGCACGGAGCCGTTTTGCGCAACCAGGCGTATTTGCGCGCCAATGCCCATGCGATTGCTTTTGGTACCGACGAGCCTAAGGAGAATCCAGTGGTTCGCGTTGTCCGAGACATTGTGAAGAATCTTTGCTGGTCCGTTTAGCACGGAAAGCACGACATCGATGCGTCCGTCATTGTCCAGATCGCCAAATGCCGCGCCGCGATGCGCCGCCTCCAGTTGAGAATCGGGTCCGGCGAGGCTGCTGACATCCGCAAATTTGCCATTCCCGAGATTTCGAAAGACCGAATTGGGCTCCTGATAATGCCGCATGGGTTTCAAGACGCTGATATTGTCCAAAACGTTGGAGCGGGCCACAAAAAGATCCTTCCAGCCGTCGTTGTCGAAATCGAACATGCCATTGCTCCAACCAGACATGTCGCTGGTGCTGCCGAGACCGCTGGCCACAGTCATGTCTACAAAATCGCCCGTACCCGTATTGGTAAAAAAAGGAAACTCTTCTCGTTCGACCGCGGTGTGCCAAATATCGGGGAGACCGTCATTGTTGACGTCCCGAAAATCAGAGCCCATACCCGAGAGCGTCTCTCCGTCGGCCGCGTAGCTCACGCCAGCAGTCACCCCCACTTCTTCAAATGCCTTACCTTTCAGGTTGTGAAAGAGAAAGTTCGGCGTGGTATCGTTGGCGACAAAAGCGTCCAGATAACCATCGCCGTCGTAATCCGCAAAACTCACGCTCATTCCCTTGCCAAAGTGTTGTGCGATGCCCGTTTCCACAGAAACGTCGGTAAACGTGCCGTCTCCGTTGTTGCGATACAGCGTGTTGTGAAGCGAGGGATAATACTTGGGATCGCAGTAACTGTGCACCCCTTGCTTCAAAAAGCAGTTGGGGTCCTTGTTGACCTCCCAGCCGCAGTAGTTCACCACGAACAGGTCCAGCAGGCCGTCGTTGTTGTAATCGAACCAGCCGGCGCCGACCGACCACATCTTCTTGCCCTTAAACATAGCGCCGCTGACACCCGCCTTGTCGGCGGCATCGGTGAAGGTACCGTCGCCGTTATTGTGAAAGAGTTGATTGCCCGTGACGCTGGCGACGAAGATGTCGGGCCAGCCGTCGTTATCGTAGTCGCCCACGGCCACGCCGGTGGCGTAGCCTGATCCTGCCACACCGGCTTTCTCCGTAACGTCCGTAAATGTTCCATCGCGGTTGTTGTGAAACAGACGGTTCCAGTACAAGGGGGAATCCTTCACCAAAGATGGAAGGGCGGCTCCGCCTACCAGATAGATGTCCAGATAGCCATCACTGTCGTAATCCAGGAGCGCGACTCCAGCCAGCATGGTCTGCGGTTGATTTTTGTTTTCTGTGTTGGAGTTCGCGGAAACGTAGTGCAGCCCTTCGCGTTGAGCAACTTCCTCAAAACGGATTGGACCGGAGGAAGGCAGGGTTGAGGGGGCAAGACGCAAGACTCCCAAACCAGCGACACAGACGCCCAAAAGGGAGGCGTCCACGCCTACCCTTGCAACCATTCGCCAAAAAGAACGCACAAATAGCATCGTTGCGCCAAAGCACGTCTGCCGGCCTGCACGATAAGTACTCACACAACTGAGCGCGCGGCGTTCAAAGTTTCTCATACACGAACTCGAGAGCGCGACGACCCGCCTGTAAGCCTATCGCTACGGGTAGTTTCAAAATGTTTCGATTTATATTTTTTTCTTGCAGATATTCGTTATTTGGTGTTAATAGTGAATCGCTTGGTAAGAGCCCAGAGTGAGTGCATTGCGGGAGGATACAGTGAAAATACGCACTTTACTACTCGTTCTCGTCGCCTCTCTGACATCTCTGCTATTTTTTTTAACAACAGCTTCTGCGCAGGGAAATCTGGGAGCCATTACAGGCACATTACAAGACGCAAGCGGCGCGGTTGTACCCGAGGCCGCAATTACTATCACCAATTTTGATACCGGCGTGAAATGGACAGCTAAGACCAGCAGCGCTGGTTACTACCGCGTGCCAGTGCCTCCGGGCAGCTACAAGGTGCAAGCCGAGAGGGCCGGCTTTAAGACTGCCATCACCGATCAGATCGTGGTGCCGGTCGCGCAGGTGGTCACGGTGGATCTCAAGCTGCAACCGGGGAGTATCAAGGAAACCGTGGTCGTCACGGCGGAGGCTCCACTGCTGCAGACTGCAACGGCCGAGGTAAGTTCCTCCGTGACCCCGCAGGAATTCGAAACCTTTCCCATCCAAGTAAGTGATGGCGGCCGCGACCTTCAATCTATCATTTTCAGCAGCCTTCCGGGAACCGTCGCCAGTGGTGGCGACCCCACCAACGGTCCATGGTCGGGTTCCATCAACGGCGGGCAGTTGTTCAGCCACGAGATTCTGATTGACGGCGTTACCATCGGCCGCTTTGACCTGAGTGGTGGCGGCCTGACCGAGTTCCAGCCGGGCACGGATTCGATTGCAGAGTTCAAGGTACAAAGCTCGAACTACTCCGCCGAATACGGGAACACCGGCGGCGGAGTTGCCAACTTTACCTACAAATCCGGAACCAACCAGTTTCACGGTTTGTTATTTGAATACCTCAAGAATCCTGTGGCCAACGCGGCTGGTGTGTTCCCGGGAGCGTTCCCGGGCACGCCAAAAGACAATGTGAAGGAGAACAACTTTGGCTTTAACATTGGCGGGCCGCTCCTCAAGCAGCGCACGTTCTTCTTCTTCAACTATGAGGGCGATCGTTACCGGGATTTTTCATTCAACGGACAGGTAACCATACCTACTGCGGCGATGAGAACCGGGAATTTCAGTGAGATGTTGGGATCGCAGGTCGGTACTGATGCGCTGGGCCGGCCAGTTTACCAAGGTGAAATCTTTGATCCGACAACGACGCGCGATGTCGGAGGCGAGCCAGTGCGAGACGGCTTTGGATTCGATCCAACCACTGGACTTCCTATCCCTGGGCAAGCAAACGTCATTCCCGCTGGGATGATCAGCACGGCGTCGGCGCAACTCCTGCCGTTGTTTCCCGATCCGTTATATTCGGGAGCCACCAAGAACACTCCCAGATTTAACGGCTGCTGTCCGTACCTGAGTCGCGATGCCCACACGGTCAAGATCGATCACGTGCTGAACAGCAAGCAAAAGCTCTGGGGATCGTACACGTATGCTTGGAGAAGCAGGTATAACAGGAACACCACCTCGTTCCCGCCATTCCCAGGGTGGCCGATGAACCCGATCAAGAAGCAGGACGTGGGCGGTCCGCAGGTTCGCATCGCGCACGCCTGGAACATCACCGACCGGAGCCTGAATAACTTCCAGTTCGGTTTCAACCGGTTCCAAAACAAGAACGGGCTTTCGGACAACGCCAAGTACTTCCCAACAGAACTTGTGGGAGCTCCGAGCACTTGTTTTCCGCGGATCAGTCTAAGCAGTTCGTATATCAAGAGCCTGCCAAGAACGCTTGGACAATCCTGCCCGAACATTGACCCCGCCGACAGTTTCATTGTGCAGGATTACTTCAGCTACCTGCGCGGCAAACACAACCTGAAATTCGGGGGTGAATTCCGTCACTATCGCTACAACACGTATGAACCGGGTTCCCTTTCGGGCAGCTATTCGTTTTCGGACGTCCAGACGGGTCTGCCCGGTTTCACCACCTCCACCGGTAATCCGTATGCCAGCTTTGTTCTTGGGGGCGCGAGTACCGCCAGCCGCAGCATCTACTTGACGACGCCGCACTTCCGCGCCGGGTCGTATTCCTTCTTCGTTCAGGACGACTTCAAGGCAACGCCCAAGCTAACCCTGAACTTGGGGCTGCGGTGGGAGATCCCCGTTCCGCAATACGAGCATGATGATCGCGAATCCGGGTTCAACGGCGGGCTGCCGAATCCCGGCGCCGATAACATTCCGGGAGCGCTGGAATTCCTGGGTAACTGCTCCACCTGCAACCACCGCCACTCTTTCATGGATTGGAACTTCAAGCAGTTCGCCCCGCGGATCGGGATGGCCTACGCAATTACGAACAAATTGGTGTTCCGCGGCGGGTATGGGATCTCCTTCGCACCTCCTATTGAAGACAACTTTGGCACCATGAACTATTGGGGATTCACAGACTCAGTCGTTGTGCACGGATCCAACGCATTGAAAACGACTGGATTTTCGCAAGACCCCGCTCTTTACTGGTCACCCGTGGCTTCCGGAATCCCGGTACAGAATGTGTTTAACGGGCAAGCGGCGTCGATTGGAATCCCTGCGTATAACGGCACGCTTCCCAATCGGGACCCTGCCCTGGCCAACGGGGACACCGTTGACTTTCTGCCGAGGAACGGTACTGCCGAGCCCTATACTCAGAACTGGAGTGTTGGGTTCCAGTACATGTTGCCGCATGACATTATGATCCAGACCGATTATCTGGGTTCGAAGGGCACGCGGCTCCTGAATGGTTATTTTGGGACTCTGGTGAATCAGGCGCAGACGCAGTATATGGGCCTGGGCGATATTCTCGCCGATGATCTGGCGACGGATTTGGCAGACCCGGTCAACGGCCCGATACTGGCCAGTTATGGAATCACCGGTCTGCCGTATCCTTCGTTCGAGGACACTAACTACAGCGGACAGGTCAGCGCGGCCATTCAGCCCTATCCGCAGTACTACTCCATTCAGAACAATTACCCGAACTTCGGTAGTTCCACCTATCACTCTCTCCAAATGATGGCCCGGAAGAGCGCCAAGAACGGCCTGACGTTCATCGCCGCATACACGTACTCCAAGATGCTCACGGATTCGGATGCCGCGCTGTTTGCGAGCGGCGGCCAGAATGTTCAAGACATCTGGAACCGGAGAGCCGAAAAGGGCATCGCCAGCTACGATCACACCCACGTATTCAAGCTGTCATGGTTTTATGACCTACCCTTTGGACGCGGGAGGCGGTGGCTCAACAGCGGCGGAGCCCTGGATCGCGTCGTGGGTGGTTGGCAGATTACCGCCATTCAGAACTACATGTCCGGCAACCCGCTGACTATCTATTCGACTTACTCAGGTAGCTCGGGCTACCAGAGCCAGTACGGAATTCGGGGGGACATAATTCCCGGAGTTCCGCAAAAAGTGCCTAGTGTGGGCCATTTGGACGTCGTCAACTTCACTCCTTACTTGAACCCAGCGGCCTTCGCGGACCCGCCGGCATCGCCGATTAACGCGTACCCTCTGCGCTATGGCAATTCGCCAGCCTTCATTCAGACGCGCGGGCCCGCCTGGAGAGGCGAGGACTTTGGGATCGTGAAGAACACGAGGCTCACCGAGCGCTTCAACCTTCAGTTCCGAGCGGACATGTTTAATGTATTTAACCGCACGGGACTCGGCGACCCGGATACCTCGTTGGGCGATGGTACACCTGAATACGATGCGAACGGCGTAAATACGAGCGGCGGGAGCTTTGGCACGATCACGGGTCCGCAACATGGTCCGCGCATCATCCAGTTCGCGTTGCGACTGAATTTCTAGGCACCAGCGCGAGGTTAACAAGCTGATCTGCTATGGCAGGTGGGGGACCGGAAGACCGGCTCCCACCTGCTTCTTCTTTGCAGTGTGTCCTTCTAGGCGAATTTGGCTCCGTGTCGCGAGAACCGCCGAAGACGCCGAGCACTTCCTGCGATGTCGATTACCTCTTGGAGACCAGGTCGCCGAAGGCGGCGAGCAACTCGTATTTGTTTTCCCAAGTCGTGTACATGATCCCGGTGGCGCCGGGCGTCCGGTCCAGCGAGCCGAGCCAATCCTTCGGATTTTGAAGATCGTCGGCGTCGTAATATGCAGCACCCAGCGTATGGTGGCCGCGTTTGGAGAAAAATTCGAGGCTTTGATCGCGTTTCTCGAAATACCAGCAGGCAATACTAAGGTCTTTGGGGATGTAGTTCCAACTGCCTTCGAAGCTGCCGTCGATAAGATAGTACTTCGCGACCGCATTGTGATTGGGATCGAACATGTCAGACCAGACATAAACCTGGGCCTGAGGATTCACGGCACGGATCATGTCGTGCTGCCGCGTGACGCTATCACCCAGGATCTGTGCCATGCTGAGATGGCGCCGCTTACAGGCTTCACAAAATCCGCCAATGCGCACCTCGTCCATGCTTAGGAAGTACTGCTTCGGCGCGATGTAGCGCTCGATAAGCGGAATCTGCCGTTGCCAGATTTCATAGACCGCGGGTTCTGACATGTCGATAGGAACTTGCTCCCGATAGATGGTCGTGCCATGAAAATAGTCCACCCTCAGCCGGTCGCCAGCGTGAATCTGGCTCCCCGGCAAGAGCTTGATCACGGGTCCGTCGTGGTCCCATCGGAAATTCAGTTGGGGATCTGATATGGGAGAGAAGTCGCGGTCTTCCTCGTAGACCTGGCCGGTCTTCTCGTTCGCGACTTTCACCGGCGTTCCTGGACGGCGGATGACGTTAGTAAGTCCAACCTCCTCAACTCCAACGTCGTCCACCCAGACTTTTCCTTTCTGACCATCCGAGACGCCGATCCGAAAATCAATTTGATTTGAATTCCAGCTGTTAAAAGCCCACACCAACTCGTGCCAATCGCTGGTGGGCTTCATCCAGGGTTCCAGGTAAGCGAGATCGCGGCCATCCCGGGCGATGGCCCACATGTAGAAAACTTCACGCGGCGCCACATCTTCAGTCTTCACCCAGCAGCGGATGCGATAGCTGCGGTATGGTTGAACCTGCAGAGTCTGCGCCAAATACATGGTGCCGCCAGGGCTGTGGGCAAAGTCTTCGAAACGTACCGATGCTTTCCCTGAGTGACGGACCTGCTTATCGACCGTGGCCCGCGCACCGTGCAGGGTGAAGTCCGCGGGCAAATCTCCTTGGATGCGCTCGAAGTCGCCGTTCAGCAACTTTGCCGGTGAGTCCGGCACAAAATGTACTTCGTGCTTACCTGCCACAAAGAGCGCACCGTGCACCGGCAAACCCGCAGCCAGATTCTTGTCGTGCCTCATCACCCCGCCGCCGTAGCCAACTCCGAAACCGGTGGGAATGACTTCTACTCGCAAACGGTCGCAAGTCTGCTTCAGCCGTTGCAGGCGGTTCAGAAATTCCGGAGATGCCAAATCCAGCGCATCGAATCCTGCGGACAACAGCATCCCATTCAGGCCGTGTTCGGAAGCAGTCTGCACGAGGCCTTCCACCCGCGCGAGTTCCTGGTCGGTCTCGAGATCGGTCGACACATAAAACCATAGGTCGGAATAATGCTTGGATCCGCTGCACGCAACGATGCTCAAAATGACGGCACAGCCCAACACCACAGTAAGAGTAATGAGAGTGTTTTTCATCATTGCAAAATACCTCCGAAGGCCCAAGAGCAACTGAAGAGGCAGTGAAAATCAATGAACATACGCACCGCCTGGCAACAGATATTGCACGGGCCAGAGTTCCACTTTATCGTTCACCAATTGTGACCACTTCAAAACTTGCGCGTTGGATTGCGGAAGCAACTTCATGTCAGGGAGCGTCTCGCTGACAGCATTGGCGAAAGTATAGGCGTTCCCGACGCCCGTAATTGCGAACTCAGAACGATCGTTTGTTTTCTCACGGACGAAACGGCGATCTCAATGTCTTCGATCATCTGCAGAAAATAAGGCCTACCCGTGAGTATTGAGTTGTAGACGTAGTCGGCCAGCACTCCGGAAACAGACCCAAGCCTGCCGCGGGTTCCCTACCTTGTCACCGCCACACTCGATATCGGCGGGCAAACTCCCATGAGTGCCGTATTTTGCCAGCTTCACGACCTTGCCAACACTAACTCGAGATTTCGTGTTCGCGGTCTCCCTTCTCAAAGAAAAACCCGACCTTTTGCTTTCGGCGGCCATCCTTCATGAGAAGATATTCCGCGTTCATGATAGTGGCTTGACCACAACCCGAGAATGCTGGTCCGTTCACATGCGCGTGTGGGCTTTCTGCAAGCATTTCGTTGTATGGCTGAACCTCAAGCGACGCGCTCAGAATTTGGACACCATCGCGATTTATGATCGCAGCTAATCTTTTGAGGAAATCCACCTTGTCTGTCTCAGGCCACTTACCGGAACCCAGCTCACAGTACGGTGTGCCAAAATCTGCGAGATGAAAAACACGACCTCCGGTAGCAATCTCCCAGTGCCGCTCGATCTCTTCACATATGCTCTCATCCGCGAGAAAGCCGCCCACGGTTATGACAGGATGATCCTTCTCTTTTCCAGCCCCGTCGCAGTAGACACGTATAACCGCCATAATTACCTTCCGGCCACGTCCGAATGCAGCACCAGCCATTTCCCGTGACGCTGAACCCGGTACCATTTTGCTCGGCAGTTTGACTTTTGACACACGTAAAACTCCCCCTTCTCTCCAGGTAAGGGGAAAGCCCTTCCAGAGAGCAAGCCTCACAGCCGAATGAGAAGTTTCACACGTAACGCTAAAGCGGAATGCTTTGTAGTCGTCCATTGAATTCTGCCAACTAGCATTGTACGGGCAAGCCGGGGGTTTCCCGCCTTCATCTTCGCCCAATGCGCTTTCTGAGCGGTGCTGATCCGCACGAACAACTTAGACCGATTCGCGCAGAATTGAAGGCGAAAGCTAGAATTGCTTGAACCACACCCGGTAGACCTTCCGGGCGACCTTTAAGCTACCCGCCTACGGCTGGGAATTAGTAACGGTTTCGCAGACCATGGGAGGGGCGATCCGTGCTTAAGCGCGTCGACCTTGGTCGGGTCGGTGTTTTTTGCAATCAATTTCCACAATTTTCAGGGTCAGATAAGGGTCACTTCGCAGTCCAACCACGGCGAAATCGGACGAATTGTGCCAGTCGTGTCCATTTGTTCGTTATAGTTCCGGGATGGTTGTACATTCGATTCCCGTTTCCCACCCCAACTTCAAGACCCACCACGAGACGCCGAACTGCGGCAGGAGGCATGCCTTCCGGGTATCTTGCCTTTGGCGTTTTTCCACAAGTTAAGATTTCAAGCCCCCATCCCAGGTCTCGCGAGTGGGTGAGCACACAACAAGAATCAGCCCTTGGTCCCTGGGTCGGACCAAGGATTGAGAATGGCCTTGAGCAGTGGGAAGGCGGAAACATTCCGGGTGACCAGCGTGAGGCGGTGAGTTTGTGCGGTTGCTGCAAGGAAGGCATCCATTGCGCCGATGGGACGTCCCAGAGCCTCGCTGCGCGATACTGTTTTTCCCCAAGCCTCGGCGGTGTTGCCATCGACGGGTAGAATCCGGCCCTCAAACCGGAGCGGCAATTCATCCTGCAGCCACTCCTCGAGCCGGCTGCGCCGGGCTCCCGCGGCCATACGCTCTACGCCATAATGCAATTCGGCCAAAGAGATCACGCTGAGGAAAACTCGATCCTCATCGACCGACTCCATCCAGCGAATCACACCTGGATCTGGCCGCGGCCTAACCCATTCGGAAACCGCGTTGGTATCGAGAAGAAAGTTCACAGACTAATTTTCCGCGAGCGCGCCTTGAGCCGGCGGAGCTTCAGGTTCGATCCGCGCAACGGAGACCCCGCGAAGAACTCCGCCAGGTTGCCGGCACGCTTCGTCTTTCGCTGCCATTCTTCGGCTCCCACCACCACGGCGGCGGTGCGGCCGTTTCTCGTGATTGTCTGCGGCCCTTCCGACATTGCGCGCTCAATGATTTCGCTGAACTTCGCCTTGGCTTCGGCCACAGTCCAATTCTGCGCACCCGTCGTGGCTTCCTCCTCTTCTAAGAGTCATTATGGTCATTACAGTCATTAGGAATCGGAGGGGCAACTTTCGCCACGAGCCGACCGGCCAAGTGACCAACTTTTACCCGCGCCGCTCTTTCTTTTTCAGGAAAGTTCCTTCCTGGAGTTCGGTGAATGCCTGCTGTAGTTGCTCTTGCGTGTTCATCACGATCGGGCCGTACCATGCGACGGGCTCCTCAAGCGGTTTTCCTGAAACCAGCAGGAAGCGGGTTCCATCGTCTCCGGCTTGAACCGTGACTTCGTCGCCTTGATCGAAAAGGATGAGCGAGCGGTTATCCGCCGTTACGGGCGGCGTGGTGTCCGCCCACTTCACCGCTTCCGTCGGCACTGCGAGCGGACCCGAGGCGTTGCAGAACTTTCCGCTTCCCGCAAAAACATAGGCGAACGCATGTCGAGTCGTTTCCACCGGAAGTGTCTTTCGCCTGCCCGGAGATACTGAAACATCGAGATAAATCGGCTCGGCGGCGATTCCATCTACCGGGCCAGTCTTTCCCCAGAAACTTCCGCAGACGACTCGCACGTGAGTGCCATCATCGTCCGTGATCTGCGGGATATCCAACGCCTTCACTTCCTGGTAACGCGGTGCGGTCATTTTGAGGGCTGACGGAAGATTCGCCCACAATTGAAATCCATGCATGCGCCCAGCCGGATCACCTTTCGGCATCTCCTGGTGGATAATTCCACTGCCTGCTGTCATCCACTGCACGTCGCCCGCTGCGATGGCGCCGCTGTTCCCCATGCTGTCGCCGTGTTCCACGGTTCCCGCCAAAACGTAGGTGATGGTCTCGATGCCGCGGTGAGGATGCCAGGGAAAGCCCGCCAGATAATCCTCGGGAACATCATTGCGGAAGTCGTCAAGTAAAAGGAAAGGATCAAAGTCCTTTGTGTTTCCGAAGCCGAAGGCGCGACGCAGATGCACGCCGGCACCTTCGAGGGTTGGCTTCGATTGAATCACCCGCCTAACGGGTCGAATCGACATAATGGTCTCCAATTTCGCTAGTCTCTAGGTGAATGCGATGCTGACAACGCCCAGGCGGTTACACGTGCGCAATGCTTTAGGTATCCCCATAGACCGGTATCGCTGCACCATGAATTAGCTTGGCATCGTCGCTGCACAAGAATAGGACTACGCGCGCGATGTCCTCAGGCTTGGGCCATTGAGCAAAGTCAACGTTTGGCATTGCCTTCCGGTTTACTTCAGTATCGATGATGCTGGGAAGGATCGAGTTCGCTCGCACCCCGGTGCCCTTCAAGTCCGCGGCTAGCGAATCGATCATGGCCACGGCGGCAGCCTTTGCAGCGGCGTAAGCAGCCGCGCCGGCGGCATGATCAACGGCAGCTTTTGAGGCGATGTTCACGATCGCTCCGCCTCTTTGTTTGAGCATGGCGGGTACCACCGCGCGTGCTATCAGGTAGCCCGAACGCAAATTCAGCGCCAGCATCTGATCGAAGGCTTTCGGCTCGAGTTCCCATAACTTCACTCCGCCGACATAGCCGCCCACGGTATTAACGACCACGTCCAGACGCTGCTGTTCTGTGAAAATTCTCTCGACGAGCTGCTTCACCGCGGCCTCATCGGTGACATCCAGTTTGTGTCCTTGGAGTGAAGAGGTGTTGGCCCGGGCGGCGTTCTTTAGGACGTCAAATCCTTTCTGCTCCCGGTAGGTAACGGCGACCTTAGCGCCTTCTTCCAGGAAAGCGAGGCTTACCGCGTGTCCCAATCCGCCTGTGCCGCCGGCGACTAATACGGATTTGTCTGAGAATCTGGCGTTCATTTGCGTGCCTCGGATCATTGCCGCTTGCCTCGTCATCGAACCTTGGGCGTCAGGTGGATCGCAATTGCGCCTTTGCACGGGAAGTTTCCGTCACAATTTCGAGTGAGGCGCCCATCCGATATCACCGCCAGTCCTCACCCGCGGCTTCACCTCCTCAACCCTAACCTGAAGGAGATAATTTTGTGCCCACGATCACGATAAAAGACGGTACACGGATTTATTACAAAGACTGGGGCCAGGGACAGCCAGTCGTATTCAGCCATGGCTGGCCACTCAGCGCGGACGCATTTGAAGACCAGATGTTGTTTCTGGCTTCCCGCGGATATCGTTGCATCGCCCATGACCGTCGCGGCCACGGCCGATCGGACCAGCCATGGGATGGAGCGTCGCGCGCATCGCTGCGTGGGGGTGAATAAATTAAGCCGCGCCGACCGGTGCCATCCGGAACCTCTTCGCCGCAATAATTGTAAACCCGACGAAGAGCGCGAGAATTACAAGTTGTGCGAGCAGGAATGGCGGCTCTTTCTGCGTCGGAGCCATTGCCCTCAGGGCCGGCACCTTCTCGAATAACTGAACCACTAGGACGAACACATTGAGATAGAGTGCAACCACCGCGGAGACCACGTAGATCCCCCGCCAGGCGGCGGCCAAGTGAAAGACATAGCGCGCAATGATTGCAACCGCCAGCACCAACAGGGATAGGATGCCGACCTTATGCGACGGCAAAAGGTGATCGAACGGGAAGCCGAACCCGGTCACGCTCGTGGCCACGGTGCTCGCCAAAAAGGTCGCCGTCGCGCCATCGAGCCGTTTTCCAATCAGCAGCCCGTACATCACGAGGAGTCCCGAGCCGATGCCGGTTAAACTAATCACCACATGAACGAGAGTGAATGTCGATAACGTCATCCCGAGAATCATGAAGGGGGCCTCCTTAACACAGCCAAGATTCTACTCCCGTCGGCTTCGATCCAATTTTTGCTTAGGTAGCTCCGGCGGCAAGTGCGGAGGCTCGTGGCGCGGGCCTTCAGACTGAGATAGAATTTTCCGGCGGTCGCGTCAGATGAAGCGGTTCTTCCACCCATTTCGAAGTTCTTCGAGGCAGCTCGGCCCGCTGGAGCAGTGCTTGCTCGAAGCCCTGTGGTCGCGCGGCAGCTCTACAGTTCGCGAGCTGTTGGAGAGCGGATACGGAGATCTTGCCTATACCACAGTGATGACCACGCTGGATCGGTTATTCAAGAAGAACCTGCTGACGCGACAGGCGGAGGGCAGGGCCTTCCGCTACTCGCCGCGGCTGACTCGCGAAGCACTGCATCGGGAAGCAGCAGGCGATGCCTTCCGTCAACTGTTGGATGCGAGCCCGGCGCCCGAATTGCCACTCTCTTATTTTGTGGAAATCCTGACTGAGCGGGATGCGCAACTGCTCGATGATCTGAAGCACGCAGTCGAGAGCAAACGCCGCGAGTTGCGCGGCAAGGGGAAGGCTTAGATGTTTGCGGCGCGCGGAATCGCGGTCTCGTTCTCCATGTTCTTCCTGCTCTACGGCGGGCTGTCGGTGGTTGTGGCTACCCTGTGGGCCAGAGTTTGGGTTCACAGCGAACGATATCCCGCATGGCATGGTGCCGACCTGCTGTTTGGCATACGGATGTTGCCCTTGGCGATCTCGCTGGCGGTGACATTCACGTTCACGGTGCCGTCGTTTATGCTTCTCGAGCCCCATGCGATTCGTGAGCCCGTCGGCGCGATCCCGCTGGTTTTGGGCTCATGCGGACTGATTCTGGTCCTGCTGGGAATTCTTAACGCGACCGCCGCTGGGTTGGCGGCTTCGAGGACCATCGCGACATGGGTTCGGGATGGGCGCCTTGTGAAGGGGGAAAGTTCAGTGCCGGTACTACGCATCTCCCGTGTCGTTCCCGCTCTTACGGCCGCGGGCATTTTTCGGCCGCTGGTCCTGATGTCTGATGCGGTAGAGGCGGTTCTAAACGCGAGTGAATTGCGGAGCGCCCTGCGACATGAATTGGCACACTTGCGACGGCGTGACAACCTAAAGAAACTACTGCTGCGCTTTGTCGCGTTTCCTGGCATGGCTGCCCTGGAAGTCGCATGGTTGCAGGCTACGGAAAAAGCGGCGGATGATGCTGCGGTTTCGACCGCAGGCGAAGCTTTGGATCTGGCTGCCGCCCTTATCAAGTTGTCGCGTCTGGCGACGTTTCCGTCGGCTCCGGACATTGCCACAACTTTAATACATGCGCCGCTGGCATCGGTGAATGCAAGAATCGAACGCCTGATCGCCTGGAACGAGCGGCAGCAGAAACCTGCACTGGCGCTATCGCCGCTGTACGCCGTGTGCGTTACGCTCACGATAGTGGCGGCGGTTGCGGTCACCTACAACCAAGCGCTGGAGCGCATTCACATCGCTACCGAGTGGCTCGTGCGATAGGGCAACAGGGCTCCGCCAACTCGCAGCGGGGCTGCACGGATAAGCAAACCCCCTCTGAGAATCCGCGGGAATCTGTGCCTCTCTGGCCTTCTTTGGTTCTCCTGCTTTGGCCGATTCGCCTCTCGCAAGACCCACGCTACCCAGGAATGTTTCCTGCCACTGGGCTGACCCGTGTTGCATCTCAAATTCAGGCGCGAGTTCATGACGATTCACGAACTGCTCGTCTCCGCGCGTGCAATAAGGCCGGGTGCTGCGCTTGAGCTAGCCAGTGCCCAACCAGAGCCCCCTCACTCGCCGCACACCGATGCCGATCGCCATGTTCTGAGCCTCTACTGGAAATTGTGGATGATTGGCCCCGACGCGGAATTGCCTGTCATCGGCTCTAGCCACCTCTATTTTGGTGTCAACGGCGGAGAGTGCCCGGGAAAACTTCCGGCGAGGGTGCACCTCGAGAAGCCGCAACGATGAAAATCATCCGATGATTGACATGCCTGACCTCCGCTAGTCGTGAGTTTCGCTCTCCGATCTCGTTGTTTTGTTTTCATGAAGTACTTCCCCACCGGATTGTTACTTTGCGAGTGCCCCATTAGTTAGAAGTCACCAGGATATCTCACTAAGCGGCAAATCGGGGAAAACCTATTCGATTCGCAACACTGTCTCGTAGTGCGCTGACCGCGCATCAAGCCGCGCCAGCAGTTTCCGCGCCTCGGGTAAGATCACTGCCACTTCGTAGTCGTCGCCGGCGAACTCCTTCACCGCCTCCATCGAATCGAACATGGTCAGCGTGACGAACTCCACTTCATCTTTCCCATCACGCCGCAGAAGCAACGCTCCCTTGAATCCCGCGACGCGATGAATGCCTGGCAGAATCTCGCTGCGTAACAGTTCTTCATACGCATCAGCCTTGTCGCGCGTCGTCCATCCATGCCACAGCCGGCTGATCATGTTCGTCTCCTCACGACCGTGCTCTGCTAACCGAACCTTCTTCCCACGACGCACCATCTTGCGACATTCGATTGCGCTGCTGCCTCAATCGCCCGCACACACAGGTGCCGCGGCAGTGTGCTCGCCGCGCCGGATCAAAACGATCGCTCCCAAGATTGCGACCGACGCCAATACCAAACGCAGCGTCAAAGGTTCCGAAGCCAGAAGCCACCCCAGCAGCACTGCCACCACAGGATTCACATACGTATGCGTAGCCACCAACGCCGGCGGACACTGCTGCAGCAGCCAGGTGTAGGAAGTGAATGCCACCAACGATCCGAACGTAATCAGATACGCCAATCCCAGGAGTGACCGCAGAGAGATGCTCGCCCAGTGTGTCGCCTGAAATTCGCCCGTCAATCCGGCGGCGATCAGGAGCATGGCCGCACCGCACAGCGTCGGCAGCGCGGTTCGTCCCAGTGCGTCAGAAGGCAATTTGACCCTCGGAGAAATCACCACACCAGCGGCCCACGAAAGCGATCCCAGCAATACGGCCAGGAGTCCGAACAGGCTCGACCCCTTCGTCACTTCAGTGCCTGTGAGAATGGCTACACCGCCCACCCCTACGATCAATCCCAGCATGCTGAAGAGGGTGATTTTCTGCTGCCCCATCATCCACGCCAGCGCCACAATGAACATTGGCTCGGTAGCAGTGAGCAACGCCGCCAGACCTGAGCCCACATATTGCTCGGCCCAATGCAGCGTGCCGTGTCCCACCAGAAAGAACAGCCCGCCAACAATGAATCCCGAGATCCAATGTTGACGTGTCGGACGGAAGCCGCGCCTCCACGCCCAGGCAAACATGATGCTGCCTGCAATCGAATGCCGAACGGCCGCGGTCACCAGCGGAGGAATGGTTTCGACTGCGTAGCGAATGGCAAGGTAGGTCGAACCCCAGATCAGGTAGATCGCTACGAAGGCGAATGCCAACTTGATGGCGTGTGTCCGGTCGTGCGTTGTGGACTGTGCGATGGCTGGAGGTACGCTCACGGGTCTGCCACCTATGTTTATCACCCGGCCGCTGCGGAGAAGGGCCGTGATTCGCGCTGCCTGTTCAGTTGTCATGTCTGTAACCTTTAAAACTTATTTAATAGGTTAGATATGATGGTAATCATGCTAATATAACTTGTCAAGCTATTTTTGATGGTTAGGTGAGCGAAACGAGTGGTATCGTCGAGTGTTCTTATGGCGCGGCGTCGAAAAAAGCTGCACCGAACTATCGGGCGAAGGCCGCCTCTCTTCGAACTGACTGCTGGAGTTCTCTGTTTGGATTTCGTTAACACTCTGGACAACCGTCCCACTGGAGAGCCTAAAGAGTTGCTCGCGCGCTACGGAGACCTGGTTCGCTTCGCGGAAGACACCGGAATTCTTACGCCGGCGCAAGCCGACCGATCGTTTGCCTGGAGCGAAGCCGATCCCGAGGAAGCGCAGCGGGTTCTGCGAGCCGCGGTCGAATTGCGCGAAGCCATGTACGCGGTTTTTTCAGCCGTGATTGCGAAACGCGCTGTTCCCGCGTCGGCACTTGCTCTGCTGAATGGATATATTCAACTAGCCGCGAAACACCTCAGTCTGACGCCTGCCAACGGCGGTTTTGCCTGGCAGTATGATAGCTACGGCGATTCTCCTGGCGGATTCGAAACTATGTTGTGGCCCATTGTGCGTTCCGCCGCCGAGTTGCTCGCCTCTGACAATTTGCCCTTTGTGCGCACCTGTTCTTCCGAGACCTGCCAGTGGTTTTTTCTAGACACCAGCAAGAACCACCGTCGCCGCTGGTGCAGCATGAAGCTGTGCGGCAATCGCGCGAAGGTGCGGAACTTTTACGCCCGGCAGCGCGAAGGGTAAATTTGTCGTCAGCTCCCAGACGATCATAGGAAATGCTAATGACCGTGCCTCCAGCCCTGGGGTAGCGACCGCCATTAATTTCCAGCCGACCGGGGGCGGCAAAGCTGCAATCACCGGAGGTTTCGTGCTCCTTGGCAAAGAAGCGAATCCGGTCATGAAGGCACTGCGTGATAACGGGATTCAGGTAGCAGCGCTTGCCACATGCTGACGGAGGAGCCGCGGCCGTTCTTCATGCATTTCTGGGCGAACGACGATGCAGCCAAGCTGGCCGGGGAACCAACGGCGGCGCTCGACAAGGCGAACTCGAAAAAGTAAACGAGGTCAGGGCTCACTTTCATTCCAAAAATCGACAGCCAACGATTACAATCGCCAATCGGAAATTGACGATCGGCAATACTCCGGAGGCTCGCGTGATCTTTCGTCTCTTTGCCCTCATACTGCTGGCTGGTCCTGCTCTCGCCCAGAATGTGGTTCGCTACACGACTACTAATGACAACGTGAAGTACGTCTTCGCCACGGCAGAGCCGGTGGCGCGGCTTAAGCCCGGAGACATTCTCGACACCAACACGCTCGACTGCTTCGGCAACGGCCTTAAGAAACCAGGCGACACGCTCAGCATGGCCAAAGGAGACAATCCTCTGGCTGGACCGTTCTACGTGGAAGGCGCAGCGCCCGGCGACACGCTCACGGTGAAGATTCTCGATCTGCAAGTGGACGGCGACATGGGCATCGGCGCCTTTTCCCCGGGTTTCGGTGCGATCAACGGTTCGCATTACACGCCGGTGCTTGAGCCACCTTTGAAAGAGCGGGTATGGTTCTACCACATCAATCACGCGGCAAACACGGCAACCTTCAAGGCGCTCGACTCCGACTTCTCGGTGAAGATTCCCGTGCATCCGTTCTTCGGATGCATCGGCGTTGCCCCAGCTGAGGGCGAAGCCCGCAGTTCGCTGGTCCCTGCCGAATTTGGCGGCAACATGGACTCGCCCGAGGCCAGCGTCGGCAATACCGTCTATTTCCCCGTCAACGTAAAAGGAGGCCTCCTCTATCTCGGCGACGGCCATGCAGCCATGGGAGACGGCGAGATCGCGGGCTCGGCAGTCGAAGTGCCGTTAAAGGTGCGGGTGCAACTAGGCGTGATCAAAGGCCGCAAAATCAGTTGGCCGCAATTTGAAAATGAGGATGCGATCATGACCGTGGGTGCCTATCGTCCACTGGAAGACGCGGTCCGCATCGGCTACACCGAGCTTGTCGCCTGGATTCACCGCGACTACGGCCTCTCCGACCTCGACGCCTACGAACTGCTCTCGAAGGTAGGAAGGATCCACATGAACGAGATGGTCGATCCCAACTACGTGGTCGTAACCTCGGTGGAGAAGAAATATCTGCCGCCAAAAAAGAAGCCGTAGAAATCCCTCTTACACATATACGCGGCAAAGAAAAGCACAAGCAACGTCTCAGACACCTCATCCGAAAGGACTTGATAGATCATAGAGTCGTTCGGCAGCCCCTGTGAGATCATCCTACTTCTTCAGCAATCTGAAATCAGAATCAACGCTTTCGCAAGCTGGTCGTCGGTAGTCAATCGTCTCATCAGGGAGGACCATCATGGGTAGTGCCAAACCAGTGTCCATACCGAAAACCGTAAGCCTCAGCCGACCCCGACCTAACCTCGAGTACGCTCGGCCTTCCTGGGTTGCGGAGGGGTCGCAAATGGGTCGGCGGTTGCCCAACCTGAACTGCGAACCACCTATTTGTGTGTCTTCCACTTTGTGTGTCTTCCACCGGATCGAGCCGATCACTCATTTGCGCCTGGGACCAGCCGAGTCTCTAAGAGCCGGAAACACAAACTTGACGAACCTCCTCGCTGGTCCTTCGAGAGATCTGAATTGTAAAGCTCACCTACGGCCTTTAGCGGGAATCCCGCCTGGCCCCGCCTGGCCCCGCCTGGTAAGTTCCGCCTGGTAAGTTCCTTGACAGTCCGCTTTGGGCGAGCGACACTCCAATTATTGCGCTTTTGACATCCGGAATCGCTACTGCGAACATGAACACCGCGACGCATTCCACCCAGGAACCTGCAACCCGCGCCGAAATGCTCTATCCCGGGAAAGACAGCGGTAATTCGCTTGCTGGGATGGCCCAGCGGGACCTCCACGCCGCCCTGCAACTTCTGGCCGAGCGCGCTCAATACATCACCGGAGCGAGCGGGGCGGCCATCGCCCTGCGTCGCGGCGGGCACAATGACATGCTTTGCCACGCCAGCGCCGGCTCAAACGCCCCGGAGCTGGGCGCGCTTCTTTCCGCCGAGTCTGGTCTTTCCGGCGAGAGTGTGCGCACGCGGCAGCCCTTGCGTTGCGACGATGCTGAAAGCGATCCCCGCGTGAACCGTCAGAGCTGCCGCGAATTGGGAATCGCCTCCGTGGTGGTCATGCCGATCGTGAGCGAAGACCAAGTGCTTGGGGTGTTCGAACTTTTTTCGGGCCGTCCGAAGGCCTTCGATGAGCGCGACCTTTCCGCTCTGCAGCGTTTGGGAGAGATGGTTGAGACTGCGGTCCAGCACGCCCGGGCAGCTAGTTTGCGCGTGGGTGCGGAGGTCAATTCCGATGAGGCAGCACTATCTACGGCGACTCTGCCGACCCCCGAGTCGCAGATCGCGCCGCCGCAATCTCCGGTCGAATTGCAGACAGAAATCAAGACAGAACGCGCCGCGGAGATTTCTTCCTCGTCTGTCGCAGTTTCGACAGCCGATTCGAAGACTTCCCCGGACTCCGCAAGTGTGACCGCGGCACCGGCTAATGTTCCCGAGGATGGGCTCCCGGTTCGTGATGTTCCAAGCCCTGAGGATTCGAACTCCGAGGCTCCGCCGGTTGTAGTTCCCAACGATTCTCCGCCGAAAAGAGCAATTTTGTGGTCAGCCCCGGCGACCGGGAACACCGGGAGCCCGCCAGCTCAAACGTCAGATTCCACCGCTGTGCCACCTGCCCTCAGGAATGTGCACAGGTGCCAGGCTTGCGGTTTTCCGGTTTCCGAGGGACGCGTGTTATGTGTGGACTGCGAAGAAAAAAAATGGCGCGGTGAGCCGGTTCAGCGTCCGGCGAAAGCGCTCGAGCCTCCGACCCCTGCTCTGGCCATCGCTTCGGGGCTGTCTTCTGCGGCTACCGCTGTGTCGAGTGTGTCCGCAACCGTCGCTGGCAACGTATCGCAAGGAGATGAAACTGACGACAAACCGCCGTCTCCCCACTCTTCAACTCAACCTGCGAGCCGCGAGCAGATGCCGGTCAAAATCCGCCAGACCGCCTTGAGCGTTGTGCCCGCCCCGCCGGCCGCCATGGAAAGCCTTACCACTGAAACCACCTCACCTGGGCTCTTCCTCAGCGCTGGAATGGAGTCCCCATCATGGTGGGCGGCGAACAAATACGTTTTCGCAGCGGTGTCCATCGTTGGCATCGTGATCGCCGTGATCGCGTGGACGCGCTAGCAGCTCTTAGGCCCTGCGGGAAGGGTATCTCCGGCGGAGTTTCTTGATTGTTCTGCCAGTACTAACAACCCTAACAACCTCTAACAACAACCAGAATCTCTTGACAACCCAGTCAAGTCTGCTAAAGTGCGGATAAGCGTCTCACTTTGACCAACATACGCTCAGGTGCCCTGTATATGAAAAATGTTTACGAAGTGCTACGGCAGAAAGAAATGGAACTGACCCGCCTGGAGAAGGAAGTGGAGGCTCTCCGACTGGTCGCCCCGTTGCTCTCCGAAGAAAAAGAAAATCTGTCCGAGGTCGCGAAACCCGCGCTGGCGGCTGCAAATGGGCCGCAGCAGCCCATACGGATTCCGTCGCCTCAGGTCAGCGTGGCTGCACAACCGGCGCGCGCCTCGGCCGGCTGGGATGAAACCGCCAAACGCTGGCCGTAAGCTGGCTGAGCGTTCACCAGCGCAGAGTTACCGATGAGAGTTGGGATTTGTGTTCAGCCCGGGAGCCATCCCGGGCTGAACCATATTTTACGTGGGGAACGGTTAGCCGGACGCTGTCACAAGCTCCCGTAGCGCTTCCAGCAGCCGATCCACTTCCTCGAGGGTGTTGTAGTGGACCAGACCGATGCGCAAAAAGCCGCCGGTTTTCTCCACGTCCAGCTGTTCGGTCAGGTTCAGCGCGTAGTAGTTGCCATCCCACGTAAAGAAACCGCGGTCGCCGAGTTTGATGGCGAGTTCAAGTGGGGCGTGTCCTTCAATCCGAACCGCGAACGTGCCACAGCGCTCGTTAAAGCGTGCGGGATCGGTGATGCCGTAAAGCTTAAGCCCCGGAATCGTTGTCAGTCCCCGGACAATGCGCTCGATCAATCCGCGCTCATGCTGATGAATTGCTTCATACGCGGCGACGATAGCGGCGCGACGTGTGGTGGCCGCGGGATTCGTCCGCCGGCCCAGTTCATCGAAATATTCCACGCACGCAGCGATTCCTGCAATGCATTCGTGATTGAGTGTCCCCCACTCCCAGCAGTTCGGAATCGCATTGGTGTTAGGACGCACCTTGTACGGCTTCAAGCGCTGCAAGTGCTCGCGCTTGCCGTAGAGCACACCCAGGTGCGGGCCAAAGAATTTGTAGGTCGAGCAGGCCAGGAAGTCGCAGTCCAGCGCAGCCACGTCGATCAGACCGTGCGGGGCGTAGTGGACGGCGTCGATGTAGGCGAGCGCTCCCGCTGCATGGGCGAGGCGAACGATTTCCTTGACTGGATTGATCGTCCCTACCGCATTCGAAGCATAACCCACGGCCACCAGCTTCGTCTTGGGACCGATCTTTCCGGCCAGGTCGGTCATATCGAGGGTGCAATCTGGCTCGCGAATCTCCGCCCAGCGAATCGTGACACCGCGCTCTGCCAGCGCCAGCCATGGAGAGACGTTGGCGTCGTGATCGAGGCGCGTCACCAAGATCTCATCGCCCGGCCCGAGATCGCGACCGATGGCTCGACTGATCGCAAAGGTGAGCGAAGTCGTGTTAGGACCAAAGACAACTTCGTCTGCGCCGCAGTTGAGAAAATCGGCCATGGCGGCACGCGCACCCGCGATCATCGCGTCAGTATGGCGACTAGTGGCATAAGCTCCGCCGGTGTTGGCATTGTCGCGGCGCAGGTATTCAGTGATGGCGTCAATCACCCGCTGCGGAACTTGGGTGCCGCCGGGGCCGTCCAGAAAGGCTGCTGGATAGCCATTAACGGTCTGAGCCAGAGACGGGAACTGGTCGCGGACGGTGTGGAAGTCGAGGGTGGGAGCTACGGCGTGTTCAGTAGTCGGCATCACTAAAAACTATATCGCACTTGCGGCTTGCCCCACCGCCCTGACAAAATCCGCCAGCATGCCATAGGCGGTCGCGTAGACGCCGGGATTCTCTTCGCTGATCGCAAGCCCGGGGAAGATGTCAGTTTCGAAATGAATATAAGACGACGTCCCGGCGATCTGTGCCATGGGATCGGTGAGCGGGATCTGTTCGGGCCCAACGCTGGCCATGATTCCGCTCGCCGTTTTCTTCGCACGGCAGACGAGTTTGTAAGGTCGGCCCTGTCTTCGTGCGCAGCGGACACCTTCCCCGCTCAGTCCGCGGATTCCCTCGCGCTCAATCTCACCCAACCGAATCGGAACGTCCATGAGTACGTTGATGAGCGCGGCAGTTTTCACGACGGCGTCCCATCCGTCAGTGTCGTGCGTGGCGTCGGTTTCCGCGATCCCGAGTTCTTGAGCTTTTTTTAGTGACTCGTCGAAGGTCAGGCCCTGCTCCATTCCACTAAGGACGACGTTGGTGGTGGAGTTCAGAATGCCGTGGAACCCGCGGAGATGTAAGGCCGGCAGGGCATCTCGAAAAAGAGAAAAGACAGGCACGCCATCCATAACTGTAGACTCAAACAAAAATCGTTTGCCCCGTCTCGCAGCCAGATCAAGCAGCTCACGATAAGCATGCACGATCGGACCTTTGTTGGCAGTGATGACGTGGGCGCCGTGTTCGAGCGCAGCTCGGATGTGGTCGACCCCAGGTTGACCATTTTCGACATTGAGGGAAGTGGCTTCGAATAAGACTTCGGCTTGCGCCGTCCGTAGCCATTCACGAACATCACTGTGTGGTGCGGGCGCCCCCGCCGGCAAGAGGTCGGGAGTCGAATTCACGCTCAGAGCGAGCAGCGAAGCCGAATCTAACCCTTCCGCATCTGCAATCCACCCCAGCCGCCGCGAAGCCACCCCCGTAATCCGCCATGAAATTCCGTACCGATCGCGGAGTTCTTGCGCGCGATCTTCGAGTAAACGGACCAGAGTCCGGTTTACGTTGCCGAAGCCGAGGAAGCACAGCTTGCAAGTGCGGATGAGAGATCCTTGCGCGGATGCGAACCCTGCGCGCCCTAAAGGCGCGTCGAACGACGCCCCGCTGACAGCACGCCGGAAAGCGTGCCCCGATGCGAATCTTTGATTCCTTATGCGCTATCCCATCACCGTAGCGTGCTCGGGTCTTACTTTATAGAGCACTCGCACCTCGCCCGGCTGGGCATAGGGATATTTATCCACTCCCAGGTATTTCTTGGCCAGTTTGTGTATGTGTTCGGCGGCGCCGTCTTCGGTAATCTCGGCCACGCGGCCACGAATTTCGAGATAGCGATAGGGATTGTCGGGATCCATCAAAGTCAGCGCCACGCGGGGATCCCGCCGGACATTCCGATCTTTCTGGCGTCCCTTGGCGGAGTTGAAGATCACGTGTTCGCCGTCAAAGTCCACCCACACAGGCGTCACTTGAGGACTTCCGTCAGGCATCAGCGTGCCGAGATTGGCAAATGCGCGTTTCTGAAACAGATCGCGGTACTTCTCGGGAATAACGGACGGCATAAGGGCCCCTACCTTTCAGAAAATCTGTGCTTGAACCAATGTGTCGATATCTCCGGGAATACGCTAAACGCCTGAGCATTATAGACGGCTTCACCCGGACCAAGGAAATAGAGCTTAAAGATGTGGGACGGGCCCAGGCACCAGATTGAGGAGTGTGCGATCGCGCACTTTCCGTTTCCTCGTCTGTGCATTTAGAATTGCGGCCTTGCTCGGAGCTGGAAGGCTTGAGGCAAGCCGCTTCTGGCACAGCGGTTTGCGTTCTTGCGTAGTTCGCGGTGACCCGATGTTGAATGCAACAAATACTTTGTGATGGAGAACTGACTTGGCGACCGCTCGATCCCGCGGCAACAGCCACTTGCCCATCTCTGCTGGCCTCGTCTCGAAGCTCGGCAGCAGACCGACGTTTATCAAGGTCGCGCTCTTGCTCGCATGGCTGTGCGCAGCCCTCACGGTGCCCATCGCTGCCCAGCGCGCCAAGAAATATGCCCCCACCATCGTCTTCATGACCGACTTCGGCACACTCGACGACTCGGTCGCCATCTGCCGCGGCGTGATGTATTCGGTCATGCCCGAGGTCCGCATCGTGGACCTCACTCATCAGGTTACGCCGTACTCAATCCTTGACGGCGCCCGCTTTCTCCACGGCGCCACGCCCTACTATCCGGCCGGGACAGTATTCGTCGTCGTCATAGACCCCGGCGTAGGCAGCCCCCGCAAGGCAATCGTGGCTAAGTCGAAGCGCGGACAATATTTCGTGTTACCCGACAACGGCCTGCTCACGCTGGTCGAGCAACGCGATGGCATCGAGGCAGCGCGCGCGATCACCAATCCTGCATGGATGATCGGCAGCAAGCTTTCTTCAACTTTCCACGGCCGCGACATTTTCTCGCCGGTCGGAGCTCACATGGCCCGGGGCGATGACTGGACTTCCGTGGGACCGGAGGTTCCTGTAAGAGCTCTGGTACGCCTAGATCTGAAAGCCGCAAAGGTCGACGGGCGTGGCCTCAGCGCCGAGATCATCGCCACCGACGGACCTTTCGGCAACCTCGTCACCAACGTTGATGCTGACGAATTCCTCAAGCTCGGATATCAGCGCGGGCAGGAAGTTCCCGTGAAGTTGGGCGAGAAGGAAATGAAAATCAAGTTCGTGCGGACCTTCAGCGATCTGCCGGTGGGAGAGCCGTTGCTGTACATCGATTCGCGCGGACATCTCGGGTTGGCCGTGAATCAAGGCAGCTTCGCTGCAGCCTATGGGATCAAACCGCCGGTCGCGCTGTTGATTCCGCCCGCCGCGAGGTGAGCTCTCAGCAAACCGAGTAGCAAGCTATGCCTGTACGACATCGACATCTTGGAAGATCCGCGGCAGCACCGCCCGCAGCAGCGCCTCGAATTGCCCTCTCACGCGCTCTGCGGTCTCGAGCACTTCCGCATGTGAGAGCGTCTGGTCGAGAATTCCGGCCGCCATGTTGGTTACGCAGGAAATTGCGAGCACTTTGATTCCCATGTGCCGGGCCGCGATCACTTCCCCGACGGTCGACATCCCTACGAGATCAGCGCCAATTGTGCGCAAGTACCGGATCTCCGCGGGTGTTTCGTAGCTCGGCCCCAGCAGCGCAACGTAGACGCCCTCGTGCAGCGTCATAGCTAACTTCTGGCCTTCCTCTTGTGCGAACTCGCGATACGACTTCGCGTATGCCTGAGTCATGTCAGGAAAACGTGGGCCGAGGCGCTCATGATTCGGACCAGTGAGCGGATTCTGTCCCTGCAAGTTGATGTGGTCCCTGATCAGAACCAGCGCGCCCTGTTGATAGCTGAGATCGATACCCCCAGCGGCGTTGGTGAGAATCACAGCACGAATTCCCATGCGGCCAAACACGCGCATGGGAAACGCCACTTCCTGCGCGGAGTAACCCTCATAAAGATGTACGCGCCCCTGCATCGCGGCGACCACGACGCCGCCAACTTTGCCGATGACCATCTGCCCTGCGTGGCCGATAGCCGTCGAACGTGGAAATGCAGGAATCCTTGCGTACGGGATGCGCACAGCTTCGCTGAGCGAGTCGGCGAATCCGCCCAGGCCTGACCCAAGAACTAGCCCGACGCGTGGCCGCAGAGAGGCCTGAGTCAGCACAAACTGAGCAGCGGATTCAGCGGCATGGAAGTGATCATTCACAGTGGTTCGCGGGGTTGGCGCGTACAATCTCGATCTACTCTCTTCACTGCGATGGGTACTTGCATCAAGAGCTAAAAGCTAACGGTTAAGAGTCGCCTTTTCAAAACTTCTTTTCAAACATCGCAAACTCCGCCTCCAGCTTCCACTGCACACGCGCCCGCTCGTTCGCAACGAGAAACTTCTGGCAACCGCTCGAAGGCTTTCCTGCTCCTGCTGCATCTCCGGCACACGCCGTCACGAACCGAAATCGCAGCTTGGTCTCCGTCCACAGACTTTCCCCCGGCAAAAAACTGTGTTCCAGGCTCTGCCGGGCCATCCGTTTCACTTCCGGGTATGACAGGTTGTAGCCTTGCACCGCGCGCAAATACTCATGCGTCATGTCGGATCGCGCCACGCCCTCGTCGTCGGTCGAGATCGCCACCGGAACTCCATAGTGCATATAAATCGGTAGAGGATGATCGTCGCCAGTCACGCCCAGAATCATGTCGTTTGAAGTGAGACTAATTTCCACCAATACATTCCGTGCCGCCATTTCCTTCAGCAGGTCGAGGGGACCTCGTTCATTCATGACATCGACGCCGTGCCCGATCCGTTCGGCATGCCCCTTTTCCATCGAAGCCCGGATGTGGAAAGTTAAATCCTCCGGAGGAACCAAACCCATTGCGATTTCGCCAGCGTGCAGACTGATATGCACCTTGGGATAAACGGTGTGCAAATAGTCGAGCATCGCCATGTGTTGGTTGAAGTCATGGAGGGGCACGTACCAATCCTCAGGCATCACCAGATTCAGGCCAACAAAGCGAGGATGGGACGACGCCAACTCGAATCCCAGGAGAATCTGCGCGAACACAATCTCGTGCGGCAGCCCCCGCAGTACCTGATAGAGATAACGCACGGTGACGCCGCATCCGGGAGCAGCCTCCGCCGTCCCGCATTTCATCACGTCGTGGGCGCGGGCTTCGTCGGCTTCGAGTTTCTTGTCGGTGGCCGCAGCCACATCCTTCAGCCCCGCGGCCAGCAGACTTTCGCGCATCTTCCCGAAGTCGTCGGCCCATCCCGCCTTCGCTGCGATCTGAGCCGCCTGCCCTCCGTCGGCCGTGTGCATGAACTCGACGTATTGCAGATGGTCTTGTCCCGCGCGATTCGCCGCCGCCGCCACGCCCTCGCCCACGTGTCCGTGAAAAGCTAGTCTAAATTTCTCGAACGTGGCAAAGAAGTGATCGTGTCCCGACTCCTCCCCCGGCCGCCAGTTGCGCATCGACCATGCGTCAATGGTTTGGTTGTAAAGAATGTGATCGCCGTACGCGCACCGCATCGCCGGCTTGGCGGTGTAGCTCTCACATGAATCGCAAGGTGGCGCGATCAGTCGGGAAGTCGTGCGGTCGACGCAAAGATTATCCTCGGCGGCAAAATCCACCCAATCCTCGGCGTAAATGGCGCCCTCAAGGTGATTGTGTAAATCGCCGCCCTTGGGCAGGTCCTTGAGAAACGCCAGCAACAACTGCGGCCGCTTGCGCACCGACTCAAAATATCGAGCCGTGCGCTGCTCAGCTGTCTGGGCAGCCGTAAAAGTCGCCAGAAGGAAGAACCATAGGCGGCAGAGGTGGATCGAACCGAATCTTGACCGCAAGGGACCGCCTCCAAATTCAGGAAACGCATTGTAATAGCTGACAGCGCCAGTCTGCACTGGAAAAGTAACGCGAAATCCCTTGTCTGGCGCTGGTTTCCCCGAATTTTCACAGCCGTGCAACAAACTAGACCGCCGAGGAGAAATATCCATCCAACTTCAGATTGTTCGAAACTCCCGCGCCCATCGCGGCTTTTGATCGCTATGTGCATCTCGCGCTGCACCAAAAACTGGCACCCGCCTGTGGACGACCTGCACTCGCTTGAAAATAAACCGCTTAAAATCACCAACTTTTGATTGACTCTAAAAATGAAAAGAGTAAAACAGAATCGTTCTTTGACAACTTCTTAAGTTTTTCCGGTTGGTGCGGCGTCCGGGGCTCGAGCGCGATCACCTTCTCACATTGCAAAATGTAGAAAAAGGAGGGTCAGCAAGGGTCTATAGCTAAGTGCTGGTCGAGGAGAACGAGAAGCAAAGTCGAAGGCAGGATAGAGTTCCGAGGCGTTGGGTAGGTTTATCCAGTTGGCGGTGAGCCCGGAGCCCGAGCGAAGATCGCGCGCAGCGTCCCCGCAAGGGAAGCAGCGAGAGCAGGTCGAGCGAGGGTCTAAACGCGAGCTACTGGCTGAGACGAATGAACCCAACATCACCTCGGAACTCTTTAATTTTTGTGTGGCGCTCGCGCCCACGCCCCAGCATTCCCAGCAGGCACGCCCTTAACCTTTTTGCTACCTTCCGCAAACAGATCCCTCGCGTTCGAGCTGTTAGACTCGGAATTGCACTCCCAACATAGCCATTGCTGCTCATGAGGCGTGTCAGGCATGAATTCCGATTCCCGGCCGTCCAACCCGCAATCCGAAAGAATGCGGGTAAGCTATGACACCATCGCCGCTGAATATGCCGATCGCATCTACCCTGAACTCAAAAGCAAGCCGTTCGACCGTCAGCTACTCGATCGTTTTGCCGACGATGTACGGATGTCCGGACCAGTCTGCGATATCGGTTGCGGTCCCGCTCAGATTGCACGCTATCTTTTCGACCGAGGGGTGAACGTTTTTGGCCTTGATTTGTCTGCAGGAATGCTTAACGAGGCCAAGAGACTGAATCCCAACATCGATTTCATTCAGGGCTCCATGCTTCAGTTGGGTCTTGGCGCTGACACACTCGGCGGCATCGCTGCGTTCTATTCCATCATTCACATCGGCCGCGAACAGGTGGTCGCGACTTTATCTGAAATGCGCCGCGTGTTGAAGAGAAAGGGTTCTCTTTTGCTCGCCTTTCATTTGGGAGACGACGTAATCCACATGACCGATTTTCACGATCATCCCGTGGACTTCGAGGCCACCCTGTTCCGCATCGAAGAGATGACTGGCTACGCCAAAGCCGCTGGCCTCAACCTCCAGCAAGCGATGGAAAGAGATCCCTATCCAGAGGTCGAGTACCAAAGCAGGCGCGGATATATTCTCGCCACCAAGTCGTAAACAACGGAGGAAGCCTGAAGCCTGAAGCCCGCCGCCTGAAATTAATCTACATGCTCGCCCTCAGCGATGAAGCTCTGTTCGGAAGGCGGAAGCTTATCCCCCGGTCGCGCCCAGAACACATACAGCGTCGGCCATAAGATTACGCTGACCACCAACTCCACGATCAGTCCCCCGACAATCACAATGGCAAACGGCCGCTGCGAGTCCGACCCGATGTCATGGGACATGGCCGCGGGCAACAGCCCAAGCGTCGCCACCAGCATAGTCATCATGATGGGACGCAGACGGAGTTGAGCACCTTCCTTGGCAGCTTCGCGAACGGGCAATCCACGCATGCGCAGCTGATTGATGTACTCCACCATCCTCCGATTTTCAGCCTCGCCTAGTTGGTTTGTTGCCGCCAATCTGCCGTCAAGGGTCTGCGGCGACAATTCTTCATTTCCGAATAGCTCCGCCGCGCATCCAGCTCTAGTGCCCTACGTCAAGGAGCGCACGTTTTGCGGCTGGAGCATTGTCCAGGGAACATCGCCGTGCGGAGTTGTTGATGCGAAAGACATTTTCACGGCTCGTGACCGGCGTAATTCTCCACCTAAACAGCTGCTGCTCGCCGGCCGCAGCCGTAAAGTCCTACGGACCCACCGCCACCTGCAACGGCCCCGGTGTTTGCAGCCGAGCTCGATAAATCTGATTCTTCTCCGCAACTTCGCCCACTGCGTCCGCGTGCACCACATAGGCCCCGGACGGCAGAGTATCACCGAAGGGAATCTCGAAATCCATGGTTCCCTTTTTCAAAGGAAATCTCTGATACGCGATGGCCGTTGCCCGCCCATTCTCACTCACCGCCAGCACGTAAAACGTGAAGTCGAAGTCCTCCGGCGTTTCGTTTGCGACCTGGACGCTCCCCTCAATCCGGCTACCAGCCACGTGCGGCGGCATCTTCCATTCGAGGACTAACGCCCTGAGCACGTTCAGTACAAACTCTCGCTCGACTGCCTGCTGCGGCTTTGCGTTATCGGTAACCGACACCGTGAAGCGATATGCACCCGGCTTCTCCGGGGCCCCACGCAGCCTGCCATCATCCTCCAGTTTCAGCCCCGGAGGCAATTCGCCTTCCTCAACCTTCCAATGCAAACGAGGAATCCCCCCATGCGCGCGGAGTGTAAAGGTGTAAGTCCCACGCGTATAGCCTGAAGGCAGAGAACTGGTCTCAATGATGAGCTGGCCGCCCTCCGGTGTGGATGTCGCCGGCCGCTGCTCTTGTCCGCCTACCCGCCGCGATTCCCCGCGAGTTTGCGACAGCCCCAGCCCGCTCACCGCTAACAAAAAGCAGAGGTGCACTGCCACCAAACGCAAAAGTCGTTTTACCTTCACCGCGATTCCTTTCGTGTCCCTTAGTGCCCTTGGTGATTAGCGCCCTGGCTGCCCGTATGCAAGAATCCATCCACCGCGCCTACAAACATTCCGGTCTGATCCACAAAAGTCATGTGCCCCGCCTTCGGCAAAATCACTATCTTCGATCCGGCAATCTTCGCGTGCATCGCCTCCGACAGGGGCGGCTCGCACTCATCATGATCTCCCACCAAAATAAGCGTCGGCACTGTGATGCTCGCCAGCCGGTCCGTGTACTCCACCGATTTCAAATTGCCATCCACCACGTACTCTCCGTGCGAGCCCCACATTTCCCGGTAAAGGTCCCAACTGATATTTCCTCCGGCGACAGGATCGTAGTTCGGATCAGGCCGGTTCTGATAGAGATAAGGAAAATAACCCTCACCCCACGCCGCCACGAAATAATCGTTGGTATATCGGTTCTTCTGATAGTCGAGACCGTGCCCGAACAGCCCCTCCGCCTCCATGCGATTGATGCGATCGCGCAACTCCGCCGGCATCTTCTCCTTCATTCGCATAAAGACTTGGTTCAGCTCTTTCGTGCTCGACCACGTGCTGGCCAGGATCAGGTGGGTCAGATTCTTCTGATACTTAAGGGCATAAGCCTGAGCCAGCGCTCCTCCGTAAGAATGCCCCAGCAGCGTAATCTTGCCGAGATGTAGCGCGATGCGTACCGCCTCGACATCTTCCACCATGTTCTCCACGGTGTAGCCAGAAGGGTCTTCCAGCTTTTGCGACCGTCCCGAGCCGCGTTCATCGATGAACATCAGCCGATTGTGGCGCGCCAGCGGCAACAGATAAGGAAGAAAATAGTCATGCGACGCTCCCGGTCCGCCATGCACAATCAGCAGCGGCTCGCCCCGTCCCAGCGCAAGGTAGTAAAGCATCACGCCATTGGCGTCGACGAAGCCATCCTGCAACGGATAGACGTTAGCAACCGATGGGGCAGCATGATGGACCGTGTTTTCCGTCTGTCCCAGCGCCGGCATGGCGCCACAGTCAAGCAGAGCGGCAATACAAACGCATGCAATTGATAAAGCTTGGAGAGAGAATGCGCGTGTCTTCATGCCCGCCATCGTAACCTGCATGACGGTCAAGGGCAATGGACCGGGGAAAATCCTCAGAGGACAGAAAAGAAAAAAACTCTAAGATCGCAGAATAAAATCGCAGAATTCAAGACCTGAAGCCCGACGCCGGACTCCTGACGCAGGCCGAAGCCCGCACCTACAGCGTTAGAAGATTCCCGGCGGGTCAACCACAGCAGTCGTCTGCTCTGCCATTCCGCCGGAGATCTGCGTGAGAGTATCCGCCTCGAGAACGTAAGCCTTGCCACCCGCACCGCCCGATACCATGTAAAACACCAGGTTAGGAGACAAGGTGGTTACCGAGCCCGATACCCGCCCATTCGATGCCACCGAGTACGTTCCCGGCAAACACCCCGGCACCGTGACTGCTCCCGTACGATTCAGCAGTTCCGCGAGGTTAAGGCCACCCTTGCCGTCTGCTTCGAGAACACCAGTTCGGTCCAAAAAATTCGTCGCATCGTATCCTCCCATGACCAATGCGAACTGTCCGTTGAAATCGCTTGTCGCGAACGAAGGATTCGACTGCTGATCTGTCGTGCCATCCTCCACCTTCGTGTAATCATTCACCAGGAAGAAAAGCCCGGGAGGGGCTAACCATATAGGCCACTTCCGTGATCGTTCCTGCGGCGGAGTTCAGTGTGAACGTGTATCGGCCATCGCCGCTCACGTCTGCGCTATAACTTCCCGTTACACTGATGTTGCTATTCACGGTGCCATCTCGCACTGAATCATACGAACCTGCAGTGATGTTACCGGCCCCATCAACGGTCATGGCCCCGACGGTGTTCACCCCGCCTGCCACTCCATTCGCCGCTACGCTCGCGGTAGTATCGCCGCGGCTGCCAGAGGCAAACCCTGCCCCAGCGGACAGTGAGCTGGTCGTGAACGGCGCCCCGGTCTGCATCTCCGCCCGGCCCAACCCGACAATACCACTATCAATTTCAAAGAGTTGCAGGGTGTTAGTGTCAAGCACATAGTATTTGTAATTTTGTGTCCGCCCCGAACTGTCGATTAGCGTCGCCCCGCCCCGGCCTGTGCTGTCCGGAGCAGTAAGGCTCCCGCTAAGCGTAAGTTGGGATGCTAACTGTCCGCCCAGTAACACATCTTCTTTGCCGGTCAAGGAACCATTTGATACCGTCATCATGCCCACGGTCGCCATCGAACCCGCCAACGTCAACCCCGTCGTCGCAACATGAGTATGGAAAACGAATGTTCCGCGGGGCATGGTGCCCAGTGCCGACGCTGTTTGCTGCATAGCGGTTCCGGCAGCATTGGCAAAGATGTCGGCTTCAATCAAATAGAACGAGCCCGGACTCGTGCTGCTCAGGGTAATTCCCCAACTCAAGGTTTGCGCCCCATTCGCGAGCACCACCGTGATACTTCCGGTGCCGTTGCTGCTGATGCTGTACTTTCCGCTGAAGCTACTTCCATAGTAATCGTCCATTCCGGAGCTGATATTGCCGTTGCCGTCTGCCGTAAATACTCCGGCCTCGGCGTAGGAATTGACCCCATTGCTTTGGCTGATCGTGCCCGACAAGTTGTATGTCCACTGCGATCCTGCGGGCAGGCTTGCGTTTGTGAAGGTGCCAGCTCCGCCCGGGCACCCTACTCCGCTCGCCCTACTGCTACTGCTACATGCCGACAGGAAGGTCAACACCACCAGAGCCAGGGCCATCAGTGGCGACTTCCCTGCCCGGCTGGACACATCTCCCCCTGACAACGCGCGTTGGGAAAGAATACTTAAGGACGACACGACTGCCTCCGCTCGACTTGAGGGCTTGAGCTTTAGCCAGTTCTAACACAGGTCAGCAAGGAAAGTTCTGCGGCAGGATTCAGTCGTCGCCACGAAACGGCGACCGTTCACGAGACGCGAGGGAAAGGTTGCCCTTCACAGTATCTAATTGGGTGATTGCGTTCTGAGGAAACCAAGAATCAGGGTGAAGCCTGCCTTACGCTTCCAGCACTTCTCGCACTTTGCGTGCCAGATTTTGCAGTGTGAACGGTTTTTGCAGAAAGGCCTTGCTATTTTCTCCGGTATTCTGGTCCACGATGGCGTCTTCCGTATATCCGGACAGATAAAGTACCTTGATGGCTGGACGCGATTTCACCAGCCGTTGGGCCAGTTCGTGTCCGCCCATGGCCGGCATGATCACGTCGGTAATCAGCAAATCGATGGTGCCCTTGTGGGCCTGGGCGGCTGCGAGTCCGGCATTCCCGTTCTCCCCTTCGATAACATGGTATCCCTTCGTCTCCAGGGTTTCGCGGACCAATTGGCGAACCGACTCTTCATCCTCCACCAGTAATACGGTCTCTGATCCTCCTGCCGCCGTACGCCAGTCCGGCGTCGCGCCGTGGGGCTCCATAGTCCCCAGCACCCGCGGCAGATAAATACTAAACGTGCTTCCCCGTCCCACGGCACTCTGCACGAAAATGTAGCCACCGCTCTGTTTGATGATTCCGTAGACCGTCGAAAGCCCCAGTCCCGTGCCTTTGCCCTTCTCTTTTGTCGTGAAAAACGGCTCGAACATACGTGACTGTGTCTCTTTGTCCATACCCAGGCCGGTGTCGCTCACCGAGATCATCACGTACGCGCCGGGCTGGATGAACGTTTGTTCTCCGCGATAAGAATCATCCAGAGTCACATTGCCGGTCTGAATCACAATCCGGCCCCCGTTGGGCATCGCATCTTTGGCATTGACCACCAGGTTCATGATCACCTGCTCCAATTGTCCCGCGTCCGCTCGCGTGCAGCCCACGCCGGAGGTCAGGCTCGTCGCCAGATCCACGTTCTCCCCAATCAACGGACGAAGCAGGCGCTCCATGTCTCGCACGATTGCGTTCAAATCTACGATCTTCAGTTCGAGGAGTTGCTTGCGGCTGAAGGCCAGCAGTTGCCGCGTCAGGGTGGTCGCGCGATCCGACGCCTGCTGTACCGCCCGCACCTTGCCTTGCAACGGGTGGTCGGCGCTCAACTGCTCGAGTAATACCTCGGCATATCCACTGATCACCATCAAGAGATTGTTGAAATCGTGTGCGATGCCTCCCGCCAGCCTGCCTACCGCTTCCATCTTTTGCGCTTGCCGGAACTGGTCTTCCAAAGCCCTTCGTTCGGTTACGTCTTCAACAATGGCTTCCAGCACGTCCGAGGGTTCGTCCTCGCTGGTTACCGCACTGCCGCTTATCCGTACTGTGATGGCGCTTCCATCTTTGCGCTTCCACCTTACCTCAACGCCGTCCATCCTTCCCGCGCGCCGGAATTCTTCGATCAAGGGCGCCTGTTCCGCCGCATTCACGAACACGTCTTTCAATGGATCGAGGGCCAGCACTTCTTGCGCCGAGGTGTAACCCAGCATGGCGATCAGCGCAGGATTGACGTCAAGAAACTTACTCTCCAGACTGGAACGGTAAATTCCATACACCGCGCTCTGCACCAATGAGCGGTAGCGCGCTTCCGACCGGCGCAGCGCCTGCTCATTCCGCTTGAGCTCGATAGCGCTGGCCATTTGCCGGGAAACGAAGGTCAGGATTTCCCGGTCGCGCTCCCGAAAGCGGAAATTCTTCGAGTAACTCTGCACCACCAGCGCCCCAAAAGTGTTGCCTCCCACCTTCAGCGGCACTCCCATCCAATCCAGCGATGGCGCCCCCAGCAGATCCACTTCGCCGCGCTCCACCATCTGGTTGAAAATCTCCGGATTCGCCAACAGCGCTTCGCCTGTGCGCAGCACATACTCTGTCAGGCCACGACCGAGCTTCCTCGGTGCCGGAGCTGCGTCTGCTTCATCCACAAAGTATGGGAAACTCAGCAATTGCGTTTCCCGGTCAAGTATCGCGATATAGAAATTGCGGGCATACATCAACTCATCCACAATTCCGTGGATGGCAGCGAAGAACTGCTGCAAATCGTGAGCCGAGCTGGTCTTCTCCGCGACGCGGTAAAGCGCCGAGCTCAAAGCCTCGACTTCCTCTTGTTCCGAAATGTCACGATAGATGGCATACGCGGCCGCGTTCTTACCCCCTGCCATCAGTGGCGCGCACGATACCGAAACATCCACCAGGCTTCCATCTTTGCGGCGTCGTTGCGTCTCCAGCGTGATGCACTCGCCTTTTTCATTGCATTCCGCTATCCAGCGCGTTTCCGCCTGCCGTTCCGAAGGCACGACCAGCGAGTCCAGACGCTCCCCGAGCACCTCCCAGTCGGCATAACCAAACATTCGCCTGAAGGCATCATTTACGCTCTGGACGTGGCGCTCGCTGTCCACAATGCTTAGCGCATCCGGCATGCTCTGGAACAATTGCTCGAGATAGTGCGCGCGGGTTTCGGGGCTTTCTGTCTGGTTCCAGGCAAGTGCGGATCCGGGTGGCAGGAGTGTGGGCGCAGTTCCGTGCTCCAATGCCTGTTTCAGGAATCTGGCGCGGAGAATTTCCCCCGATTGTCGAGACCGGGTGACACGATCACCCATTTCCGGGATCCCCCTCAAGAATCTCCAGCCCAAAAATCATGTTAAACGGCAATCCGACCCATCGAAAGTTACCCAGGTAATTGGCCAATCGCCATTTTGAAACAGAAACGATCTCCTCGCGCCGCGGATCGCGTGGTGCGCGAGGCAGCCAGGTGGTCCTTAGTTTTTGAGAGGCTCTATGCGGCTACCGCGGAACTCACACATGCGGGCAAACCGAAGAGCGCCTGCAGCGCCGGGTAAGCGTCCAGAATCAACCAGGGCTTCAGCCCCGGTGGTCGTGTTGGTTCTGCAAACTGACAGGCTAGTGTCCCGCGCTACGACTTCATGGCCAGCATCTGACAGACGCGGCGCACGATCTCCTTCTGGCTGCCGTTCAAAGTCAGAAACTCAAAGCCATAATGCAGACCTTGGCGGAAACGAACGACCGCACGCACTTTCAGAGGGTAGGGGCTCAACGGAAGCGGAATCTCCAGGGAAACAATTTCGCCCGAAACAAGTTCACCGGTCAGCGTCGCTCCAATTCCATCTTCGCCCAACTCTGTGGTCCGGCCCCAGCAACTCAGGAACTCGCCTCCCTGAAACATTTTCACCTGTATGCGCAAGTCGATGCCATAGCGTTGGAAATGCCGCTGATACGCCGGTTTGCCAGGTTCGGCTTTTTCTACCTTTCTCGCTTTATCGCCCGAGGTACTTGCCATGCACATATGCCCGTGTTCAAGCGAGACTGGTCAAGCGCTTAGGTTCGCCAAGTCTGGCTTCGCTAGTTTCCATGCAACAGATACCCAGGTTCCATCGGCAATTTTCCGGCAATCTTCATCACCACCACACTGCTATTGATCGAATACACATCCACCACGCCGACCGCCCCGGTTATGGAAGCCACCCTGTTGACCAGTTCTTCGTCGGAATTTACCACCAGGATCGCCGGATGGTATGGGCGGCCATGGTTGGCGGACGCAATCAGCTCATTCACTTGGCTCTCCGGCATCCCATAACCTTTCTCCAGAAACAATCTCATCTCCGGTGCCGAAGGCGCTCGCATGATAAAGGTCACAGGTTTGCCGTCGGGCCAATGGTTCGTCTGGGCTTTGCACAGTTTCACCAGATCGCTCACGGTGACGGCGGTAACCGAGTTCGCTTTGTTCGACACCAGGGCAAGATCCCGCGCCGCCGCCAGCGAGGCGCTGCTCAACATCAATGCGAACACACTTAGAGTGCTTAGGAACGTATTTTGGTAAGACAACGCGCCTCCGCCACCGGCAGTCAATCGACTCCGTCTGATTGTCCTGCAACTTTCCCCGCCACTCAACGTCAACAAAGTGCATGTACCACTGGAGCCAATAGCCTTCCGGAAGTTCCCCCCGCCCCCAACGACGAAAACCCCATCGCAACCGAATCCGCATCTCTGGCATCTACTGCCACTAGGAATTCACTCCAGGCGCACGCAAAACCGATCTGAATCCCTATGTCCGCTCTCGTCATCACAAACAGAGGAAGAAATCCTTAAGGAGGACAATTCATGGCATACGAGCTACCCCCACTGCCCTACGCATACGACGCACTCGAACCTGTCATCGATAAGCAGACCATGACCTTGCATCACGATATGCATCATGGCGCTTACGTTAAGAATCTGAACGCAGCAATCGAAAAGCATCCCGAGCTCGGCAAAAGGGCTCCCGAAGATCTCCTTCGCGACCTCAACTCCATTCCTGAAGACATCCGAACCACCGTCCGCAACAATGGCGGAGGCCATGTCAACCACACCATGTTCTGGAAGATCATGAAGCCCAAGGGCGGAGGCGATCCCAGCGGACCCATCGCCGACACAATCAAGAAATCCTTCGGCAACTTCAAGGATTTCCAAACCAAATTCAACGACGCCGGCGTGAAACAATTCGGCTCCGGCTGGGTCTGGCTCGCAGGCAAGCCCGGCGGCGAAGTGCAAATCATCACCACCCCCAACCAGGACAGCCCAATTTCCCAGGGCCTCTATCCCATCTTCGGCAACGATGTCTGGGAACACGCCTACTATCTCAAGTACAACAACCGCCGTCCCGAATACCTGGCGGCGTGGTGGAACGTCGTCAACTGGGACGAAATCAACAAACGCTTCGAGGCCTTCAAGTCCGCCAAGTCAGCAGACCGCGAGCCCGCCTTCGCCTCTCGGTAATATCGACGGCTAATTGAATCAAGAAAGCCCCGGCTAAGAATTGCCGGGGCTTCTTTTCAGAGCTCATCTGCTTGCCATTTCAGTTTTCCTTCATGCCGCCTTTGAGGCTTCGGCCTCTGTTCACGACTTCGGCTTTCGCTTGCAGCCAGTGATTTAGGGCGTGTCCTTCTTCGCGTCCGTGCTCCTCGTAAATCTGATGAGCCCGACTGCGAATTCGCTCCTGTTGTTCTGGATTCAAGTGTTCCGACTTGACCTGTCCGCTCTCCTGATGAGCCGGATCTACTCGCATATGCATACCCGTCCTCCTTGAACGTACTGGTTGAGTTGGTTGTTCGCTATTTTTCGCCACCGCTCGGCGGCAATTTACTATGCGGCCTTCGCCGCCCTCGAGTACTTGGAAGGTTGTCGCTCAAATGCGGTGAGGCACTCTTCTGAACAGAAGGAGTACTTCTTGCCTGCATACTGGGTTTGAAGTTCAGTTTCCTGTTCGTCCACTTCCATACCACAAACCGGATCAATCGTCATCATGAGCACTCTCCTTGCGGATTGTCTGTCCTTGGACAGCAGCAAGAACCATTCCGTTCTCGCCTTTGTGAACAATTGATCTCAAGGAAGTTACAGCTTAAGCCCGCCACAACAAAATAGGGACTAGAAAAATCTGCTCGAACCGTGCAGACGATACATAGAAGCGTCACCTGAAGAACGACAAGCAAGGCTTATCGATCGACGTGCACCAGCATTCTCGTTTTCGCCGGGCCTCTTACCCTCAGGCACATCCGCACACGCCTAAAACCGTCGGATAAAGATGCTCCCGCAAGCCACGCTTTACGGGCGACTTTTGCCCCCCACAATGGGATACGAATCACCATCCGAGAACTGAGAATGAGCGCCGTCAACGCTCAGACTGCGGCGGTCTCTTTTCTCCTGGCACATCAAAGTAAAGATAGTCGGGTGATGGTTCCTGCCTTCGCAGAACCGGACATCCATTCGCCGCCTCAGGTCCCGAAGGACGGTTACAGAAAATTGAGTGAGTGTACTCCGCCAGTCTTGAAACAATTCGGAGAGAGCCTCGGGAGTTTGATCTCCGTCGCTCAGTCGGCAACCAGCAGGAAAAACTGACCGGCAACACGAGTTTGGGTTCAACTGTTTCATCTGCTTCCACCGTTCGAATGGCGGACAGAATCCTTCTCGGCGCGAAGCGCAAAGCACAAATCACACAAGATCGCCGCCTCCCGCTTTCTGCATTTCCTGTGCACCCTCTGTGCAGAATACGCCTTCCCCTGCTATGAGATTGTGCCGCGGCCACCGCTGCATAGCGAAAACCTCCGCGACAACGGGCCAATTGCAGGGTCTCTCGAGGCGCTCTCGGTCCCCGGAGTTCTGTCGAGAATCGGTGGCCGTGATTTCCTCCATTGCACCAATCTTATGGAATTGACCGCGCAAGGTTTCACTCGTACAGTCTCCATCGCTTTCGCAAGGAAACTGCACCCACAAATCCCAGAAAATATCAGCGAGTGAGAAATTGAAAAATTCGGTCTCCAGGAATTGATTTGTAATCGGAATCACGAACTAGAGATTGAGAATCAACAATCAAAAATTCCTAACCCTCCCTCCCCGAGGCGGGGCGACGTGAGAGCAACCATGAAATGGAAAACGTATCGCACTCGCTTTCTGGTAAAAGCAAAACAGCTGAACTCCAATCTTAGTTTCATTGATGCTCTCGGCCGTCATCACAGCGGACGTAAAGGAGACTACTTGGTCGAGTCCTCCGATGGCGCATTCAATATCACTCCCCGGAGAATCTTCGAAGACGTCTACGTAGCTATGCCGATGGGGCAGCGCGGCGCCTTTGTCGGCTTAGCGGAAACCGAACCAGTTTGCCGCAAGGCTCCCCAGCCCTACCGGGAAAGGCGCGGAACTGGTCTCCAACTCATGTAACTGGAACCGTGTGACCGCCACCGCGGGTGGTTTTCTGGGGTGGCAGATCGGCAGAAGTCACTGACTTTGATTAGAGCCCTTGTGGAAAATGAGTCCCTCAACCCGGCATCTAGCCCGTCATTATTGAGGATACAATATGTGGGGTTTCTCTCTTGACAGGCCCTATAGGCTGGAGTAATGTTTCACTCCCAAGCAAGGAATTTCACCCACGAGGCGAAACGTCAGGAGAAAAAGTGGACGGTGCCGGGCCAGAGGTGACCCGGCCCGATCCCCAAAACAGCGGTGCAAAAAAGGGGCCCCAGTACATTATCGACGTCCTGAAGCCTGAACGCCGGGAATCCTGAAGCCCGAAATTGTGCGGTGGCCGTTCTCTCGACCCTCCCCCGGGGGAACGACAACATATTGATAACTTAGGCACTTGCAAGCTGACTCAAGGGCTATGGAAAAATCCGTCTAGCCTGCGACGGCTACTTTGCGGCTACTTTGAGGAGCCCTCGATGGAAGGTCTAACTCGCTTGGTTGTCGAGTCCATGTCACGGCATGGGTTTGATAGGCCTTTGGACTATCGCCGCCTGCAATGGTCGCGTTGGTTCGCTTGTGAGTCTCCGCACAGTTTGCTCCTGGTCCCCTGCAAGCCCGGTGTCGTTGCCTTGGCTGAGGAAACTCTGGGGCCGGGGGAAGCCTCAGTCGGAGGCAAGCGCATGTTAGCCGTCTTGAGATTTTGCGAGGCTGAAGACATGGCCTTCGTTCTGGATCGCATGTTCGCACCCGCCCATGCGATGCGCTCCAGCCTGGTCGCGGGTCATTGTTTTGTTCGCTTTGTGGTGATTGAGGACGTCGTTCAGCGCGTCACTATCTGCAGCGCTCTGAACCAGTGGATGATTGCATCTGCCGACAAGGCTTCCGGCGCCACCGGAGATTTCACCTCTTCACTGGAACTGGCACCGTCTTTGGCCGCGCCCGCGCCGTCGGCGAGTGCCGTCCAACTAGATTCCGGCTTCGCCGCGAACATTCACCGTCCGTCCCCGCTGCCCTCCGGTTTCTGATCGGAGCGCAAAGGGGACACCTTGGAGCCGTATCGCAGAACAGGTTCGTGTCCGGGCACGCCTTTGAGGCGTGCCGAAAGATTTCAATGACTTTCGCGGCTAGCCGCTGCTTTCCAGCTCCAATAAAGGGGCTCAAGAAACAAGCCCAAAGGGGCGAAACAAACGAAACAAACGATTCCCTCGCCCTGCAGCGACCGAATCATCGCCACAGTCATTAGAATCTAATATTTAGGGAGAAGCCCATGTCTGAAACCCGTGAAAAGGCTAATGTTGCAGAGTCCAACGCGACCGCCCCAGCGACCCCATTTGTTCCGGACATGCCCAGGAAGAAAGCGCCAGGCCTATCGTTCCGCCGCTCCTTCACCAAGCCCGGCGTCTCTCCCTATGACGAAGTCGAGTGGGAACGTCGCTTGGCTCAGATCACCGACGCCCAAGGCAATGTGATCTTCGAGCAGAAAGACGTCGAGGTTCCCAAAGACTGGTCCATGACAGCGACCAACATCGTCGCGAGTAAGTATCTGCATGGCCACGTTGGTACGCCCGAGCGCGAGAATGGCGTCCGCCAACTCGTCGCTCGCGTTGCCGAAACCATCCGCAATTGGGGATTGGCCCAGGGCTACTTCAAGACCGCCGAAGACGGCGCCACTTTCCATGACGAGCTTGTACACATCCTCGTCCGCCAGTACGCGGCCTTCAACTCGCCGGTGTGGTTCAACGTCGGATGCGATCGCATCGAGCCCAACTCCGACGCCCGCAACTGGCACTGGAACGCCGAAGCCGGACGCGTCGAGTTCGGAGTCACGGGCTACACTACGCCGCAGTGCTCCGCCTGCTTCATCAACTCGGTAAAAGACTCGCTCGACTCCATCCTCACTCTGGCCAAGACCGAAGGCATGCTCTTCAAGTGGGGATCGGGCACCGGAACCAATCTTTCTCCGCTGCGTTCGTCGACGGAAAGTCTCAGCGGCGGAGGCACCGCCAGCGGTCCACTCAGCTTCATGAAAGGATTCGACGCCTTCGCCGGTGTCATCAAGTCCGGAGGCAAGACTCGCCGCGCCGCCAAGATGGTCATCCTTAACGTTGACCATCCAGACATCATCGACTTCATCGAGTGCAAGATGAAGGAAGAAGCCAAGGCTCACACGCTAGTCGCCGCTGGATACGACGGCTCCTCGCCCGACTCCGAAGCCTACTCGTCCATCTTCTTCCAGAACGCCAACAACTCGGTCCGCGTCACCGACGACTTCATGTACGCCGTAGTCCGCGACACCGACTTCTCTACGAAGTCAGTCAACGACGGCCGCGTGATGCAAACCTACAAAGCCAAAGATCTGCTCAAGAAAATTTGCGACGCCACGTGGCACTGCGGCGATCCCGGCATGCAATATGACACCACGGTAAATCGCTGGCACACATCGAAGAACACCGCCCGCATCAACGCCAGCAACCCGTGCTCCGAGTACATGTTCCTCGATGACTCCGCCTGCAACCTGGCTAGCTTGAATCTGCTGAAGTTCGCGCCCAACGGAACCTTCGACGTCGAAGCCTACCGTCACGCCGTCGACGTGCTCATCACCGCGCAGGAAATTTTAGTCGACAACGCCGGCTATCCCACAGAAATGATCATGCGAAACTCGCATGACTATCGCCCGCTGGGATTAGGCTTCGCCAACTTAGGCGCGTTACTGATGGCCGCCGGCCTCCCCTACGACTCCGACGCCGGACGCGACTACGCCGCCTGCGTGACGGCAATCATGTGCGGCGAAGCCTATCTGCAATCGTCGCGAATCGCCGAACAATGCGAGCCCCTGATCCCAGCCACCGAAGCGACAAGAAAAAATCTGGCCGAAACAAATCTGGGAGCCGGCATAGGCACCGCTCACGCAGGGACAGCCGCCCCGGCTGTCCAGTCCGAGCGCAGCGAGGCCACGCTCCGCAAAGATCGCAGCGAAACCATGCCCGGAGCCGCCTGCCCCGGCTGGTACATAAACCGCGAACCGTTCCTGGACGTCATCCGCATGCACCGAGCATCAGTCAACAACATAAACAAATCCAACGTCCCCACCCCACTCTACGAAGCCAGCAGACAATGCTGGGACGAAGCCCTAGCCCACGGAGAAAAACACGGCTACCGCAACTCCCAAGTCACCGTGCTAGCCCCCACCGGCACCATAGGCTTCATGATGGACTGCGACACTACAGGTGTGGAACCTGACCTCGCGCTTGTGAAGTACAAAAAGCTCGTCGGCGGAGGGATGATCAAGATTGTGAATCAGACTGTGCCTACGGCGCTGTTCAAGCTGGGGTATGACCACGATCAGGCGAATGCGATCGTCAGCTACATCGATGCGACCGGCACGATAGAGGGCGCGCCGCATATTAAGGGTGAGCATCTGGCGGTGTTTGATTGCTCGTTCAAGCCGGCCAAGGGAACGCGGTCGATTGCTTACATGGGGCATCTGCGGATGATGGCGGCTGCTCAGCCGTTCATCTCGGGAGCTATATCGAAGACCGTCAATCTTCCGGAGAACGCTTCGGTCGAAGACATCATGGAGGCTTATCTTCAGGCCTGGAAGCTGGGGCTGAAGGCGGTCGCCATTTATCGCGATGGATGCAAGAAGTCGCAGCCACTTTCGGCGGCGGGGACCAAGACTGCGAATTCATCGAAGGACGACTCGCGGACAGGAGTGTCCGCGCCCCACGTAGAGGAAGAAAATCTCGACGCGCCTCCGCGTGCGGTGCGGCACCGGTTGCAGGAAGAGCGGGCGTCGATCACCCACAAGTTCAAGATTGGAGACCACGAGGGCTACATCACGGTTGGGCTCTATCCGGACGGCAGTCCGGGCGAACTGTTCATCACCATGGCCAAGGAAGGTTCCACGGTCTCGGGGCTGATGGACAGCTTTGCGCTGGCCGTGTCCATTGCGCTGCAGCATGGCGTGCCGCTGAAACTGTTCTGCGAGAAGTTCGCGCACACCCGCTTTGAGCCTAGCGGCTGGAGCGGCAATCCCGACATCGGCTACGCCAAGTCGATCATGGACTATATCTTCCGCTGGCTGCAAATGCGTTTCCTCACCGGCCAGCAGCAGATACTGTTCGAGAATTTCAGGCCCAAGCTGTCGGCTGTCAGCTCTCAGCCGTCAGAGGCCGGCGATCTGAATGGATCGTCGGTCCCGAAGCCTGAAGCCCGAAGCCTGAAGCCGGGTTCGATCCACGCAGCCGATGCGCTGTCGAGCATCGTGGATCTGGGTGACGCGCCGACGTGCAGCTTCTGCGGCAGCATCATGACGCGGAATGGAAGCTGCTATCGGTGCATGAGTTGCGGGAGCACGAGCGGGTGCTCGTAGAGAGCGGTAAGTATGGCTGTAAAAGTAATCAAGGACGGCCGAAGTGGGGGAGGCATATCACAGAGACGGGCAGCGAAGCGGAAAAAAATCCCGGGCAGAGTCTAGCAATGTTGAAAGCGCCGCTCTTCCACGACGGGGTGCGTACGTGGGTTCGCTCTGCGGGTGGAAAACAGAAGGTCTCCTCCGTTCGCTTCGCGAACCGTCGGTGAGTCTTCTTTCTAAAAACGGAAATCCCTTCCCGTAACGACCTCTGTCAACCCCCAGAAAAATATTCTTAACTCCTCCACTTGCCACGCTTGTCACACCCTTTCCAGGGCCTCACCCGAGATAAAATTGCTGTAGTTATGATTAGCATTAGCCATAAGCAATACAGGCCTGCACCCTAACCGGTCCTGCCGTCGAGTGCTACCCCGCCGCTAAGTCCCGATTCCAGAATATTTTAGCTGCAAACCCTTGGTTACAAAGATTTTACCCCGCTGCCCCTCAGATCCGACTCTCGCAACTCATATTAAGCAAAGAATTTAACTGACCCGGGCTAGATCCAAAGGCTACGAGCTAAGAGCCAAGAGCCCAAAGCTGAATACCCCAATCCGAAACTTTTCCCCAGCTCGTACCTCTAATGAACTGGCTTAAGGAATCAGACGCGGGAGGATAGTCATGTCGAGCACTTCTGTTCGTATCTTTGCCATGATGCTGATGTTGCTGGCAGGCACGCTTGCCTGCACGGCGCGGGCTGCGGGGAATGGGGCGGCGGTTCCGGGACCGGCGGTCGATGTGGTGAAAGCATCGGCTCCTGGGCAGGCGACCGCGGTGGTGGCGGGCGGATGTTTCTGGGGAATCCAGGCGGTGTTTGAGCATGTGAAGGGCGTGATCCAGGCGACTTCGGGTTACTCGGGCGGCTCGGCCAATACGGCGGAATATGAGACGGTGAGCACGGGCGCGACCGGACACGCCGAGTCGGTGAAGATTGTTTACGATCCGTCGCAGGTGACCTATGGCGAGTTGCTGCGCGTATTCTTCTCGGTGGCGCACGATCCGACGGAGTTGAATCGGCAAGGTCCGGATTCGGGCACACAGTATCGGTCGGTGATTTTTTATGGTGATGACGAGCAGAAAAAAATTGCCGAGGCTTACATTGCGCAGCTTGATCAGGCCGGCGCGTTCAAACGGAAGATTGTGACCCAAGTCGTGGGGTTGAAGGCGTTCTATCCGGCGGAGGCTTATCACCAGCATTATGCGACGCGGCATCCGAATCAGCCGTATATTGCGTTTAATGATGCGCCCAAGGTGGAGAATTTGAAGAGGAGTTTTCCGGAGCTGTGGGTGGGGAAGCCGGATCTTTCGGCAGCAAAGTAAGGAGTTCGCCATGTTTGGTTCTGATCTGGATCGGGATGCGGCGGTGAACTTGCGACGGCGGGCGTTTCTGGGAGCGTCGGCTGCGGCGGTGGCGGGCGTGGCAGCGTGGTCTCTGTGGAAGTCGCCGCTGATCGCGGCAGCGCCTGCCGGCTCGGATGCGGGTTCTAAAGAATCGGAAGTGACGATTGTCCAGTTTTCCGATGCCGGGAAACGGCTGCAGAAAGTGCGAGTGCCTAAGGTCGTCAAGAGCGATGCCGAGTGGCGGAAGCAGTTGGGATCAAATACGTTCGACATTACACGGCGCGCAGACACGGAACGAGCCTTCACGGGACAGTACTGGAATGTGCACGATAAGGGTTTGTACCGCTGCGTGTGCTGTGAGAATGCTCTGTTCAGCTCGGACACGAAGTTTGAGTCGGGAACAGGATGGCCGAGCTTCTGGGCTCCGATTGCGCAAGAGAATGTTCGCGAGATTCGAGACTCGACCTTCGGCATGGTTCGGACAGCGGTGGCTTGCACCGAGTGCGACGCTCATCTGGGGCATGTATTCGACGACGGTCCGCAACCGACCGGGCTGCGCTATTGCATGAATTCGACATCGCTGAAGTTTGTGAAGCAAATTTAGAATCGCGGCCTCGCCCGACAAGGCGATGTGCCGGACGTATTCAGGCAGCGTTGCATCTAAAGGCTATTGCGGCAATGTGATGGCCGTGCATTAACCGAACCTACAGGCTCTGTAAAGTATCCTCCTCCCGCGTTTATTCCTTACACGCGATTCGATCAACCATCGTCTAGTTTCCCGCCACAGAGCGCGACCCAGCACTTTTCCGTTGGCAGTCGACGCCTCCAACACAAGCTTGTTCGCAAGCCGGGCACGCCATGGCTGATCGCCAAGACAGGGAGAAGCGGCCTGCCGCGATGGCTGCTGATTGTGTTGTCAGGCGCCGTATGGAAGGCGTGGAGTTCGCGGGAAGGTGAATGGTGCTTATCCTCAAGGGCGTGCCCTTGCAATGCCACACCGCGCACCGGTTCGGCAGGCCGCAGGCTCGCGCGGATCCTGGCGCCCTCTGATCCTCTGAATCTGCCTCGACTGCCCAAGGAACTGGAATACCGCATTGTAGGCCACGACTCAGGCGAGCGCTCCGGCCCAAGCAACCGCCAGCGGACCGGAAGTCAAGCTCCCGTTGGAATCGAAATCACTGCGCTTTGCGGTGATCGGCGACAGCGGGACCGACGAGCGCGAGCAGTACGAAATTGCAAAAGAGACGGAGATCTACCGGCAGAAAGTTGGCTTTGATTTCGTCATCATGTTGGGCGACAACATATACCGGGGCCATCTTTCAAAGGACTTTGCGGAGAAGTTTGAGCAGCCCTACAAGCTTCTGCTCGACGCAGGCGTGAAATTTTATGCTTCGCTGGGAAATCATGATGACTCCAGCTAGGAGCGGCTCTATAAACCTTTCAACATGGGAGGAGAGCGCTACTACACATTCCAAAAAGGCGATGTAAGCTTTTTTGTGCTGGACAGCAGAGCCTTCACAACTCAAAGGCTAAATGGAAGATCTGCTATTTTCATCATCCGCTGTATTCGGATGGGAAGTATCACGGGGATCTGCGGCGCAAGTGCTGCCGATTTTCAAGCGGAATGCTGTGAATGCGGTGTTCTCGGGCCACGAACTCGTATATGAGAGGCTCAAGCCGGAAGAGGGCATTCGCTGCTTTATTCTGGGCAATTCGGTCAAGCGTATGACCCATGATTTCCGTTCGAAGCAAGATATGGAAGTGGGAGTGGATACGGACCGGGCATTTATGATCGTGGAATTCGCCGGTAACTTGTGCTTTCAGACCATCTTTGAACCGACGGACATCCGGAGACCACAATGGACGAAAACAAACCAGCAGCAAAAGACGACAGCGTATTGAACACGATTGCTCGAACCGTGGGGACGACTGCGGGCATCATCGTCTCCAAGGCGGCACAGTTTACGGAGGCAGCGGCACAAGCGTCTCGTGTGAGCAAGCGAGCGAAGGCGCCAGCACGGAAGGCTAAAACCACGAAGGAAAGAGTGGTGGAGCGGAAGAAAAAGGCTGTTGCTCGGAAGAGGCCCGTTAGAGTGAAGAGGGCGGCCAAGCGGGCGACTGGGGGGAGAGCTAAGGTCGGCGGTAACTGAAGCGCGTCGAGCTACGCGCATCTTGCCTAGAGTGAGTTTCCGCTGGCGGAACCGGGGCCCCGACCTGAGTTAGGCTCCGGTCACAAAGAACTTATTGTCAGGTGTTGTGGCCGGGTGTGCGGCCACATCATGAACGACGTCGTGGCGACGCTCCGGGCCTTTGCGATTCTCGAGTACGCGCACGCGGCGCGCGGGAATATTGCTGGGGTCGAGGCTTGAGAGGCGTCCGTCGCGCACCTGGAGGTGGAAGCGGAACCAGTCGGTGCGGAACATGCGGCCGGAAGCATAGAAGGTCATCGCCGCCGCAACCTGCCCTTCAAAATCGGCGTCCGTACAGGCGAGTAGGCGTTTGCTGATGTTGTTGGTCCACGTCATGCCCCCGACAAGAGGGTCGTTCAGGAACCAGCGCTCCGATGGGACTGCATGCGTGAGCTTACGCAATTGAATCATTTGCAACAGGACTGAAGGTCTACCCAGATTGGTAACCACGATCCGCGCCTCGCTGGGGGAGATGCGCTCCAGTTTGATGTGCAATTCAGGCGACCATTCGCGCTCAAACTCCTCGCGGGCCAGCGCCAGGCCTTTGTCGGTGGCCTCGACGTAGCGGAGCGTAGCGCGGGCCAGGATCACGCTGAAAAAGCAGGTTACAACGGTGGCCATCACTGGAATGTAGCTGATCAGTGTGGAAAGTGGGACTGGGAACGAGCGGATCGAATCGATGTGCATGGGACCGTTGAGCCCTCCCGGCGCGCGCGACGGTGCCGAAGTGACGGGCATTGTGGAGGTCCATGATCCCGCACGCCGGAACTGGTATTGAACGCAGTCTAACAACGCAGTCTAACGACGAGGGGGGCTGCGCTCTAGATACGCAAGGTGCAGAGGCTGGGACTGCATCACAGAGAGACTTTGGTAACGTCGGGACGAACTTGCAATTTCGGCCAAACCCGGAGCGATCTTACAAATGTTCCGGGTGAAGAACAGACGACCCTCAGGGGCTAAAACCCGGGTTCTTTGACTCGATGATGGCACGGCTGGAAGCCGTGTCCTTCGCAAAACCACTTTGTCGACGGTGCAAGGGGTGGGGACTACTCGAGCACGCTGTCGTCGAGCTTCTTGCGGCCCCAGTCGGCGGCGGCCTGAACAAAGGCGAGTACCACGGGATGCGGCTTCTTCTCCGTGGATGATAGCTGGGGCTGAAAGAGCGTAGCCAGGAAGAAGCGGTGCGTGGGCGACTCGATAGCGCGGATTTCACCGCCAGCGCCGCGGGCCACGATGGGAAAGCCGGCCTCCATGGCGCACCATTCGTATTCGGGATTCACTTCAAAGTTGCAGAAGAATTCTTCCTTAGTCGTGTCTTTATCCTTACCGTAAAACGATTGCAAATAGGAACCGGGGCGCAGGCGGATCTCGGGGACAGCTCCGGAAAGTTTGGGGGCATCTTTTTTGCGATTGGGCACGGCGCAGGCGACCGGATAGATAACGATGTTTTTCGATCCGGAATTGTTCTCGGCAGTGTCAGCGTCGGCGATGCCGACGACGTTGCGGGCGAACTCGATGAGGGCATATTGGAATCCGCCGCAGGTCGCGAGCAGCGGCCAGTCGCGGCGGCGGGCGAACTCGATGCCCTTGAGCATGCCGTCAAAGCTCTTGTATGGGCTGCCGGGCGCCGCCCACAAGGCGTCGAAACTTTCAAGAATCTTCTCAGCATTGGGAGCGGTGAGCGAGGGCGTGGGCAGCCACTCGGATTCAACTTTGAGTTGCAGCTTGCGGGCAGCGTGCTGGATGGAGTCGGTGGTGGCGTGGTGCGAACGAAATTCGGGATTGAAGTCTCCCAAAACTCCAATGCGAACGGCGTCGGCCACGCGGGTATTGTACTAGAGGGGATTGCGCTGAACGGGAGAATTGCCAGAGGGTCGTTGAGGAGAATGGTGCGCGCTACTTCGATAGTTAGGCCGGGAAGTGCCGATTGCCGACGTCCGAATTTCCACCTTCCAATTGCAATTTGCAGTTACAGCAAGTGCAGCCCGTTGAACAGAGTGTATAGACAGGCCAAAACCAGGGCGGGACCTCCCCAGATCATCAGCGTTGACTTCCATCGTAGCCTACCGGCGACGGCCTGCTGGCTGCGCCAGGAAATCATGAAGGCGGGGTTGTTAGTGCCCTTCATCAGAACGATCGGCGGACGCTGATCGAATGCGTCCGACTTGGCCGCGACCGAATTGGGTGCGACGTCTTGGGTGAGAGTTGGAGGAAGAGGCGTAGCCCGGCCAAGTACTCCGGCATTTGTGTTCCCCTCGCCATCGACTGGAGGATTCGGCGCGGCGTCGGCGGTGTTTCGGCTTGCGAAGGTTGGATCCGAGTTCACCTGCACGGTTGGTTCTCCCAAGCCAGCGGCGGCCCAGGCGGCTGGATTGGAGATGCCCGCTTTGACCAACGCAGCGGCAATCTTCTGCTGCTGGGTCATGTCCGTGGATTTCGCGGGACCGGTCATTGGCGACAGCCGGATGACCTGAGAAGTACGAGCGCTCGCATCAGTCGTGTGCGGCTCAGGCAGCAACATGGTGTCAAGGTTCTCTTCTCTTTCGTTTCCGAACAAGAGCGATGAGGACGCAAACGATATCGAAGCGCCAGCCAGTGACTGCAAGGCGCTTCGGGGAGTCGAGAGCAGAGATTCCTCCTCGCGTGTGGGTTGCGGCATGACTTCGATCCCGGGATCGTCGGCCAACGAGCCCAAAATGAAGAGCGCGTTCTTGGGCTTGATGCAGTACTCCTCGACCTTGATCTTGTTGTCGGTGTCGACGCCATGACGCGCGAGGAATGCGCGGACGTTGCCGGGAGCTGGATCTTTGGTGGTGAAAAGCGCGTCGCTGAATTCCTCGAGAAAATCGCAGTGGATGTCGAGGTCAGCACCGCGAGGATCGACCAGCACGCGTCCGGTATTGTCGTCGAGGAAGAATGGCAGATGCATGCACTCAGCCGCGACTTTAACCCACTCGTTGCTTTTGCCCTGGCGTTTCCACTCCCAAACCAAAGTGCGGTAGTAGTAACAAGGACGGGCGCTGATGGGCGCAACCATGGTGTACGGCCCGATCGCGAGGCCGCTGAGTTCGACCATTCCCATGGAGGCGCTGCGAATCTTCGAGAAGGGCGTGTCGAGGATAAGGTGGCGACGCTGCAGCAAGCGGAAGCCTTGAACGAAAGAAAAGACGCCGGCGCAAAGTCCAATGACGCACCAGAACTCGACGGAGGTGGGCGACGATGATCGAAGAAATGCGGCGCAGAGAGCCAATGAAAGAGTCCGTGGGCTGGTGTTTTGACCGAGTGCGTGCCCTCATCAGCGTAGCGAAGAGAGAAATGCGGGCGCAGCAGAAAAGAATGGATTGGGCTTACGTTAGTAACGGAGACCGCGTCCGCTACCGAACAAGAGGACACGGACGGTAGAGCAACGACGTTTAAACCTGGCTTAAATATCTCGTAAGGAAGGAAATTGATTAGCGAAGCATCGACTCCACTACCCCGTAAGCCCCGTCCAGTGCGGCATCCAGCGCGCCAGCATCTTTCCCGCCAGCCTCAGCCAAGTCCGGACGCCCGCCACCTTTGCCGCCGACCTTCTCCGCCACCGGACCAATAACTTTGCCAGCCGGCACCCGGCCAGTCAGATCCTTGGTCACACCAACGATCAGCGATACGTTTCCGTTCGACGCCGAGCCCAGCACCACCACCCCAGAACCAATCTTGTCGCGGAGCTGATCGACTAACGTGCGCATCTGCGGGCGTTCCAGATTGTCCACGCGATGAGCGAGCACTTTTACGCCTTTCACCTCTTTCACTCTGTCGCCGATGTTGGCCGTGCTCGACGACGCCGACTTCATCCGCGCCTGGTCGAGTTCGCGGGTCAGCCGCTTGATCTCAGCGTCTTTCTTTCCCAGTTCAAGCTTCAGCGCTTCTGCGGGAGAGTCCGAGTGCGTGGTGATGGTGGCGACCACGCCTTCCAGTTGATGATCCTTGCGGAAGTGTTGCAGTGACCCTTGGCCCGTCACCGCCTCCAAGCGCCGCACCCCCGACGACACGCTGCCTTCTTTCAAAATCTTGATCAGCCCAATCTCGCCGGTCGCGTCCGTGTGCGTGCCGCCGCAAAGCTCAGTCGAGAAGTTGCCGATCTTGACGACGCGCACTCTGTCGCCATACTTCTCGCCGAATAGCGCCATGGCCTTGTACTGGTTGATGGCCACGTCAATCGGCACCTCGGCGATGGTCTCGACTTTCTGATTGCCCAGCGCTTCCCGGTTGATGATATCTTCGATGTCCTGCAACTCCTCGTCCGCAACCGCAGTGAAGTGTGAGAAGTCAAAGCGCAAATGATTCGGAGCCACCAATGACCCTGCCTGCTTCACATGCTTGCCCAGCACCTCGCGCAGACCAGCGTGCAGCAGATGCGTAGCCGTGTGATTGCGCATGGTGGATTGTCGAATCTCAGTGTTGACCACGGCGTCGACTTTGTCACCCACGCGGATTGCGTGTTTAGCGATGACCTGATGCGCGCGGACCCACTGAATCGGGGCATAGCAGCCTTTCACTTCGGCGACGACGGTGTTGTGATCGTCCGAGTAAAGCCATCCGCGATCGCCGACCTGTCCGCCGGATTCAGCGTAGAACGGGGTGTGATCGAGGATGATCTCGCCTTCATCGCCGGGCTTGAGTTCTTGTGCGCCCCGCCCATTGTGGATGATGGCCAGCACTTCGCAGGAGTCGGAGCGAGTTTGGCGGTAGCCTTCGAATTCAGACTTTGGCAGTCGCTGGTATGCGGGATTTGCAGTCTGCTTGGTGGTGCCTTTCCAGGAGGCACGGGCACGGTCGCGCTGCTCGGACATGGCACGGTCGAAACCCGCTTGATCGAAGGCGATGCCCTGATCGCGGGCCGCGTCCTGCATGAAGTCGAGCGGCATGCCGAAGGTATCATAGAGTCTGAAGGCATTGTCGCCCGGATACGTCGCCGTGAAGCCATGCTGTTTCAAACCTGCCACGAGATCACGCATCTGACCCCGGAGTCCGTGGCCTTCGCTGGCAATCTGAATCTGATCTTTCAACTCCGCCTTCCGCTGGAGCCCGTCCTGCGGACTACCGCCTGGTTTGACACCCACAATGTCGGGGACTCTCTTGTTCCATTCATCCCGGGCGGTGGCGAAAAGATCTCGCTCTAGCCTTTCAAGGCCAACATCCAGCGTGTGAGCAAAGCGACTCTCTTCGGCGAGGACCACTTTGGAGATGCCCTCGGCCCTCTCCTTGAGTTCGGGATAAGCATTTTGCATTAAGTCCCGGACCGTGAAGGCCATTTGATGTAAGAACGGTTTGGTTGCACCGAGCAAACGACCGTGAGTGATCGCGCGACGAATGATCTTGCGCAGAACATATCCCCGGCCTTCATTTGATGGCAGCACTCCATCCGAGACCAGGAATGTTGCGGCGCGCGAATGGTCGGCGATGACACGAAGAGACGCAGCGACACGAGAATGAGTTTCGCTGGAAACCTCTTGGTTGAACGGTACACCGGTCAGGTTGGCAGCCCGTTTCAGCAAAAGTAAAAAGAGGTCGGTGTCGTAATTCGAGATTTTCTCTTGCAACACCGCCGCTAACCGCTCTAATCCCGCACCCGTATCAATCGACGGCCTGGGCAGAGGATTCAGGTTGCCGCCAGCGTCCCGATCAAACTGCATGAAGACTAGGTTCCAGATTTCAACGTAGCGACCGCAGTCGCAGGTGAAAGCGCAATCCGTGTGTCCCTGTTCGGACGCGGCCGGACCCATGTCATAGTGAATCTCGCTGCACGGGCCGCAGGGACCGGTATCGCCCATCTGCCAGAAATTATCCTTGAGGCCCATCTCGTGGATGCGATCTTTGGACACGCCCTGCGCGACCCACAGGTCGTAGGCTTCGGCGTCGCGCTCAATGCCGGCCTCGCCTTGGAAGATGGTCACGTACAGCTTGTCTTTCGGAATGCCGAACCATTGCGGCGAGGTAATCAGCTCCCAGGCGTAGGCAATGGCGTCTTTCTTGAAATAATCGCCGAACGAAAAATTTCCCAGCATCTCGAAAAACGTGTGATGCCGGTTGGTGAAGCCCACATTTTCCAGATCGTTATGTTTGCCGCCCGCCCGCACACACTTCTGCGAGCTCGTCGCCCGCGTGTAGTCGCGCTTTTCCAAGCCGAGGAAAACGTCCTTGAACTGGTTCATCCCCGCGTTGGTGAACAAAAGTGTGGGATCGTTCGCCGGCACGAGCGATGACGAATGGACCTCCTGGTGTCCCTTTTGCACAAAGAAGTGCAGAAACTTGCGTCGAATTTCAGAGCCAGCCAGCATGCGCGTGGGAAATTAGAATGATCGTAAACCTTAATTTTAGCATTCAGGGCGGAAGGCCGATGTTCACTGGTCACCGATCCTGTTCTAGCGCAATTCTGGCCGCTGGCGTGCTCAGTTATAATGGCTCGTTACGGCGAAGGAGTGGGCATGGCAATCGAGAAGACCGATAAGATCTGGCATAACGGCAAGCTCATCCCCTGGGACGAGGCCACCATTCATGTGATGTCGCACGTGATTCACTATGGCTCGTCGGTCTTCGAAGGCATTCGCTGCTACGCGCTGCCCACCGGCCCGGCGATTTTCCGCGCCCAGGAACACATTGAGCGGTTGGTAAATTCGGCCAAGGTCTATCGCATTGATCTGGATTTCACGCGGGAAGAAATCGTCAAGGGCATGGTCGAAACCATCGCCCACAACGCAGTATGGCCCTGCTACATCCGGCCCATAGTTTTGCGCGGCTATGGCGAGGCAGGGGTAAATCCGTTCAACTCGCCCACCGAAATCTACATCATCAATTATCCGTGGGGAAAATACCTCGGCGGCGAGAGCGAAGGCTGTGACGTCTGTGTTTCCTCGTGGACGCGCCTCGCTCCCAACACCTTGCCGGCCATGGCCAAGGCGGGCGCGAACTACATGAACTCGCAGCTCATGAAGATGGAAGCTATCGTTAACGGATACGCCGAAGGCATCGCGCTCGACATCCACGGATTCGTCAGCGAAGGCTCAGGCGAGAACCTTTTCATTGTGCATCACGACAAGCTGATCACCCCGCCGCTGGGAAATTCCGTGTTGCCCGGCATCACGCGCGATTCAATCTTGCAGATCGCGCGCGACCTGAACATTCCGATCCTCGAGCAGATGATCCCCCGCGAAATGCTCTACATCGCCGACGAAGCTTTCTTCACTGGCACCGCGGCGGAAGTCACCGCCATCCGGTCTGTGGACAAGATCAGCGTCGGCACAGGCACAACCGGCCCGGTCACCAAGGCGATCCAAAAAGAGTTCTACGCCATCGTCCACGGCGAAAAGACCGACCGTCACAACTGGTTCACTCCAGTGCCAGTGCGCAACAAACAGCCCGTCAGCGTGTAGCGGGCTTTCCATATCCTGAAACCTCACTCACAGCTAAGGTGGCGGACAGTCGGCTCCCCAATTTCACTTGCGATGAAACCGAGGTTCTTGCTTGCCAGCAATTTGCCGCCAACCATTCTGATTTGCAGTTACTGCAAGACGGCCGCTGCGGTTTGCTCGACCGCAGCCTCTTGAATTTGAGCCATCGCTGCTGCCCGCGAGGATTCTCCAAGCCCCCGGCTTTTGGTTCTCAGCATGGATGAAAGTTGCATCGGTCAATCCCACAAAAGCCATGATGTGCCGCAAATAAGGCTCCTGATAGTCGTATTGGGCGGTCGGAGTACCCGCGCGATACGAACCTCCCCGCGACGTGATCACTAACTCTTTCTTCCCCGCCAGAGGACCCTGGGGGCCATTCGGATTGAAAAGAACCGTCCGACCCCCGCGGACGACCTGGTCGATCCATGCTTTCAACAGAGCGGAAATCGCAAAGTTGTGCATGGGCGCGCCAATCACCATCGTGTCGGCAGCCAGCAGCTCTTCCTCCAGCGTGTTCGAAAACGCGAGCACGGGTTTCTGAGAAGTGCTGAGGCTGGCCGGGTCCGAGTAAGCGGCGAGGGTCCACTCATCCGTGATGAGCGGGGAGGTGGGTTGTCGCCAAGTCGCGTTCTATGACTTCTCCCTTCGGGTTCTCTTTCTTCCAGGTCTCGACAACTCTGGAAGTGAGTTGTCGCGAGACGGAGTTGCGGCGTGCGCTGGAATCTATGCGAAGTAATTTCATAGGACCTCCGGTTTCAAACCTTTAGATCACGCTGGTCGGCTATTGGTTACCTTAAATAACTATCAAACTTTAAATAATCGTTGTCCCTTTACATGCTAGGGACTGTAAAGTAACCTAGTTGTACGATGGCTACCGCAACTCTGCGACGAGGTGTTAAACCGGCATCTCCTTGTCAGATTGGCAACCTGCTGGAAGTCCTGACCCGGCCGTGGACACTTCACATCTTGTGGGCGCTTAGCAACAATGGTCCGATGCGTTTCGGCGTGCTCCGGCGGCAGGTCGAGGGGATCTCGTCCCGCGTCTTGACAGAAAGGCTTCGCACGCTCGAGGAAAACGGATTCGTCTTCCGCCACTACCAGGCAGTCATTCCTCCGGCAGTGACTTACGGCATCACCGATCGCATGAAGGATATTGAAAAGGTGCTGACCCAATTGAAGGATCTGTCGCGGAAGTGGAAAACAGAACGTCGGGAGGGCACCCAGGCCAGCCGCACAGGTTCCTCATCATAGCCCTGAATCCTCACACGAAGACGAGTTAAGGGCGGGAGCAGGCTCGGTAAACTAAGGTGCTGTCCCCAGGCCGGAGGCAGGCCATTACCTAGGTCATCTTGGGGAAGGTGACGATTCGGTTCATCATAAGCAGAGCTTCCAGGAAAACTCTGCGATGAATATTGATGATCTGCTGC
>QIAN01000119.1 GCA_003225005.1 Acidobacteriota bacterium | reverse complement strand
TTTTCAGGGGAGAGCGAACTTAGACAGCATCGAATCGACAGCGACACTTCGGAATGGCCAACCTGCCCTCCGCGCAGGCCCCCAAGGGTGAGTTATGCGCTGTATTTTCGCGATTGCCGAGCCGAATTCTCAGTTAATTTGGACAGCAGTGATCCGGCCTATAAAGATACGGAACACAACGTGAAGTTGCTAAAGCACCATTGGGAAACTGCGTTCGGAGTCTCCATCCCGACCTTTGAACAAATCGAAGAAAGCTTTTTTGCTCTCCGAGACAGTGGTGTATTGCACTTGAACGCGGCTGCAGTTGCTAAAGAGGATCAGGAAAAGATTATCCGCCGTGCCGCTGAGCTGCGAGAGCAGAGGGCTGAGAACGAATTTTCCGAGGAAAAAGCGAACAGCCTCCCATTAGAGGAAGTGCGCCGAAGGGGAAATGCTGGTCTCGGTTGGTTGTAAAGGACGAACCAAATGTTTATTAACAACATGAAAGCAACACTGATGCGATGGTGCCAATTGTCGTGGGGCCAGCGCGTCCAACTGAAGAGTTGGGCCAACCAGAGCAAATCATTTTCCAGCTTCGATGTCTCGGAGTTTGAGAACCCATTGCTCAAAGTGGCAACCGCCACGAATGCAACCGGGGAGACTGTTGTTTATTGTCCGGTGCAGACTTGTTTTCTCGTGAATGCTTTTGTGGTATCACCATCGGCGACAGAAGAACAAGCTACTCTCGCGGGTGATTTGATTGACAGTCAGCTATCGACGGAGGCGCAGCGTGCAGGAGTGTCATCGCTTCTCATAATGGTACCTGATAACCATCCAGCTTTGCTGGACAATGAAAAGTTTGGCGACTTCCAGACGTGCCGGGTTTACCAGCGAAACTTTCCGCTCACAGTCAACTCAGGCGGGATTAGTTTGCGTAAGCCAGCACAAGCAACACAGTTTCTGAATTAAGTTTAGGAGAATTTCTTATGTCTGATGATTCGCAAGACCAAGCACCACAAGTACAAATGCCGCAAGGCCCACCCCCATCAATTTTAGGTGCTACTGTCTCACAGCAGTCACCAACACTTTCCGCGTCCTCGCCTCAGGAACAAGACGCTGCCTCTGGGTATCAAGCACCGCCGTCTGGTGGAAGCCGATTATTGGCCATTCTTGGGGCTGTGGCTAAGGTTGGCTCAACTGCGATGGCAGGTATTCCCGACACTGGTAGACCCAGCTTCGTGACCGGCCTCGGGGAAGGCGCGAGGAGTGCTCAGGCAGCAAACGCAAATCAGCAAGCCATCAAATTCCGAACGTTCGATGACCAAGTGAGAATGGCCGAGTTGACCCATCAGGATCAGAAGATGCAGCTTGACACGCAAGCTCAGCAAGATGCGCACCAAACAGCGGAACTAAATATGCGCGCGATTGCACAAGATCACGGATGGAATTTTACACCCAGTCCTAATCATGGGCCTGCGGTTATGGATCACCTCGCAGCGCAGACAGCCTTAACAGGTTCTGCCTCCGTGCCTCCCGGTAGTCATGTCTCGGCGGACGGGCAGAGTATTTATTTGACGCAAGACCCCGACAGTCAGAAGACGAAGGATGCTCAGAAGAGTGTCTATTCGGCACTCGCACCTGCTCTTGGGATGCCCGGTCTTCCTCCCGGTGTTGACTCCGTTCCGCCGAAGAACGTCAATATGATGACGAACAGGGCCAACGGCTTCAAACTAGACGGTACACCCTTCAACCATGATGAATTGCCCGGTCAAATCGCCATGGAGCAGGCCCAGCGCGATAACCTCGCAAAGAATGGTGCGTCTGATGCTGTGCTGAAAACGCTTGATGGCATGATTAACCTACATCAAGTCAACCTGAATGCGTTGGACAAGCACGCAGCGGGCGTGAAGCAACAGACGGAACAGGCGACCCTCAACGCACAGAACAGCCCGGAAAGCATTGCGGGTGCAGCGAGTAAGGCCGCATCTACGAAACAATCTCAACTTGATGTGGAGAATACACCTCAGAATCAAGCCGCTGCTGCACGAGGTGCGGCTGCAAAGTCCGCTGCTGAACTGGCAGCTAAGAACGCCGGAAGCACCGCCATGTATGTTGGCTCTGCTAAAGATGGTTCACAGATCGCAGGTACCAGCGATGAGTTGACAGCAGCCGGTGCAAGTGGTGTTACGAAGCTTGACGCGGACACTCAGAAGAAAGTTATCACCGCACGTCAGATGATTGCACCAAATGGGTTGTTCAAGGAGGTTAAAGATGACATCTCAAAGTTGGAATCCACTGGACGTTTAGGAAATGTTGCTTCCCGTTGGAATAACTTCATGGCGGGTAAGCTTGGTGATGACCCAGACTTCGCCGCACTGAATACGCACATGGGTTGTTATCAACTGCACTGATGCAGGCCCACGTCGGTGCGCGAGGTTCAAGTGAGATGCTTGAACATTTCCAGAACCCCATGAATCAGAAAATCTCAACTCCACAACAGTTGAAATCGCAACTTAACGCGGCATATGGATATGTGAAAGAAAAAGCTATGGTGCCGAAGGTGAATGCACAATGAGTACAACTCCACAAGTACCTGATACGTTGTTTTCCGATGGGGAAGTCAACACACCGACCCCCCATCACGCAGGTGATTCACTTTTCAGTGATGAGGAAATTAATCCGCCTCAACCTAAGGTTGACCCTGCGCAAGACGCAAGCAACACACGGCAAATGTTGGTTAGTGGCTTGACAGGCATGCCAACTCCAAACATGACGGATGCTGATAAAGCATCTTTCGCGAGAGGTAAAGCAGCGGGTGCTGTTTCTGTTCCTCTGGTAGCAGGTGCAACGGCGGGGGCAACTGCCGCACCTGAGATTATTCCTAGTGTCGTTCAGAAGGCAAAATCTGGTGTCGAATGGGCAAAGGCCAACCCCATCAAATCTGTTGCAATTGCAAAGGATGGCTGATGAATTGGGTATTCACCCATTTGATCTTATGCACGCGGCTGTGAAGTACGGGAAGAATCTTTTTGGTGGGTCAGAAGAAACCAAATGACAGCCCATCAGGCACAGGATAAAACAACCATGGTCGAAACAGGTAAACTGCTGTGGGTTTCACCTACCACCATTCGCGTAAGCCGCTTAGTGCCGGTGGATCAATCTCCACCGACACCATATCATCAACCGTGTAGCTGTGGTCTATGCCGCACTTCTCGCAGTGGTAATGAAACTCTTGTGGCAAGTCACCCTGAAGGAGATAGTTAGTCCGCCCTTCGCTCTCGCCTATGAGCTTGGCATAGTGACGATTCCCACATTCAGGGGTTTTGCATATAACGGACCAATATGCGTACTTCATGCCGTAGCCTTTTTCTTCGCCCGAACTTTTGCCCATCTCTTTTTCTGTGCGGCCCTAATGTCAGCTATCGCCTTCGCCGACAGCTTGCGGCGTCTGCGTGTTGGTTTGCGTCCTGCGTACACCCCGGCAAAGGCTGAGAGTGCTGCATTCAATCCTGACAACTGCCGTTCTACGCGGTCACGCTCTTTCTTCAACTGCTTCACAATGTCTGACATGGTTGCCATGTTGGTTCCACCTCACGGCTTAAGAGCATAGCAGGCCGGGGTACTGATGGTGTAGAGGGAAAGGGGGGAAGGGTCGCTCCCTTTCAAACCCTCGTAATCAACCGTTGCAAGATAAGAAAGTTCTCTTTCACTTCTGGCGTCCACGGGAATTTTAAACCGTATTCTAGTTTCCAGTTTTCCAGTTCTTCAACTCGATGCAAGGCCCTCGCCTGTAGGCTTTCCAGTTCGGCAGTCAAGTCAAGCAACTCTCTGCTTATTTCCTTCATTCTTTCTGCGCTCATGTGATTGCTCCTTTGAACTCGCACCCATTCTGACCTGAAGCCGCTTGCCTCGTCCATGGTACGTTGGTGTTGTTAACATGCGGGCACAGGTGGGGCCACTATTTTTTCTCCGTGAGCGACTTCTGAAACAGCTTCATTCCGGCTTTGTACGCATCCGGTGTGATCTGTTTTTTGTAAACATTGAGAGTTGTGGTCATCTTCTTGTGCCGCAACAAAGCTTGAGCAACAGCATAGTTGCCGTTCGTCGCCTCAATGACGGCTGTGCAAGCACCACGGCGACCGGCATAGAGGCCCGCCCATTTCACGCCCGAAGCCTTGGGAATTTTCTCGCAACGCTCACACTGTCTCAACTTTGATGTCTTTGCTGGACTGTTCTCCCCCATCACGTGCGGTTTGATGACCCGGTTAAGCATGTTTGGCAGATCAGCAAACACCCAATTCTCGCCGTGCGGGTTGTCACATTTCCCGCGCCACAACTCCAAAGGCACACGTACTTGATCAATGATGGGGACTGAGGCCATGCGTTCTTTCGTCTTCGGTGTGGTCACATCCCACCGCACCTTGTTTCGGCGTATGTGAATCCAATCCCCATCAACATCACCCCACTGCAACCCTCCAATCTCTGCCGGTCCTAAACCAAGGAAACACGCGAGAGCCAACACCAACTGAGCATCAACGTGGTCAACCAAAGCAGTGATGAGGTTTTCTGCTTCTTCCATCGTGTAGTGCTTCGTGTCTTCCGATTTGATGGCGTCATCAGGCATCACAACATCATGCCAAGGGTTGACTTTGATTCGATGTTCCACAACTGCACGCTTGAAGATCGCAGAGCCAACGCCCCGAATGTGCTTCAACGTGGTTAATCGTTGGGTTGAGGTCAACGACTCAAGCAACTGCGTGCCGTGGTTTGGTTCATATTGTTGCAGGGTGAGCTTGGCAAAATGCTTCTTGAGGTGCTGACTCCAGATTTGCTTATAACCGCGCATGGTGCTCAACTTCTTGCGGGGTTTGCCGGTGAGCAGCAAAACTTCTTCGTTGTAAGGCAGGTATCGTTGTTCCCAAAAGTCGCTAATCAACATGTCCTGCTCTAAACTCTGCGAGGTGTGTTGCTCACGATTGACTTTGAGCATGAACTCTTTGCAGAGCAGTTGAACGTTGGTGGAGTTCACCGTAGCGTGCCCGGTGTCGCGATTCCGCACACAATGCGTATTCCGACGATGTGGATGGTCGATTCCAGCGCGATGTGAATGGTCATTCCGGCCATGTGAATAAAGTCGGAGCGCAGCGACGCTGGGATTACAATCATGCCCGACACCTTCGAGATTAATCAAGGTGCACGATTCATATTCAGCATTGTTTCGTTTCCTTTCTTGTCATTGTTTCGTCTCTCCGTTGCTCTTGTGA
>QIAN01000519.1 GCA_003225005.1 Acidobacteriota bacterium | reverse complement strand
AAACGCAAGCGCGCCTCTTCCTCGAAGGCAGAATAGAGTTCAGGGGTTACGGGCTCAATGACGCTTCGCAAGTATCCCAGTGCCGAGGGAAGGTCCGCGGCGGACTTGCCTCGTTTTTGCAAGAGAGCGGGCAGGTAAGTTTCTGCGTCGTCGAAAGCAACTTCGGGCGCGAAAAAACGGACACCCTGGCTCGCATAGGTCTCGATCAATTGGCGCACCCGGCGACCCAAGATGGCGCGAATGAGGATGTTCGCGTCGAGGACGATCATTTTATCGAGCCGGGCTCTTGCCTTTGCGGCGCGCCGCTTTGAACTCGGCTACGATTTCTTCTTCGTCCAGATCCGCGAGGGCGGTTGCAAGACGGGTGGCGGCCGCTTTGAGTTCAGAAAGCTCAGCCGTTTTCCGGTTTTTGCCGCGAGTGGGAACGTAGACGCCCAGAGTCTCGCCGCGACGAGTGACGGCAACTGGCGTGTCCGATTCAAGAAAAGTGGCGATGCGCTCGCGAAATTCACGGACGCCGACTTTGATGGAAGCCATTGGAAACACCTCGAACATAGTGTACATCTATGTGTACACAGCTACAAGCTGGCACTACAAGGCATTTGAGTTCTCATGCGGGTCTGTCCCTACGGAGCCTTCTGCGGCGTGGGCTTCAAGCTGGAATAACCTCATGCTTGACCATGTGGAGGCGGATGACGCTGGGTTTTTCGCCATTCTCGAAGTGGCAGGAGACGGCGTCACGGATCATCGTTTTCAATTCGTCCAGAGTATCGGCTTCAGTGAAAATGGAGAAACCTAGTGCGCGGGCCTGAACGCCACCTTCCGGCGACTCTTGCACGGAGAAGATGATTTCACTCTCGGGCATGTTTGTTATCCTCCACGTATTATGCGCAGATTGAAATCCAGAGCGCGTAGTTTCGTTGCTGCTTGCCTGATCGGAAAAGCCAAAATCCCGACACGCAAAAACCGCGTATGGGGCACCCGGCGTGCGGGGCAACCGACCAAAGGTTGCTACATTACGCGGTCCAATACTTCCCACGCGAATAACCTGACCGATTGATGTACGGGATGCACCAGCCCCGTTCTTTGAAGTGTAATGCGTGGCGAAAAATTTAGGCCGAGCACGTGCTCTGCGATTGCCTCAAAAGATCGCACGAGGAGGGTTAGATCGATAACCGGCGGCATAGGCTCGTATCCCACGACAATTACAGCTCGTTTCTCAGGACCTCTATATTTTGCAAGCTTTTGACAGTCACCCAACGAGCTGACGTTCCCCACGTACGGATGTAGAAGATTGATCGCCCAGTTTTCCGCTTCCTTCCCATTGTCTCCAAAGGGCCGGGCTATTTTGAATTCCAGGGCCCGACTGTCCGGAATCAGGAGATCGGGAGTGCGCATTGTCCGAAGGGATGCGCCATATTTCGGGATTTGTTTGAGGTGTGCAGCAACAAGCTTAACCAGTTGAGGTTCACCATAGGGACCGACGCCGGGCTGAAAGGTACGAAATCGCTCGGTACTTTTGTCTATCCTAACTATTACATCGCCGATATCAGAGAATAGTTTTTCTAAAGTCATTCTGCTCTCGAACAAATTGCGGGCCTTCGTTTCCGTAGCCAGCAGGTCATTCATCTTACTTTCAACATGCTAGCAAAAACAAAAAGGGCTCCGACGAGTCGGAGCCCTAAACGCACAAATTGAGTTGTTTTCTCTTTGACTCGATACGATCTGACAGAATCTGCCCGAAGTTGTAAATCGAACGTTGCATCGTAAGCCCGTGAGAGCGAACGATGCGTTGGCCTGCATAGACCGCACACCATAGCGGGTTAGCAGGCGCTATCTTTAGAAAGGAGGTGATCCAGCCGCAGGTTCTCCTACGGCTACCTTGTTACGACTTCACCCCAATCATGAGTCATACCTTGGGCGCTTGCATCCTTGCGGTTTGCGCGGCGACTTCTAGTACAACTCACTTTCGTGATGTGACGGGCGGTGTGTACAAGGCCCGGGAACGTATTCACGGCGTCGATCTGATACGCCATTACTAGCGATTCCGGCTTCATGCAGTCGAGTTGCAGACTGCAATCCGAACTGAGCAGAGTTTTTTCC
>QIAN01000518.1 GCA_003225005.1 Acidobacteriota bacterium | reverse complement strand
CCTCTTAGTGCTTGCCGGCTTGAGCGGTTGTATTCCGGCAACGTCCGTAACCTTCTTCATCACCCAGCGCACAGACCCGTTAAGCGATGTGACTGCGCTCGAACAACTATGCCGTGATCTAGGATTGACTCGTATGGATGCCGTCGGCCCTCCACAACCACCCAAAGGCCAGTTTGTTTGCGAGTCCCGACCCCGACGCGGATATTTCATAGTCTTCACGCCCGAGACAGACAAGAGGCAAATTGAGGTCTATTTTGCCGAGGCAGCGGAATCGTTCAGTCCCGACACCAAAGCGGCATACTCCGAGTTCGTGCGGCGACTCAAGGGGCAGTTTGGCGACGCGGCTGCCGTTGCCCCCACCATATGAATCGAAAGGTTCGGTCTAACTCAAGGTCGAACGGACGGGCCGCAAGCGTCGTGCCTCATCGAATATCCGTGCCCTTGGCCCGCCGTTCACCAAGACGTTAGGTGTCGGCTCGCATGGCTACCCCCACTCCTGACGACTATAGACTGCACTTTGCCCAGCTTGCGGTTCAATACTTCGTGGCGGGTCGCGCGGCGGCCCTCGACCGACTCATCCCCGTACTCGGCAATCTGTTGCACCACGCTGTCGAGATGGCACTGAAAGCGAGCTTGGCGCCCAGTTACTCCATGTCACAAATGAAGGCGCTCGGGCATAGCCTGCCGAGATTGTGGGATGCCTTCGCCGCCGCATATCCGTCAGCGGTCACGCTCACGCATGCCGCAACGATCAACGCACTGCATAAGTTTGAAGAGCTTCGCTACCCAGATTCAATGGCGCAGAAGGGCGCAAACATGCAGCTAGTATTGCTTCGCGCCCACGCAACTACACCAACTACCGGGACTCTTAATGTGCCGAGCTACATTCTCGTGCTGGAAGACGTAGATGAGCTCATTGAGGGTGTGTTCTCAGCGATGAACCTAAGCCCGAAATTCTTTACCGGATCGCTCTCGCCGAGCGCGAAAGATCAACTATTCTCGAGCAACCTGCATGCGGCTAATTGGCAATAGCCGACACCTAACAAATCGCTGGAGCGCACGCGTGGGGGATAAAGTGCCAAGCCCAAACCGCCGCGTCCGCGGCGCTTAGCTCAACCGTTGGGCAGCATTGCGAAGATGTCGCACAAGGTAACCGCCGGGCCTCGAGCTATCGACTCAGGGCCGGTCACCCGGGATGGATCCCCCGTGGATCTCTATCTGCGGCTGCCTTATCTCGGCGAGGTCGAACTCATCTCCGCGGAGATTCCGAATGGTGCAAGCGTCTTAGAGATGGGTTGTGGGGTCGGTCGAATGACAAAAGAACTCCTGGCCAAGGGCTACTACGTCACAGCCATCGACAACTCGCCGGAGATGTTGGCCCATGTACCCCCGGCCACAACGACCATCTGTTCGAACATCGAGGATCTCGAATTGAAAGAGTCGTTTGATGCGGTGCTCCTGGCAAGCAACCTTATCAATGTTGCGGACGACGGCCTTCGGACCGCACAGCTGAAAGCCTGCCGGCGTCATCTGAAGGCGGCTGGGAGGTTGTTATTTGAGCGCTACGATCCGACATGGCTCTCGACGGTTGAAGTTGGCCGAATTGGGACGATTGGCGACATCGAGTTGTTTGCCGATGGGGTCTCTCGGCGAGGCACAAAAGTCCAGATATGTTTAAGGTATGAGGGTCCTCCCGGGCGGTGGCTGCAGCATTCCACGGTTTCGGTTCTCGATGACGAAGCAGTGGCTGCCTGCCTTTCGAGCGGCGGCTTTTCCAATGTTTGGTGGATCAATCGAACCTGGGGCGCTGCCACCGGCGTCGATAATGCTGCCTAACAACGTATATGGAGTCCCGCCGCATGCCAAGGCGGCCTCGAAGAAGGTCTGATAACAAGGTCTGATTGCGTGCGTATATTTGCGATCGACGGCGACACCATCCGCGCGCAGCTCCGCGCTCCGCATGGTGCGCGTCATCGCGAGCGTTAGACCCATTTCGTCGGTTAGGCCCCAATGAAGATCACGCCCATAGCGCGCGCTTTGTTCCGAAATCCCGGAAGTCGGTTATCTGAACGTGATCATCAATGCGATCGGTGCGGATCAGACCTCGGTAACTATTCGATTGGCACCTAATCCCGATATCGATGTGCAATGGGCATCAAAAGAACTTGTGGTCGTCGACTTGGATAAAGGGACAACCATGACTAAAGCTGTTCTGCCCATCAACTCGTTGACGGGCACGCGGCAGCAGCCACCAGTTACCGGATACCTCACTGCGCTGTACGGGCCGTACCTCGAACGAGGGTTCATCCTGGAACAGCGCATTGGCCACGCAGAGCTTCGGCTTCCCGACATCCTCTCGTCCGCCAAAGTCATCGAAGGTTCCGCGCTACCAGTCCAAGCTATTCAACCCCGCTTTCCTGAAGGAAAAGGGGCTGCCCGCCCCCGACTGGCTCTGAGCTAGAGCGGCCGGCGGATCAAGCGCGCGATCTCGCCGATCACGCCGCGCCGGAAGCTGAGCACGCACAGCACGAAGATCGCCCCTTGCGTGACCGTCACCCAGGCGCCGAGCTGCGCGAGGTAGTTCTCCATGGTGACGACCGCCAGCGCGCCGACCACCGGCCCGAACACCGTGCCAAGGCCCCCGAGCAGGGTCATCAGCACCACCTCTCCGGACATGGTCCAGTGCACATCGGTGAGCGAGGCGAGCTGGAACACCAGGGCCTTGGTGCCGCCGGCGA
>QIAN01000517.1 GCA_003225005.1 Acidobacteriota bacterium | reverse complement strand
GGCCGTCCACCGTCGAGTACACCTCAACGGAATTGAAATTTGGGTCGCTGACGAAAATCTCTTTGAGCGCCTGGTCGTAAACCGCCGCCGGGATTGGCCCGTCACCCGCAGCGGTTGGCAAGCGCATGAAAAAATCGCCGGGAAACGGTCGAGGTTGGAATGCCGGGGGCGGCGGGGGAGGCGGAGGCGGTGCGGATGACGTGCCTCCACCACATCCGCACAGCATTATAACGAGCAGCAAGGTCGTCAACCAAGGGAACAAAAGAGACACGCTGCCGCGGCTGACCCTGACGGGCGCCGTCTTCATAGGGATCTCCAATTTGAGAATGCAATTGTACATTACGTCTCTTATATTGAAGGGGAAAGTAACGGCTCCTCTGGCCGGCGGAGTAGTATCGGTGGATGGGTCCACCGGCTTGAGTTCTCGGGCTCGGTAAAGGTCAACGGCCGAGAAAGCCTCTCAGAAGTCCCCCCTTTCCGCCTCTACCCTGCCCTACTCCATCAGGAACGGTTGCGAGCCTTTCGGGTTCGGAGAGAACTACCGTAAAATGAGTCGCTTCCAGTTTCGATCCCCACCGCCTCTACCAATCTTCGTGGCTTGGGACCACGACTAGGCTCCATGAGGCTCCAATTGGAATGAGGCGGCGGTGCTACGCCGTTTTCTTTGTTGGACTTAGAAAGTAGGGATTCAATTTCGATCCCACCATCTCTGCCAATCCCCTACTATAAGTTTTCTTGAAGACTGGGAAGCACGGGCCTATATTTGTTGCATGCTGCCACGCAGCTTGCTTCCCGTCGCTGCTTTGTTTCTGGCTTGCCTTCCATGTGCGTTCGGACAGTTGCCGAAGAGACTTGAGAAATGCCTGCCGTATCCTACATTGGCTCAAGAAATCCGGGAGATGCAACCAGCGCCTGCTCAGGTCAGAGTACATGTGACCCGCGTGGAATTTGATCCGAATGACGACATTCCAGCGGATGCTCAAGAGGAGATTTCGGCGGAGCTGGGAAGGCGCGTGTTCAAGCCGGATGCGGACAGTGCCTACCAGAAAGATTTGGCGAACGAGATCGCAGAAGTTCCTGTTAGGGGAGCACTCCGAAATCGGGGTTATTTCAAAGTTACTGCGGCAGCAAAGCTAACAGTATTATGGAGCGAAGAGGCAGACGTCGGTGCTGCTGTGGCTATCAGTGCCACGCCCGGACCGCAATACCGAATGGGAGACATCCGAATCGTGTCCACGGATAGCGGCTATCCTCTCGTAATATCGCCCGAGGTCTTGCGAGGTCTCATTCCACTTCAAAGAGGCGAACTGTTCAGTGTCGAAAAAGTCCGATCTGGTCTGCAAAACCTCGCGCTAGTCTATGGGCGAGAGGGCTACGTGGATATGACTCCAGAGCCGAACACTGAGGTTGAGGAAGACCGCAAGACCGTCGACTTGGTGGTTAAGATCGACCAGCAGGTGCCATACCATGTGGGAAGCATTGAATTTCTGGGCGTAAATGCTGTGACACGAGAGAAATTGATGGAATCGCTTCCCAAACCCGGAGAGGTTTTTGACAGGACCAAGCTGGACGAATTCTTCAAAATAAACCGGACGATCTTGCCCCCTGATGTGTCAAGAGACGATGTAAATGTCGAGCGTGATAGCAAAATGAGAACGGTAAGAATTTTGTTTGACTTGCGGGTGTGTCCGCAGCGCTCGAATTGATGCAAATGGATTCAGCTTCCCAGACCATCAAGAGCTTTTGCCAAATAAGGCACGTCAAGGCATGGGCCTTTCAGTCGTTCACAGGTTCGGAATCCTCGGAAAGCATGGTACACATCGAGGTACACAATAACGATGTCTAAGACTTCCTTGCAATGACTTAGGATGCCGTCCGTGCTCTTGTAAGTCCTTGCAAGTACTTATGAATCGCTCACTGTCACGGCAGAGGTCGCGAGTTCGAGTCTCGTCGTCCCCGCCATTCTTTTTCAGTCACTTACGAAGGATGAATGGCTCCCGCGGTTGGTTTTCAACCCGAACTCCAACCCGATACCCACTCAAGCCGCCCGATGTGGATCTTTCGCCACAATCTTTATCGCATCCAGATACTTTCCCTGAGCCTCAATCTGCTTCAGGTTCACCGCATGAATATATCGAGCCGTTGTCTGCGGCTTCGTATGGCGGAGCATTGTTTGGATGACTGAGGTATGAACCTCGTTTGACCCAAAAAATGTCGCAAGACTATGCCGCAAATTGTGCCAGCCGAATCGCGAATGGTCATCCT